>NZ_JAGPWD010000040.1 GCF_018119395.1 Massilia sp. ZL223
GCAGGCCGGGACCTTGCCATTGGCAAGGTCCCGCTCAAGTTTTTATGCGCACGGCTTACTTCCGCCCCCGCCAACACGCCCCCCGCTTTTTTTGTATTATTCTTCATCAACCTTTTCACGCCGCACCCCGGCCGCGCGCACATGGACAGTATCGACCTCGAAGTACTGAAGACTTCCGCCGCCTGGCTCGCCGCCGGCCGCCGCTGCCAGCTGGTCACGGTGATCAAGACCTGGGGCTCCAGTCCGCGCCCGATCGGCGCCACGCTCGGCATCTGCGAAGACGGCCAGGTGGTCGGCTCGGTCTCGGGCGGCTGCATCGAGGACGACCTGATCGCCAAGGTGCGCGGCAACGGCATCGAATTTACCCGTCCGGAAATCGTCAGCTACGGCATCAGCGCCGACGAAGCCCACCGCTTCGGCCTGCCCTGCGGCGGCACCATCGAACTCGCCATCGAGCCGCTGTCGCGCGACAGCCGCATCGACGAACTGCTCGAGCGCCTCGGCCAGGGCGAACTGGTCGAGCGCAGCATCGACCTCCAAACCGGCGCGGTCAGCCTGCGCCGCGCGGAAGCCTCCGCCATCCAGCGCGTCGAGGGCGATGTGCTGCACACCATCCACGGTCCGCGCTGGCGCCTGTACATCATCGGCGCCGGCCCGCTGTCGCGCTTCCTGGCCCAGGTGGCGGCCGGCATGGACTACCGCGTCACCGTGTGCGACCCGCGCGAGGAATACCACAGCGGCTGGAACCTGCCCGGCGTGGAACTGGTCCACGTGATGCCGGACGACCTGGTAATCGAGGCGAAGCTGGACGCGCGCAGCGCCGTGGTCGCGCTGACCCACGACCCCAAGCTGGACGACCTGGCGCTGATGGAAGCGCTCAAGTCGGAGGCCTTCTATGTCGGCGCCATCGGCTCGCGCCTGAACAACAGCAAGCGGCGCGAACGCCTCAAGCTGTTCGACGTGACCGAGGACCAGCTGGCCAGGCTGCACGGCCCGATCGGCCTCTACATCGGCAGCAAGACGCCGGCCGAGATCGCGATCTCGATCATGGCCGAACTCACCGCCGTGAAGAACGGCGTTCCCGCGGAGATGCTGGTGCCGCATGCGGCGGCCATCGAAACGGCGTCCACCGAGGTCTGCGCACGCGCCGCCTGAATTCGAAAGCAATGTAAAAGCAAAAAACGGATGGCGCGTCCCGGGCGGCGCCGCCACCATCACCTGTTCTCCCGTACTTCGAGCATCAACATCATGAACACTGCAAACATGCTGCGCCTGGTCGCGCTGGCCGCCATCTGGGGCGGCTCCTTCCTCTTCATGCGCATCGCCGCGCCGGTACTCGGTCCCGCCGTGCTGATCGAATACCGGGTCGCCTTCGCCGCCCTGTTCCTGGCGGGTGTCGCCTGGGTGCTGCGCAAGCGCGCCTCGACCGCGCCGCTCAATCTGCGTGAGCACTGGAAGCACTACCTGATCCTGGGCCTGTTCAATTCCGCCCTGCCCTTCGTGCTGTTCGCCTTCGCAGCCCGCACCCTGTCGGCATCGGTGCTGTCGGTGCTGAACGCCACCGCGCCGATGTGGGGCGCGCTGGTGGCCTTCGTGTGGGCGCGCCAGCCGGTCAGCGGACGGGCGGCGCTGGGCCTGGTGCTGGGCACCATCGGCGTGGCCCTGCTGGTCGGCTTCGACCACGTGTCCGACCTGCCCGGCGCCGGCCTGGCCGTGGGCGCGGCCCTGATCGCGGCGCTCAGCTACAGCATCGCCAGCCAGTACGCCAAGTCGGCCAAGGCCGTGCCGCCCTTCGCCAATGCCCATGGCTCGATGTGGGCGGCCGCGCTCCTGGTGCTGCCGGTGATTCCGCTCTTCCCTTCGCCCGGCGAACCGACCGTCGGCATCATGGCCGCCGTGCTCGCGCTCGGCGTGCTGTGCAGCGGCATCGCCTACATCATCTACTTCAAGCTGATCGAGGAAGTCGGCACCACCTCGGCCCTCACCGTGACCTTCCTGAACCCGGTCTTCGGCATCCTGTGGGGCGCGATCTTCCTGCATGAAGTGGTGGGCTGGCACACGCTGGCCGGTTCGGCCATCGTCCTGCTGGGCACGGCGCTGGTGACCGGCTTCACGCCCTCCTTCCTGCGCGCACCCGCAGCCGCGCAAGGGAAATGATGGGCGAATTGAACATCCCCCTGCCCGCGGGCTACCGCGTGCAGGACGTGCTGGCCTTCCACAGCCGCGATGCGGAAGGCGTGGCCGAGCAGATCACCGAACAAGGCCTGCGCAAAGGCATCCTGCTCGGCGGCGTGCCGGTGCTGATCGACATCGCCTTCCCTACGAATGCCAAGGACGCTACCAACGCGGCGAAAAAGGCCAAGACCACGAAGGCCGTGGAAGGCATGGCCCTGTGCCGCGTCGTTCCGGACGGCGAGCTCACGGCGGCCCAACAGCAGGCAGTAGAAGACGCCCTGCTCAACATGCTGGGGCTGCGCATCGACCCGGCCGCCTTCGCAGACTTCGCGCGCGCCGATCCGGTGCTCGGCCCCATCCTGGCGCGCCAGCCGGGGCTGCGCATCGTGCAGTCCGCCACCGTGTTCGAGGCCCTGACCTGGGCCATCATTGGCCAGCAGATCAACCTGAGCTTTGCCATCTCGCTGCGCCGCAGCCTGATCCAGGTCGCCGGCCGCCCGCATTCCAGCGGCCTGTGGTGCTACCCGGAAGCGTCCGACGTCGCCCGCCTGCAGCTCGACGAGCTCACCAGCCGCAAGTTTTCGCGCGCGAAAGCCGAGACCGTCCTGCGCCTGGCCCAGCTGGTGGACGAAGGCAAGCTGTCCCTGGCGCGCGACCGCGACCCCATGGAGGTCAGCCGCGAACTGCTGGCCGTCAAGGGCATCGGCCCCTGGACCGTCAACTACGCCTTGCTGCGCGGCTATGGCTACCCCGACTGCTCGCTGCACGGCGACGTGGCGGTGCGCACAGCCTTCCACCAGCTGATGGGAGGCGAAGCACGGCCGGACATCGCCGAAGCCGAACGCCTGCTGGAGCGCTACAAGCCGCACCGGACCATGGCCGCCGCCTACCTGTGGGCCAGCCTCAGCGACCAGGCCGGCTGAGCCCAGGCGGACTTAATTCCAGCGCGGCAGGCCTTCGAACTGCTGCGCTCCTTCTCCCGAAAACCGGATCAGTTCCGCCAGCGGCACGGTGGCCAGGTTGTCGCGGCCGTAGTGCCCGCCGAGCGCGCTGGGAATCTTGAGGCAGTACTTGCGCCCGTCCGGGAGCGGCCCCAGCGCCGCCTCGGCCAGGCACACGACTTCCGGCATATACCAATCGTTGAGAAAATCCTGGTTGTACGAGAGCGCGTCGAAATCGGCCCTGCTGCTGGCCACCGGTTCGCAGCACAGGTCTTGCGGGCGCAGTCGCCAGTAGTGGTCGTCCTCGTCGCGGATGATGAGGTTACCGAACGCATTGGCCCCGAGGACTTCGACGGCCTTCAGGCCGACCCAGCCCCAGGAATCGTTGATATCGTCGACATGGATCATGGTTGCCCCTTGCATGCTCGCCCCTTGCAGTACGGCCGGCATGCGCCAGCCTTTGCCGGTTGGACCAGGGGGATGCGGGAAGATTGCAGGCGAACGCGGCAGGATTGACCTGGATCGAGGAAGATACGCGCCGAAATGGAAAAAGCCGCCGATTCTTGCGAACCGGCGGCTTTTCGAATTCTGGTTGCGGGGACAGGATTTGAACCTGTGACCTTCGGGTTATGAGCCCGACGAGCTGCCAGACTGCTCCACCCCGCGTCTGATGGTTCGTATTATACGCAGCTTCTACCTTTTAGGCAAACTCAATCCAGCCGCGATGTGCGATTGCAGCAGCTTATGACTCATGCATAAGCGCCGCAGCCCGCTTTCCAGGCCCTTGCCGGACCACATGAGCACTGCAATCAGTGTAAAGTAAAGGGCAATACCAATTCGTCGATGACCTATGAAATTCTGCTCCGAGTGCGCCCATCCTGTCGCGCTGGCCATTCCTGAAGGCGACAACCGGCCGCGCTACGTCTGCACGCACTGCCACACGATCCATTATCACAATCCCAAGCTGGTCATCGGCTCCATTCCCGTCTGGGAACAGGACGGCAAGCTGCAAGTGCTGCTGTGCCGCCGCGCCATCGAGCCGCGCTACGGCTACTGGACCTTGCCGGCCGGCTTCATGGAAAACGAAGAGACCACTGAGCAGGCCGCCGTGCGCGAAACCGAAGAGGAAGCCGGCGCCAACGTCGAGCTCGGCAACCTGTTCACCCTGCTGAACGTGGCCCACGTGCACCAGGTGCACCTGTTCTACCTGGCGCGCCTGCGCGACCTCGATTTCGCGCCGGGTATCGAAAGCCTGGAAGTCAAACTGTTCACGGAAGCCGAGATCCCCTGGGACGAGCTGGCCTTCCCCACCATCCGCAGCACCCTGGAACTCTTCTTTGCCGACCGGATCAAAGTGCGCGAGGGCGGCAGCTATGGATTCCACAGCCGGGATATCGTGCGCCCCATGCTCGCGCCGCGCGGGCCCGACTGACCCGGCGAGGCCCGCATGATCCCCTGGCTCGAGAGCGATACGCCTTTTCCCGACGTGTCCGAGGCATTGACCGTGGACGCGCCCGGCCTGCTCGCGGCCGGCGCCGACCTCTCGCCCCAGCGCCTGCTGCTTGCGTACCAGAACGGGATTTTCCCCTGGTTTTCGGAAGGCCAGCCCATCCTGTGGTGGAGCACCGATCCGCGCATGGTGCTGCTCACCGAGCAGTTCAAGGTCAGCGACAGCCTGAAAAAGACCCTGCGCAAGGTCGAGCGCAGCCGCGTCGAGGGCGGGCCTTGGGACGTGCGCTTCGACACCGCCTTCGAAGAGGTGATGCGCGCCTGCGCGGCTCCGCGGCGCGACGGACCCGGAACCTGGATTTCGGAAGACATCATCGACGGCTACACTGGCCTGCACCAGATGGGCTATGCCCACTCGGCCGAGGTCTGGCTGGACGGCGAGCTGGTCGGCGGCGCGTATGGCGTGTGCATCGGCCGCATGTTCTATGGCGAATCGATGTTCGCACGCGTCTCGGATGCGTCCAAGGTGGCGCTCGCCTACCTGGTGTCCTTCCTGCGCGGGCATGGCGTGCGCATGATCGACTGCCAGCAGGAGACCGGCCACCTGGCGTCGCTGGGCGCTGCGCCGATCCCGCGCAGCCGCTTCCTCGAGCATCTGCGCGCTGCGATCCGCGAACCGGCCATCACGCAATGGAAGGTGGCGGCACCGTTGACTGGCTAACACTGTGCGCAGCGCGATTTCGCTAAAATAGGTTTCACCACGTCGTCTCGAGAGCTTTTTGCATGACGCACCTAAATGACCTGCCCTTCGCAACGCTGCAGTTCTATACCACGGCGCCCTATCCGTGCAGCTATCTCGATTCCCGCCAGGCCAGGTCGCAGGTGGCGACGCCCTCGCACCTCATCAATGCCGACGTGTATTCCGAGCTGGTGAAGAACGGTTTCCGCCGCAGCGGCATCTTCACCTACCGTCCCTATTGCGACGGCTGCCAGGCCTGCATCCCGGTGCGTGTCAAGTGCGAGGACTTCACGCCCAACCGCACCCAGCGCCGCGCGTGGAAGCGCCACGGCGAGCTGGTCGCGATGGTGGCCAACCTGGCTTTCTCGGACGAGCACTACGCGCTCTACCTGCGCTACCAGACCACGCGCCACGTCGGCGGCGGCATGGACCAGGACAGCCGCGACCAGTACGCCCAGTTCCTGCTGCAGAGCCGGGTCAACACGCGCCTGGTCGAGTTCCGCGAGCCGGACGGCACCCTGCGCATGGTCTCGATCATCGACGTGCTGTCGGACGGCCTGTCCTCGGTGTACACCTTCTTCGATCCGGACGTCGAAGGCGCCTCCTACGGCACTTACAACGTGATGTGGCAGGTGAACCAGGCGCGCGAGCTCGGCCTGGGCTATGTCTACCTGGGCTACTGGATCGAACAAAGCCCGAAGATGGCCTACAAGATCAATTTCCGCCCGCTGGAAGCGCGCGTCAACGGCGTCTGGAGCGTCCTGGAGCGCTGACAACGCCCGGCGATCCTCTACGGGTCGCCGCACGGTAGAATGGCGGGGATTATCACACTGAGCACCCCATGTCCGACAAACTCCTGTACGCCCTTGCCCGTCCCGTGCTGTTCTCGCTCGATCCCGAGGCGGCCCACAACCTGACCCTGCCGGCCCTGCGCCGCGCCGCCGAACTCGGCCTGACCAGCGTGGTCAAGAAACCCCAGCCCGACCCGCGCACCGTCATGGGCATCACCTTCCCCAACCCGGTCGGCCTGGCCGCCGGCCTGGACAAGGATGGCGCCTACATCGACGGCCTGGCCGCGCTCGGCTTCGGCTCGATCGAGATCGGCACCGTGACGCCGCGCGGCCAGATGGGCAACCCGAAGCCGCGCATGTTCCGCCTGCCGAAGGCGCGCGGCATCATCAACCGCATGGGCTTCAACAACGGCGGCGTGGACGCCTTCGTGGCCAACGTGCAGGCTTCGCGCTTCTACCAGGAGCGCCAGGGCGTGCTGGGCCTGAACATCGGCAAGAACGCCGACACCCCGATCGAGCGCGCCGCCGAGGATTACCTGCACTGCCTGCGCCGCGTCTATCCCTACGCGAGCTATGTGACGGTCAATATCTCCTCGCCCAACACCAAGAACCTGCGCCAGCTGCAGGGTGCGTCGGAACTGGACGCCCTGCTCTCCCAGCTCAAGCAGGAGCAGTCGCGCCTGGCCGACGAGTACGGCCATTACGTGCCGGTGGCGCTGAAGATCGCGCCGGACGTGGACGGCGACCAGATCCGCGACATCGCCGGCGCCCTGCTGCGCCACAAGATCGACGGCGTGATCGCCACCAACACCACGCTCAACCGCCGCGATGTGGAAGGCATGAAGCATGCGAACGAAGCCGGCGGCCTGTCGGGCGCGCCGGTGTTCGAGCAGTCGAACATCGTGATCCGCGCGCTCAAGGCCGAGCTGGGCGAGGAAGTGCCGATCATCGGCGTGGGCGGCATCATGCGCGGCCAGGATGCGCGCGCCAAGATCGCTGCCGGCGCCAAGCTGGTGCAGCTGTACAGCGGCCTGATCTACGCGGGCCCGGCGCTGGTGCGCGAGTGCGCCGACGCGCTGCGCACATGACAGGAGCGTGAACATGGAACGCAGGCAGCTGGGCCGCACGGATTTGATGGTGTCGACGGTCTGCCTCGGCACCATGACCTTCGGCGAGCAGAACAGCGAAGCGGACGCGCACGGCCAGCTCGATCTCGCACTGGAGCGCGGCGTCAACTTCATCGACACCGCCGAGATGTACCCGGTGATGCCGAACGCGGCCACGCAAGGCTCGACCGAGCGCTTCATCGGCACCTGGCTCAAGAAGAGCGGCCGGCGCCCGGACGTGGTGCTGGCCACCAAGGTGGCCGGGCCGAATCCGCACGCGCCCTGGATTCGCGGGCCGCAGCACAACCTCGGCCGGACCGACATCCGCGCGGCGGTCGAGGACAGCCTGCGGCGTTTGCAGACCGACTATATCGACCTGTACCAGCTGCACTGGCCGAGCCGGAACCTGCCGGTTTTCGGGGCGAACCAGTTCAACCCGGAGGCCGAGCGCGCGGCGGTGCCGATCGAAGAGAGCCTGATGGCGCTGGGGGAGCTGATCGACGAGGGCAAGATCCGCCACATCGGCGTGTCGAACGAGAGCGCCTGGGGCGTGTGCGAGTTCGTCAAGCTTTCGGAGATGAAGGGCCTGCCGAGGATCGCGACGATCCAGAATCTGTACAACCTGACGGCGCGGGCCTTCGAGACCAGTTTGCTGGATGAAGCGTGCTTCCGCAGCGATGTCAGTTTGCTGGCGTATAGCCCGCTGGCGTTCGGGCAGCTGACGGCCAAGTACCTGGACGATCCCAAGGCGCAGGGGCGGCTGAATATTTTTCCGAAGAGCTGGAGTCCGCGTTACCTGCGGCCGGCGGTGCTGGCGGCGTGCGCGGAGTATGCGAAGCTGGCGCGGGAGAATGGATTGAGCCCGGCTCAGATGGCGCTGGCGTGGTGTTATTCGCGGTGGTTCGTGGGGTCGACCATTATTGGGGCGACGTCGCTGGCGCAGCTGGAGGAGAACATCGGGGCGGTGGAGGTGAAGCTGTCAGCGGATGTGGTTGCAGCGATCGATGAGATTCATGCGCGGTTCACCAATCCTGGGCAGTGATCGGCGCTAACGCTGTTCACGCAAAACTTGGGTTCCGGCCTTCGCCGGAACGACGTGCTGAGGGCGGTGGTGCATTAAAAGATAACCACTAACCTAAAGACCGTCGTTCCGGCGAAGGCCGGAACCCAAGTTTCTTCGAGCAGCCACGAGCTCAACTCACTCCGCCGCCTGCAACGCCTTCTCGATATCCGCCCGCGTATACCCCTGAGCAAACCGCTCGATGAAGTGATACGCATACGCCCTCAGGTAAGACCCGCGCCGCACCGCCAGCCTGGTCACATTCTGCGCAAACAGGTGCGACGACTCGATCGCCCTCAGCCCCTTGTCGCGCCCATGGTCGAAGGCCATCGACGCGACTATCCCGACGCCCAGCCCCAGCGACACATACTGCTTGATGACGTCCGAATCCATCGCGGTAAGGACGATATCCGGCGCCAGCCCCGCTTCGACGAAGGCCGCATCGATATGGCTGCGGCCCGTGAAGCCGACGTCATAGGTAATGAGCGGATACTCCGCCAGGTCCTCGAGCCGCAGCGGGTGCGAAGTCGCGAAGATCGGATGCCCCTCCGGCGCCACCACCAGGTGGCTCCAGCGGTAGCACGGAAAGGACACCAGGTCCGGAAACGCCGACAAGCCCTCGGTCGCGATGCCGATGTCGGCCTTGCCCGACAAGACCCACTCCGCGATATGCTCCGGTGCGCTCTGCTGCAGGGCGATGCGCACGCCCGGGAAGGCCGAGCGGAAGGACTGCACCACCTGCGGCAGTGCATAGCGCGCCTGGGTGTGGGTCACGGCCACGGTCAAGGTGCCGCTGTCCTGGGCCGCATACTCGCGGCTGGCCTGCTGCAGGTTTTCCGCTTCCACCAGCAGCTTCTCGACGATACGCAGGATGCCCTTGCCCGGCGGCGTCAGGCCCGTCAAACGCTTGCCGTTGCGCTCGAAAATCTCGACGCCCAGTTCTTCTTCCAGTTCGCGGATCTGGCGCGACACGCCCGGCTGTGAAGTGAACAGCGCATTCGCCACCTCGGTCAGGTTGAAGTCGCGGCGCGCCGCTTCGCGTACGGAACGCAGCTGCTGGAAATTCATATGCCTTCCCCCTGGTCCACGAACACTTCGATGCGGCGCGGACGCACGACCAGGGTCTCGCCCTCTTTCAATCCGAGACTGGCGAAGCGCTCGTTCGGCAGCACGGCTTCGATCAGCTGCGCATTGTCGGCGCGCTCCAGGTCGAGCTGGGCCAGCGGTCCGATCGCATGGGCGCGGCGCAGCTTGGCCACCACGCCTTCGGCGCCCGGCGTATAGCGTTCCACATCCAGGTCGTGCGGACGCACGTAGCCGATACCGGCGCCGTCGCGCACGCCGGCGAACTGCGGCGCATTGAAGGTGACGTCGCCCGACGCCAGCACGCCTTCGTGCACGCGGCCGTGGAACAGGTTGACGTTGCCCAGGAAGCCGTACACGAACGGCGAAGCCGGCTTGTTATACACATCGCCAGGCGCGCCCTGCTGCTCCACGCGGCCCTTGTTCATCAGGACCACCTGGTCGGCCACTTCCAGCGCTTCTTCCTGGTCGTGGGTCACGAAGATCGAGGTCACGTGCAGGTCGTCGTGCAGGCGGCGCAGCCAGCGGCGCAGTTCCTTGCGCACCTTGGCGTCCAGCGCACCGAAGGGTTCGTCCAGCAGCAGCACGCGCGGCTCGACGGCCAGGGCGCGGGCCAGCGCGATGCGCTGGCGCTGGCCGCCGGACAGCTGCGGCGGATAGCGGTCGGCGATCCAGTCCAGCTGCACCAGCTCCAGCAGCTGTTTCACTTTTTCGCGGATCTGCTGCTCGCTCGGACGCTCCTTGCGCGGCTTGACGCGCAGGCCGAAAGCGACGTTCTCGAACACGGTCATGTGCTTGAACAGCGCGTAGTGCTGGAACACGAAGCCGACCTGGCGCTCGCGCACGTGGTGGTGCGAGGCATCCTGGCCGTCGAGCAGCACGCTGCCCGAATCCGGATGCTCGAGGCCCGCGATCACGCGCAGCAGTGTCGTCTTGCCGCAGCCGGAAGGGCCCAGGAGCGCGGTCAGTTCGCCGTCCGGGAACTTGAGCGAGACATCGTCCAGCGCGGTGAACTGGCCGAATTGCTTGTGGATGTGTTGGACTTCGATAGTCATGCTGCGTGCTCCGTATTGCGTTCGTCGGCGGCGGCCTTCTTGACCTGGTGCAGGCGCCATTCGATAAAGCTCTTCACCGCCAGGGTCACCAGCGCCAGGAGCGCCAGCAGCGATGCGATCGCGAACGCGGCCGTGAAGTTGTATTCGTTGTAGAGGATCTCGACCTGCAGGGGCATGGTGTTGGTCTCGCCGCGGATGTGGCCCGACACCACCGACACCGCGCCGAACTCGCCCATGGCACGGGCGTTACACAGGATCACGCCGTACAGCAGGCCCCATTTGATGTTCGGCAGCGTGACCTTGACGAAGGTCTGCCAGCCCGAAGCGCCCAGCACCAGCGCGGCCTCTTCTTCCTCGGTGCCCTGCTGCTGCATCAGCGGAATCAGCTCGCGCGCCACGAAGGGGAAGGTGATGAACACCGTCGCCAGCACGATGCCCGGCACCGCGAACAGGATCTTGATGTCGTGCTCGGCCAGCCAATCGCCGAACCAGCCCTGGGCGCCGAACAGCAGCACGTAGATCAGGCCCGCGATCACCGGCGACACCGAGAACGGCAGGTCGATCAGGGTCAGCAGGATGCTCTTGCCGCGGAACTCGAACTTGGCGATGGCCCAGGCCGCGGCGACGCCGAACACCAGGTTGAGCGGCACCGAGATGCCGGCCGCGATCAGGGTCAGCTTGATGGCCGACAGCGCATCCGGGTCCTTGATCGATTCGACATAGGTTTCCCAGCCGCGCTTGAGCGCTTCGGTAAACACCGCGATCAGCGGCACGAACAGGAACAGGGTCAGGAAGGCCAGCGCGACCGCGATCAGGGTGTAGCGCACCCAGTTCGGTTCGAACACATTGGTGGCCGGGCGCCTGGCCGGCACGGGCTTGGAAGGCGCGGACGCCACGTTGTCGAGGACTGCGCTCATTTCTTGCCCGCCCGTTTGCGTGTCCAGGCCTGCAGCAGATTAATCGTCAGCAGCAGGATGAAGGAGATGATCAGCATGACGACTGCAATGGCGGTAGCGCCCGCGTAGTCGTACTGCTCCAGCTTGGTGATGATGAACAGCGGCGTGATCTCGGACACCATAGGCAGGTTGCCCGCGATGAAGATCACCGAGCCGTATTCGCCGGTGGCGCGGGCGAAAGCCAGCGCGAAACCGGTCAGCAGCGCCGGCACGATGGTAGGCAGCACCACGCGGATGAAGGTCTGCAGCGGCGAAGCGCCCAGGCTGGCGGCGGCTTCCTCGAGCTCGCGCTCGGCCTCTTCCAGCACCGGCTGCACGGTGCGCACCACGAACGGCAGGCCGATGAAGGTCAGGGCCAGCACCACGCCCAGCGGCGTGAAGGCGACCTTGATGCCCAGGCTGGCCAGGTACTGGCCGATCCAGCCGTTATGCGAATACAGGGCCGTGAGCGTGATGCCGGCCACCGCGGTCGGCAGCGCGAACGGCAGGTCGACCAGGGCGTCGATGAAGCGCTTGCCGGGGAACTGGTAGCGCACCAGCACCCAGGCGACGATGCCGCCGAAGATGACGTTGATGAAGGCGGCGATCAGCGAGGCGCCAAAGCTCAGGCGGTAGGACGCCATCACACGCTCGGAGGTCACGGCGGCCCAGAACGCGTCCCAGGTCATCGTGAAGGTCTTGAGGAAGACCGCCGACAGCGGGATCAGGACGATCAGCGCCAGGTAAAAGATGGTGAAGCCGAGCGAGATGCCGAAGCCGGGGATGACCCGGCCTGGGGAGCGTCTGGCGCTCTTGCTCACACCGATGCTCGGCTGTGCTGGGAAAGTCATGGAAGCCCTTATTACAAATTCTTCTAACGGGCCACAATAATCTCACCTGAGTCTCATAAAGCAAACGAAACTTTCCTCATTTGCATAGACACTTTCCCTATTTGGCCTGGCTCAAAGGACCAGCTTCGCCGCTACGCCGGTCAAGGTGGTGGCAAGCAGCGCGCGCAGGAAACGCTCCGGTACGGCACGCGATGCCATCGCGCCGAGGGTGATGCCGGGCACCGAACCCACCAGCAGGGTCAGCAGCAGCATCCAGTCGATCGAACCCAGCCACCAGTGGCCGACGGCCGCGATGGCCGTGAGCGGGACCGCATAAGCAATGTCGGTTCCCGCCACTTCGGCAGGGGTCAGTTTTGGATACAGGAAGACCAGCAGGGTGGCGCCGATCGCGCCCGCGCCGATGGACGATACGGTGACAAGCACGCCCAGCACGGCGCCGCAGAAAATGGTGGCGGCGGCGAGCGCCTTGCCCTGCAGTTGGCGCTCCGGGTGCGCGTTGATCCAGGCCAGCAGCTTGCCGCGGAACAGCAGCGCGATCACGGTCAGCAGCACGGAACCGGCGATCGAATAGCGGATTACCAGGCCGATTTCCTTGTCCAGCGCGCCGAATTCGCGCAGCGCAAGCGTGGCCAGCACGGCCGCAGGCAGCGCGCCCAGGCAGAGGCGGCCGACGATGGGCCACTGGACGGTGCGGTTGAAACGGTGGGTGATGGTGCCGGCGCCCTTGGTGATGGACGCGAAGGCCAGGTCGGTGCCGACCGCGACCGAAGGCGAGACGCCGAACAGCAGGGTCAGGAGCGGGGTCATGAGCGAACCGCCCCCTACCCCGGTCATTCCGACCAGCAGCCCAACTGCGAAACCCGCCACTATGTAAGTCATCGACATGCTTTGCTCCCAATGTGGCACACAGGGTAAAGCTGCTCGGCAGTTAAACAAACAACAGCTTCCTTATTTGCTTATGCAGAGATATTCGTACGGATGAGCATGGCGCGTTGCCATTTTGCAACGCAAAGACGTTGAAGAACGGCCTCCCCGCCATTGGCGCCGCGAACATAAAGACGTCGTCCCCGCCAAGGGGGCCGCCGAGGCCGGGGACGACGGTCTTTCGGCTAGCTCAACGCCATCAGGCGCGTGGTCAGCCGTTAGGGAATCGCGCCGATTACTTGTTCGGCTGCGGAGTCAGGCGCAGGTAGGGACGCGGCGCCTCGAAGCCCTTCGGATACTTCTGCTTGATGACTTCCGGATCCTGCACGGTCAGCGGGATGATGACCGGATCGCCATCCTTCCAGTTGCCCGGGGTGGCCACGGTGTAGCCGTCGGTCAGCTGCAGGGCGTCGATCACGCGCAGCACTTCGTCGAAGTTGCGGCCGGTGCTCATCGGGTAGGTGATGGTCAGGCGGATCTTCTTGTTCGGGTCGATCACGAACAGCGAACGCACGGTGGCGGTGGCCGATTGCTGCGGGTGGATCATGTCGTACAGCTCGGACACCTTCTTGTCGGCGTCGGCGACGATCGGGAAGCCCACCACGGTCTTCTGGGTCTCTTCGATGTCCTTGATCCACTCCTTGTGCTGCTCGGCCGGATCGACCGACAGGGCGATCGCCTTGACATTGCGTTTGTCGAATTCAGGCTTGAGCTTGGCGGTCAGGCCCAGCTCGGTGGTGCAGACCGGGGTGAAGTCCGCCGGGTGCGAAAACAGCACCACCCAGGAGTCGCCCGCCCACTCGTGGAAGCGGATCTTGCCGATGCTGGAGTCCTGCTCGAAGTCCGGGGCGGTATCGCCGAGGCGTAAGGTCATATCAATCTCCTAGTTTGAACACACGGGTCAGAAAAAGCGGTTGTACAGCACGACGGCCCAGGTCGCCGTGGCCAGCAGCAGCGTCAGGGCGACCGCGGCGCTGCCCATGTCCTTGGCCACTTTCGAGAGCGGATGGCGCTCGAGCGAGATGCGGTCGACCACGGCTTCGATGGCCGAGTTGATCAGTTCGACGACCAGCACCACGATCAGCACGCCGATCAGCACCAGCTTCTGGAAGCCGGACACCGGCAGCGCCAGCGCAATGGCGACGGCGATGGCGATGACCACGATCTCCTGGCGGAACGCCGCCTCGCTGCGCCAGGCCCAGGCGAAGCCATCCCAGGTGTTGCGGCAGGCGGCGAGGATGCGGCTGAGGCCGCGTTTGGTCTTGAATTCGCTGATCGGGTGTTCCATCGTTCTTGAAATTAAGTCATGCAGGAATGCCATTATGCCGCCCGGCGCGCGGAATGTGTAAAAACCGACGACACACACTAGCCCATGTGTTTGCATGTGCTTTTCACATCATGGTATAAAGAAGCTACCCATACTGCACTGCACCAACCACATCATGAAAATGGAAAGTCCAGAACCAGCCAAGACGTCGATCCAGGTCATCGAACGCATGATGGCCTTGCTCGACGCGTTGGCCAGCTATTCGGACCCGGTGAGCCTGAAGGAATTGTCCAAGGTCTCGGGCCTGCACCCATCCACAGCACACCGCATCCTGAACGACATGGTCGTGACGCGCTTCGTCGACCGCGTGGAACCGGGCACCTACCGCCTCGGCATGCGGCTGCTCGAACTGGGGAACGTGGTCAAGAGCCGCCTGTCGGTGCGCGAAGCGGCGCTCGACTCGATGCGCGCCCTGCACCGCAAGACCCAGCAGACCGTGAATCTGTCGGTGCGCCAGGGCGACGAGATCGTCTACATCGACCGCGCGTTCTCGGAACGTTCGGGCATGCAGGTGGTGCGCGCCATTGGCGGGCGCGGCCCGCTGCACCTGACCTCGACGGGCAAGCTGTTCCTGTCGGTGGACGACGTCAAGGCGATCCGCGCCTACGCCACCCGCACCGGGCTGGCTGGGCACACGAAGAATTCGATCACGGAGCTGTCGCGCCTGGAGCGCGAGCTGAGCCTGGTGCGCTCGCGCGGCTATGCGCGCGACAACGAGGAGCTCGAGATGGGGGTGCGCTGCATGGCGGCCGGCATCCACGACGACAGCGGCAAGCTGGTGGCCGGGCTGTCGATCTCTGCGCCGGCGGACCGCCTGCAGGAAGACTGGCTGGAAGACCTGGTGCAGACGGCGGCGAGCATTTCGTCCACCCTGGGGTACCGGCCGACGCCGGCAGTCTGAGGCATGTGCGGGCTTGGCGGCAGCGCCGCCAGCCCAAGGATCAATTCGGCGGCAACTCGGCCGGCGCGGCCGCCGTGGTCACCGTCGGCGCGGGGGGCGTGCCGCCCAGCCCGGCCGGCGTCACCGTCTCCAGCCAGCGCCGCATGCGTCCCGCGTCCGCGGTGCGCGACATCTTCCCTTTCGAATCCAGGAACACCATGATCACATTGCGTCCCTGGATCATGGCCTGCATCACCAGGCAGCGCCCTGCTTCGTTGATGAAGCCGGTCTTCTGGATGCCGATGTTCCAGTCCGGCAGCGCCACCAGGTAGTTGGTGTTCGCGTAGCGCATCGGCCGTCCGCTGGCCTTGACCACGGAATCCTTGGTGGTCGAATACTCGCGCAGCAGCGGTTCCTGGTGCGCGTTGGCCACCAGCTTGGCCAGGTCGCGCGCGCTCGAGACGTTGCGGCTCGACAGCCCGCTCGCATCCACGTAATGGGTGTCGTTCATGCCCAGCTCGCGCGCCTTGGCGTTCATGGCCTCGACGAAGGCCTCGATCCCGCCCGGATAATTGCGGCCCAGCGCGGACGCGGCGCGGTTCTCGGAACTCATCAGCGCAATGTGCAGCAGTTCGCGGCGCGTCATGCGCGCGCCCACCGGCAGGCGCGAGCTGCTGTACTTGTGGCGGTCGACGTCTGCGTCGGTAATGCGCAGCACTTCGTCCAGGTCCTGGTTGGCCTTGACGACGACCAGCCCGGTCATGAGCTTGGTGATCGAGGCGATCGGCAGCGCCACGTTGGCGTTCTTCTCGAACAGCACTTCCGAGCTGTTCTGGTCGAGTACGAAAGCCACGTTGGAACGCAGGGCCAGCGGATCGGGAGTGCGGCTCAGGCCGGCGATGTCGCCGAGGCTGCGCGAAGCGTAGGAGGGCGCGGCGCGGCGCACGCTCTGGTAAGTCACCACGCGCTTGCCGCGCACCATGGCGACGCGGCGCACCATGCGCTGGCGGTTGTCGGCGGCGATGGTCTTGGCCAGGTCCTGGCGCTTCTTGGAGCGCACAGCCTTGCGTGCGGCCTTCCGCTTCTGCTTTTTCTTGACGGTCTGGGTCTTCTCGGCACCGGCGCCGGCTCCAGCGCCCGCACTGGCAGCCTGCGCCGGCGGGAGGGCGAGCAGCAGGGAGACAATGGCAGCGAAAGCAATTTTATACATCTGGAAGCCCTTCGGTGCGAACGGATGAGGTACGAAGCAAAGTGTAGCCGAACAACGTGTGATCGCAAGAAGAATTCACATTCCGTGCGGCAACAATTCACAAAAACAACAAAACGCTGCGCCAACGAAGCCCTTACGTATCAATGAGATATCGAACGCAAGCTCTTTATTCCATGAAGCGGGTGAAGCCGGCGATCGGTTCCCTGTCGGTCACCAGGCTGTTTTCGATCCGTGCCGGATCGGCCCAGCCGAGCGCCATGCCGCACACCACCATTTCATTGTCCGGCAATCCGAGCTGCGCTGCAATCACCCGATGATATTGCGTAAAAGCAGCTTGCGGGCAGGTATCGAGGCCGCGGGCGCGTGCGGCGACCATGATGTTCTGGAGGAACATGCCGTAGTCCAGCCAGGAACCCTGCTCCATGATGCGGTCGATGGTGAAGATGAAGCCCACCGGCGCGTCGAAGAACGCATAGTTGCGCGCATGCTGGGCCGCCATGCCGGCCTTGTTGTCGCGCGTCAGGCCGAGCAGGCTGTACAGGTCCCAGCCGACCTTGCGGCGCCGGTCGATGTAGGGAGAGACCCATTCGCGTGGATAGTAGGCGTATTCCTCGGTGTGCTCGCGCGCCTGCTGGGGATCGGCGTTGACCGCCAGGATCGCATCGGACAGCTGTTTCCTCGCCTCCCCGGTCAGCACATAGACCTTCCACGGCTGGGTGTTGGTGCCGGACGGCGCGCGCGCCGCCACGTCCAGGATGCGCTCGATATCCTCGCGTGCGACCGGCTTGTCGAGGAAGGCGCGGATCGAACGGCGCGAGGTGATGGCGGCATCGACGGCTTCTTGGCTGGGGCTGGAAATCATGCAGTCTCCATAGGTTTGGATGTTGGTTTTTTGACGACGAAAGCGACGCCCGTGACGGCGAGCACCATGCCGGCCAGGCCGAGCAGGGTGAAGGATTCGCCGAACAGCAGCCAGGCCATCAGGGCCGTGGTGGGCGGAGTCAGGTAGAGCAAGCTGGTGACTTCGGTGGCGGCGCTGCGGCTGATCAGGGTAAACAACAGGAAGATCGCGCCGATCGACAGCGCGAACACCGACCACAGCCAGGCGACGACGAAATCGCGGGTCCAGGCGATGCTGGAGAAGGCCGGGTCGAGTCCTTCCAGCCAGACCGCCAGCGGCAGCAGTACCGCGACGGTGGCTCCGAACTGGATCACGGTGCCGGTGCGCAGGTCGAAGCGCGGACACCAGCGCCGCTGGTACATGGTCCCGGCCGTGATCGACAGCAGTGCGAACACGCACAAGGCGATGCCGGCGGCGGACAGCCCGGCCGCGCTCATCTTGGCGTAGACCACCAGCGCCACGCCGCCCAGGCCGAGCAGCAGGCCCAGCCACTGCAGCGGACGCACGCGCTCGCCGATCAGGGGCGCCGCGGCCGCGGTCAGGATCGGCTGCATGCCGACGATCAGGGCGGTCAGCCCGGCCGGCATGCCCAGCTTGATCGCCGCCCACACACCGCCCAAATAGCCGGCCTGCAGCAGGATGCCGGCCACGGCCACGTGCAGCATCTGGCCACGCGGCCATGGCGCGCGGAACAGCAGCACGACCGGCAGCAGCACGGCCAGCACGCCGAGGCAGCGCACGATGAGGAAGGTCAGCGGCGGCGCATACGGCAGGCCGAGCTTGGCGACGATGAAGCCGGTGCTCCACAGGAACACGAAAAACAGGGGAATCGGGGAAAGCCAGGAAGTGCTGGGAACGGAAGTTGCGCTGGTCTGCATGGCCTGGCTGTCGCGCCGTTGCCACGGCGGATTGAATAAAACACAAGCGCTTAGTCTAGCATGGGCGCTTTCGCCGCGTTTAGCCCCTGGAAAACGCGCGTTTTTCTGCCGATTCTTTGCGCTAAATCAAGCGTTGTTTCTTGCATTAAATGCATTCAAGAAATTTATGAATAATAGATGGTGCGTCGCATCAAAAATGCTTGACGCGTTCTTGGAAGTGGCCGACAATTCGTTCTGTTGCGGTGCACAAAAAAGAGTTTCAGCCAGTTTTCGCAGGAACCTGTCTCACCTTAGCAAGATCCCTTTCTTTAAGAAACGTATTCATTTTGGAGAGCCACATGTTTGCAATCCCTGAGCAGTTCTCGAACGCCACCAAGGCCAGCCTGGAATCGCAATTTGCCCTGTTCTCGTCGCTGACGCAGAAGACCTTCGAAGGCGTTGAGAAGCTGGTCGACCTGAACATCAACGCGGCGCGCGCCACCCTGGAAGATTCGTCGGCCGTGGCTCGCCAGCTGCTGGGCGCCAAGGACCCGCAAGAATTCTTCTCGGTGTCGGCTTCGCAGGCCCAGCCGGCTGCTGAAAAGGCGCTGTCGTACAGCCGCCAGCTGGCGTCGATCGCCGCCGGCACCGGCGCCGAGTTCTCGAAGGCCGCCGAAAGCCAGATCGTCGAAGCCAACCGCAAGGTGATCTCGCTGGTCGACGAAGTGAGCAAGAACGCTCCGGCCGGTTCGGAGAGCTTCGTTGCCGCCGTCAAGACCGCGATCAGCAACGCCAACGCCGGCTACGAGCAGATCAGCAAGACCACCAAGCAGGCAGTGGAAGCCGTGGAAGCCAACCTGAACGCGGCGGTTGCCCAGTTTTCGGCGACTGCTCGCAAGGCTACCAACGCAGCGAACGCTGCCGCAGCGGCCTAAGCTGGTTCGCGTCAAGTAAAAGAAAAGCCGGAGCGCGTGAGCGTTCCGGCTTTTTGTTTTTGGGGTCGTGCGTCGCGCACTCGTCTCATCGAAGTCGCATCCTCCACTCATCCCGCACCCTTTCCAACGTCATCCCGGCGAAGGCCGGGATGACGTTGGTAAGAGGTGCGGGGAATGCGGCTGATGTGACTTCGGGGACGCCAGCGGCGTCACTCCCCCAGATACGCCGCCTGCACCCTCGGGTCATGCAGCATATCCTGCGCATTCCCCGTCATCGTCACCGCCCCCGAATCCATCACATACCCCCGGTGCGCCGCCTGCAGCGCCAGCTTGGCGTTCTGCTCCACCAGCAAGACGGTGATACCCTGCGCCGACACATCGCGGATCACCTCGAAGATCTTCTCCACCATGATCGGCGACAGTCCCATCGACGGCTCGTCCAGCAGCAGCAGGGTCGGATGGCACATCAGCGCCCGGGCCATCGCCAGCATCTGCTGCTCGCCGCCCGACAAGGTCCCCGCCAGCTGCGCCGAGCGCTCCTTCAGGCGCGGGAAGACCTCGTACCACTTCTCGATATCCGCATTGATTCCCGCCTGGTCCTTGCGCGTGTAGGCGCCCATCAGGAGGTTTTCGTGGATCGTCATGCGCGTGAACACGCCCCGCCCTTCCGGCACCATGGCCAGCTTCTGCTGCACCAGGCGGAACGAGGACAAGCCCTTCAACGGCTGGCCCAGATACGAAATGGTCCCTTCCACCTTGCACGGCGGGAGCGTGCCGGTGATGGCCTTGAGCGTGGTGGTCTTGCCCGCGCCGTTGGCGCCGATCAGGGTCACCAGCTCGCCGCGGTTCACTTCCAGGTCCACGCCCTTGACCGCCTTGATGCCGCCGTAGGCGACCTTCAGGCCGCTGATCTTCAGAATGTTCTCGCCCATCAGTGCGCGCCTCCCAGGTAGGCCTTGATCACGGCCTCGTTCTTCTGGATCTCGGCGGGCAGGCCTTCCGCGATCTGCTTGCCGTATTCCAGCACCGTGATGCGGTCGCACAGGCCCATCATCAGCTTCACGTCGTGCTCGATCAGCAGCACGGTCTTGCCTTCGGCCTTGATTCTCAACAGCAGCTCGCGCAAGGCCAGCTTCTCGGTCGCGTTCATGCCGGCCGCCGGTTCGTCCAGCGCCAGCAGTTGCGGGTCGGTGGCCAGCGCGCGCGCGATCTCCAGGCGGCGCTGGTCGCCATAGGACAGGTACTTCGCCGTCCGGTTGGCGAAGGCGCCGATGCCGACGAAGTCGAGCAGCTCCTGCGCGCGCCGGCGGATCGCCGCTTCTTCCGCGCGCGCCGCCTTGTGGCGGAAGATGGCGCCGAACACGCCCTGGCGGGTGCGGACGTGGCGTCCCACCATCACGTTCTCGAGCGCGGTCATCTCGCCGAACAGGCGGATGTTCTGGAAGGTGCGCGCGATGCCGGCCCTGGCCACTTCATGCGGCGCCGACGGCGAATACGGCTTGCCCGCCAGCTCGAAGCTGCCGGTGTCCGGCTGGTACAGGCCGGTGATGACATTGAAGAAGGTCGTCTTGCCCGCCCCGTTCGGGCCGATCAGGCCATAGATCTGGCCCTGCATGATCCGGATGCCGACGTCGGTCAGGGCCTGCAGGCCGCCGAAGCGCTTGTTCACGCCGGAGATGTTCAGGAGTACGCGTTCGCTCATGATGGTTCTCTTCACTCCTCGCGCGCCAGGGCTGCGTTCGGACGGTCTTCCTTGTTCGGCGAGGGCCACAGGCCGGCCGGGCGCACCAGCATGATCAGGACCAGTGCCAGGCCGTAGAGCAGCTGGCGCAGCACTTCCGCCTCGATCAGCACGGTGCCGAACATGGCCTGCTGGGCCGGTTCCACCACGTGGCGCAGCACTTCCGGCAGCGCCGCCAGCAGCACGCCGCCCAGCACCACGCCGGGGATGTGGCCGATCCCACCCAGCACCACCATCGCCAGCACGGCGATCGATTCGGTCAGCGAGAAGGATTCCGGCGACACGAAGCCCTGGAAGGCGCCGAACATCGCACCCGCCACGCCGCCGAAGGAGGCGCCCATGGCGAAGGCCAGCAGCTTGACGTTGCGGGTGTTGATGCCCATCGCCTTGGCCGCGATCTCGTCCTCGCGGATCGCCACCCAGGCACGGCCCAGGCGCGAATGCTGCAGGCGGCTAGTGATGAAGATGGTCGCGATGCACAGCGCCAGGAACAGGAAGTAGTAGGCGTTCACCGAGGGCATGGCGACGCCGAACACATTGACCGTCGCGTTCGATCCCGCCTCCCCCGCCAGCGAGACGCCGAAGATGCGGATCGGATCAATCATGTTGATGCCCTGCGGCCCGTTGGTGAAGTTGATCGGGTCGTTCAGGTTGTTCATGAAGATGCGGATGATCTCGCCGAAGCCCAGGGTCACGATGGCGAGATAGTCGCCGCGCAGCTTGAGGGTCGGGGCGCCCAGCAGCGCGCCGAACAGGGCCGCGACCAGGGCCGCCAGCGGCACGATGAACCACACCGACAGGTGGATGCCGTCCTGCTGGATCCCGGGACCGAATAAAGCGATGAGGGCGTCGCCCAGCGCCGGCGAGTAGTACACCGCCGATTCCAGCAGCGCCGCGAACTGCGGCGAGGCGAACAGGCCGACCAGGTAGGCGCCGACCGCGAAGAAGGCGATATAGCCCAGGTCCAGCAGGCCGGCGAAGCCGACTACGATGTTCAGACCCAGCGCCAGCATGATGTACAGCAGCGCGATATCGATGATGCGCACCCAGGAATTGCCGAATTGCGCCGCGAAGAAAGGGAACACGAGCAGCAGCGCCAGGCTCGCGGCCATGGTGATCGCGGCCTGGCGCGGCTTGTGCTGGAGGTCGAAGCTCAGGAATGCCATGTCGTCTTCCTCCTCAGGCGCGGTCGGCCACGCGCTCGCCCATGATGCCGGACGGGCGCAGGGTCAAGACCAGGATCAGCACCACGAAGGCGAAGATGTCCTGGTAGTGGCTGCCCAGGAAGCCGCCGGTGAGGTCGCCGATGTAGCCGGCGCCCAGCGCTTCGATGATCCCCAGCAGGATGCCGCCGATCATGGCGCCGTAGATGTTGCCGATCCCGCCCAGCACCGCGGCGCAGAAGGCTTTCATGCCCGGCAGGACGCCCATGGTGAAGGTGACCGTGGCGTAGTTGGCGCCCCACATCACGCCCGCCACGGCGGCCAGCGCCGCGCCGATGGCGAAGGTGGCGACGATGACGCGGTTCGAATCCACGCCCATCAGGCCCGCCACGCGCGGGTTCTCGGCCACGGCGCGCATCGCGCGGCCCATGCGGGTGCGCTCGACCAGCAGCACCAGGGCGGTCATGGCCACGGCGGCCAGCACCAGCAGCAGCACCTGGGTATGCGTGATCAGCGCGCCGCCGATCATGATGGGCTCGGAGGACAGCAACTGCGGGAAGGGAATCGGGCTGCGGCCCCAGATCATCATGGCGAAGGTCTGCAGCAGGATGGACACGCCGATCGCCGTGATCAGGGGCGCCAGGCGCGGCGCGTTGCGCAGGCGGCGGTAGGCGACGCGCTCGATCACGATGTTGACCAGCATGGCCACGGGAATCGCGCCCAGGATCGCGACCGCCAGCTGCAGGTAGCCGGGCAGGCCCGGGGCATAGGTGTCGAGCAGCTTCAGGATCGACAGTCCGGCCATCGCGCCGATCATCAGCACGTCGCCGTGGGCGAAGTTGATCAGGTTGAGCACGCCGTACACCATGGTGTAGCCAAGCGCGACCAAGGCGTACATGCTGCCCAGCACGAGGCCGTTGAGTAACTGTTGGACAAAAGTCTCCATCGTTCCGCTGCTTTCTCCTGATCTAACAAAAACGGCACTTCAAGTTCTTGAAGTGCCGCTCATGGTTGTCTTCCGAACGCCGCCATCATAGCTTGGCTATTGGAAAACTTGCACCGGAAAATGCCGGATTTGTCCGATTGTTTGTTGACTATGCGTGTTTACGCGCGTTCTGCGCGGACACCGTCCAGGCCCTTCGGCAGCGGGAAAGTGACGTTCTCTTCCACGCCTTCCAGGGCGCGCACGCTGGCCGCGCCCAGTTCCTTCAGGCGGTCGATGACGGCCTGCACCAGCACTTCCGGGGCCGAGGCGCCGGCGGTTACGCCGATGCGCTTCTTGCCTTCGATCCAGGCCGGGTCGATCTTGCTGGCGTTGTCGACCATGTAGGCCGGGGTGCCCTTCTTCTCGGCCACTTCGCGCAGGCGGTTGGAATTGGAGCTGTTCGGGCTGCCGACCACGATCACCACCTCGACCTGCGGCGCCAGGAACTTGACCGCTTCCTGGCGGTTGGTGGTCGCGTAGCAGATGTCGCCCTTCTTCGGCTCGATGATGTTCGGGAAGCGCGCCTTCAGGGCTTCGATGATCTCGGCGGTGTCGTCGACCGACAGGGTGGTCTGCGACACGTAAGCCAGCTGGTCCGGGTTGCGGACCTGGAGCTTGGCCACGTCCTCGACGGTTTCCACCAGGTGCATGCCCTCTTCGGCCTGGCCCATGGTGCCCTCGACTTCCGGGTGGCCGTCGTGGCCGATCATGACGATCTCGCAGCCCTGCTTGCGCATCTTGGCCACTTCGACGTGCACCTTGGTCACCAGCGGGCAGGTCGCATCGAAGATGCTCAGGCCGCGGGCCTCGGCTTCCGCGCGCACGGCTTTCGACACGCCGTGGGCCGAGAACACCAGGGTGTTGCCGGCCGGGACATCGTCCAGCTCCTCGATGAAGATCGCCCCCTTGTTGCGCAGGTCTTCGACCACATAGGCGTTGTGCACGATCTCGTGGCGTACGTAGATCGGGGCGCCGAACTGTTTCAGGGCGCGCTCGACGATCTCGATCGCACGGTCCACACCGGCGCAGAAGCCGCGCGGCTGGGCTAGCAGGATTTCATTTTCCATATCGTTTAGAGAACCGAAATCAGTTTCACTTCGAATTGCAGGGCCTGGCCTGCGAGCGGATGGTTGAAGTCGAACACGGCCGAGGTGTCGCGCATTTCCAGCAGCACGCCGGCGAAGCGGCCGCCCTTGGGGGCGTTGAACTCCACCACTTCGCCCACGGCGTAGTCGGTACCCGGCACGGAATTCTGTTCCAGGGTCGTCTTCGACACGGCCTGGATCAATTCCGGGTTGCGGTCGCCGAAGGCCTCAGGCGCGCTCAGCTCGAAAGTCTGGTGCGTGCCTTCCGGCAGGCCGATCAGGCGCTGCTCCAGGAAAGGGGCGAGCTGGCCCTGGCCCAGCATCAGGGTAGCCGGGGTGCCATTGAAGGTGGTGACGATATCGGCGCCGCCGGCAACGGCCAGACGGTAATGCAGGGTCAGGTAGGACGATTCGTTGACGACGGGAGAAGCGTTGGACATGTTCGTTTGTTGTAGCAGGCAACCCTGTTCGGGCAAACCGCTATTGTAAGCCAGGCGCGGGGCTTACGCCGCCGCTGCCTTCTTTTTTGGCGACGAATCCTGACAAGGACGAGACATGGGAATTTGCGACTGGCCCGAACAGGAACGCCCGCGCGAGCGGCTGCTGCGTTCGGGCGCGGGGGTGCTGAGCGACACCGAACTGCTGGCGATCTTCCTGCGCGTGGGGGTGGCGGGCAAGAGCGCGGTGGCGCTGGCGCAGGACATGCTGGCGCATTTCGGCTCGCTGCACCGGCTGCTGCATGCGGATTCGAGCGAGTTCGGGCAACTGCACGGGCTGGGGCCGGCCAAGTATGCGCAGCTGCAGGCGGCCATGGAATTGTCCCGGCGGGCGGTGGCCGAGCAGTTCGAGCGCGAGGCGCTGTGTTCGCCGTCGGCCGTGCGGCATTACTTGCGCAACCGGTTCGCGCTGCAGGCGCACGAGTCCTTCGTGGTGTTGTTTTTGGATGTGAAGAATCGGCTGATTCATGGCGAGGAGATGTTTCGCGGCACCTTGACGCATACGAGCGTGTATCCACGCGAGGTGGTCAAGGCGGCGCTCAGGCGCAACGCGGCGGGGGTGATCCTGGCGCATAACCATCCGTCGGGGGTGGCGGAGCCGAGCGAGGCGGATCTGCGGCTGACCAGCGCGCTGGTGCAGGCGCTGGCGCTGGTGGATATACGGGTGCTGGATCACTTCGTGGTGGCGGGGAGCCAGGTGCATTCGTTTGCGGAGAGTGGGCAGTTGTAATGTTGGCACACCGCCTGCTTCCCACCTTACATGTGCCGCAGCCCATCGTTCCGGCGAAGGCCGGAACCCAAGTTTGCACGCACTCACTTAACGTTTGACGCAGTCGCTGAGCATGGGAATTGGGTTCCGGCCTTCGCCGGAACGACGTGCTAGGGGTAACGGCAGGAGATAAGGCCAACACTTCTCCACGTACCAAAAGCACATCCATACCCACAATTAACATCGCGTAAACAGTACGTTACATCACTCATCCGGAATTGTTAAATTCAACCAAGAGCATAAGACACAATTGTTTTTCGCAAGTGATTGATTCCGCATCGTTTTTCGCGCTATACTCTCGTTTTTCCAATCCTGGAACATATTTAAGGAGTGCACTATGGCACGTGTCTGCCAAGTTACCGGCAAGGGAGTGATGGTTGGCAACAACGTCTCCCACGCTAACAACAAAACCAAGCGTCGTTTCCTGCCGAACCTGCAGAACCGTCGCATCTTCGTGGAATCGGAAAACCGCTGGGTCTCCCTGCGTCTGTCCAACGCCGGTCTGCGCGTGATCGACAAGCTCGGCATCGACGCCGTGCTGGCCGACATGCGTGCCCGTGGCGAAAAAGTTTAATTAGGGAGCTATCATGGCAAAAACTGGCCGCGACAAAATCAAGCTGGAATCGACCGCAGGCACTGGTCACTTCTACACCACCACCAAGAACAAGCGCACGATGCCGGCGAAGATGGAAATCACCAAATTCGACCCGAAGGCACGTAAGCACGTGATCTACAAGGAAACCAAGATCAAGTAATTCGATCTTGTTCCAAGAAAGAGCCGCCCGTTCACACTGGCGGCTCTTTTGTTTTGGAGCGCCCCCCTAGCGCGCCCCATACCACCACCACCAGCTCAGAGCCAGCAGGCCGAGCCAGAGCACGACGATGGCGATCGCGCCCGCAGTGCTGGACGGCTTGGCTTTCTGGTTCGCCATCCACTCCTCGGCCTTGGCGCGGCATTCCTGGATCACATGCTCGGGCAGCATGCGCACCGCCATCCAGATCAGGGCCGGCAGCAGGATCGCATCGTCGAGATAGCCGAGCACCGGGATGAAGTCCGGGATCAGGTCAATCGGGCTCAGGGCGTAGGCCACCGTGACCACGCACAAGGCCTTGGTCAGGAAAGGCGTGTCCGGATGGCGCCGCGCAAACCACAGCATGAGCGCATCGCGCTTGATGCGCCGGGCCCAGTTCCTGATCGATTCCATCGCGCCGTCTCCATGCATGCTTGAGATAAGCCCGATCCTACACGAGTGCAGAAATAACAACGGCTCCCGAAGGAGCCGTTGTCGTTGAAGGCGTAAAGCGGATCAGGCGTAGCTGCGCAGGCGGAAGGAGAATTCCTGCAGCGCCTTGATGCCCGAGGCTTCGGCGCGTGCGCACCAGTCTTGCAGCTGGTGCAGCAGCTGGTCGCGGGTCGAGTGCGAACGTTCCCAGATCGCGCCCAGTTCCACGCGCATCTGGTGCATGGTTTCCAGTGCCTTGCTGTGCTGGAACAGCTCGACCAGTTGCTGCTTCTGCGAGCTTTCCAGCTTGGCCGGCTCGCGCTGCAGCAGCTTGCGCGAGCTCTTCAGGAAGCGCGCTTCCAGCTCGGCCTTGTGCTTCAGGTGTTCCATCTCTTCACGGAAGGCCAGGCGCACCGACTTGGCGTACTTGGCCATCACGTCGTAGCGGTTGGCGATCACCGACTGCAGGGTGTCGAGGTCGGCCGCCTGCTTGTTCTTGGCGAACTTCGGCTCCGGCGCCACTTTCTTGACCTTGGCCAGGCCCAGGATTTCCAGGGTGCGGATATAGCCCCAGCCCAGGTCGATCTCGTACCACTTGCTCGACAGCTTGGCCGAGGTGGCGAAGGTGTGGTGGTTGTTGTGCAGTTCTTCGCCGCCGATCAGGATGCCGAACGGGAAGACGTTGGTGGCCGCATCGTTGCAGTCGTAGTTGCGGTAACCCCACCAGTGGCCCAGGCCATTGATGATGCCGGCCGCGGTGATCGGGATCCACAGCATCTGGACGGCCCAGATGGTCAGGCCGATCACGCCGAACAGCGCGACGTTAATGATCAGCAGCAGGGCCACGCCCATGGCGCTGTGGCCGGTGTACACGTGGCGCTCGATCCAGTCGTCCGGGGTGCCGTGGCCGTACTTCTCCAGGGTTTCCTTGTTCTTGCTCTCCGCGCGATACAGCTCGGCGCCTTCCAGCAGCACCTTGCGGATGCCGCGGGTCTGCGGGCTGTGCGGGTCTTCCTCGGTGTCGCACTTGGCGTGGTGCTTGCGGTGGATCGATGCCCACTCCTTGGTCACCTGGCCCGTGGTCAGCCACAGCCAGAAGCGGAAGAAATGGCTGGGGATCGGATGAAGGTCGAGGGCGCGGTGCGCCTGGTGGCGGTGCAGGTAGATCGTCACACTCGCGATCGTGATGTGCGTGACGACCAGCGTGTACACCACGAGCTGCCATGCGGAAAGGTCCAGCAGGCCGGTGTCCAGGAAGGCCAGCACGTTCTGCAGGATGTCGCTAAAGAAATTCATTCAGTCTCCATGTGGGTCGTGTCCGAGGCGCAATAAGCCATACGCTCACGTAACGCGCATATTTTACGCGGTTCTAGTAACACACGGCACGCTAGTCAGCTTAATTTGCGCCGGATTGAGGGGTACGCGACACTACCGATGCAATATGCGCATCGAGCAGGCGGGTATCCATGCTTGGATGGCCAAGTTTGATGGCGCCTTGTTGCACCAGGGCATAAATCTTCTTGTTGACATCCGAAATCGGCCCACCGGCGCCGTTTTCCGGATCGGCGATCCAGAAGCCGACTTCCAGCTCGTAACCGTCAGCGACAAAGGCGTTGAGCAGCACGTTCGGCGCCGGCTCCTCCAGCACCCGCGCCACGCCTCTCGGCTGGGCTTCCAGCAGGGGCATGACGCTGGAGAGGTCCGATTCGTAGGACACGACGAGTTTCGTCGTCAGGCGCTGGTTGCGGTTGGTGACCGACTGGTTCAGCACCACGCCCGTGATCAGCATTTCGTTCGGCAGCAAGGTCTGGGTGCCGTCCGTACTGCGCAGCACCGTGTAGCGCGTATTGATGCGCGCAACTTTTCCGGAATACTTGTCGAGCGTGATCGGGTCGCCGATGGTCAGGCTGCGTTCCAGCAGGATGATGAAGCCGGATACGTAGTTACTGGCAATGCGCTGCATGCCAAGACCGAGGCCGACGCCGAGCGCGCCGCCGAACACCGACAGCACGGTGAGATCGAGGCCCGCCAGCGACAGGCTGAACAGCACCGCCACCAGGATCAGCAGCGCACGGCTGACGCGCGCCATCGCCACGCGCAGCGAGCTGTGCACGCGTTCCAGGCCCATCAGGCGCTCTTCCAGCGCCGCGCCGGCCCACAAGGCCAGCATCATGAGCACCACGATCGAGACCACGCCCTGCAGCAGTTCGGCCAGGCTCACGTGGTTCTTCCCGATCGGCAGCTCGGTGCGCTCCAGGAAGCGGATCACGTCCGGCAGCACGCCGGTCAGGTGCAGCGCCACGCCGAGCCAGACGATCAGGGCGAACACGCGCTCGAAGGTCTGCAGGGCGGCGCCCAGCGGGCCGTGGCGCGCGAACACGCGCCGCAGCAGGTAGAAGAAAGTGCGGATCACCGCCATCGAGGTGAGCA
The DNA here is from genome assembly GCF_018119395.1 of Massilia sp. ZL223. Classification (GTDB taxonomy): domain Bacteria; phylum Pseudomonadota; class Gammaproteobacteria; order Burkholderiales; family Burkholderiaceae_D; genus Telluria. Next base: position 29,113 of record NZ_JAGPWD010000040.1, read on the forward strand.
GCGGCAGCGCCACGCGCAGCAGGTGCACGCTCTGGTAACGCTCCATCACCAGCTTGGCCATGCCCAGGAAGGCCAGGGCCAGCAGCGGCGGCAGCACGCGGCCGAAACTGGCCATGCCCAGGCCCAGCAAGCCGCCCTGCTCCGCCCGCTCGTGCAGCCAGGAGCGGTGGATCAGCCGCGCCAGGCCCCAGCCGGCCCCGACGCACAGGACGATGGCCAGCGCCTGCCAGACGATGGCGGGCTGGCGGATGTCGCCGAGCAGGTCGGCCAGCAAGTCCGAGAGCGGCATCCGGGCTCCTTATTCCGCGCTGTCGGCCTCGTCGGCCTTCTCGTCCTTGGCCGCAGCGGCCTTGGCCTTGCGTTCCAGCACGGCGGCGAAGAAGCCGTCGGTCTGGTGCTTGTGCGGCAGCAGCTTGAGGTAGTTGTTCATCTCGAGCGGGATCTTCTGCTCGGCCAGCACCTGGTTCATCGGCACCAGTTCGAAGTCCGGATGGGTGGCCAGGAACTGCTCGACGATCATGTCGTTTTCTTCGTTCAGCAGGCTGCAGGTGGCGTAGACCAGGCGGCCGCCGCTCTTGAGCAGGCGCGACGCGCCGTCCAGGATCGAGGCCTGCTTTTCCTGCATCTCGGCGATGGCGTCCGGCTTCTGGCGCCATTTCACGTCCGGGTTGCGGCGCAGGGTGCCCAGGCCCGAGCACGGCGCATCGACCAGCACGCGGTCGATCTTGCCGGCCAGGCGCTTGACCTTGGCGTCGCGCTCGTGCGCGATCAGCACCGGGTGCACATTCGACAGCCCGCTGCGCGCCATGCGCGGCTTGAGCTTCGAGAGGCGCTTTTCCGACACGTCGAAGGCGTACAGGCGGCCGGTGTTGCGCATGAGCGCGCCCACGGCCAGGGTCTTGCCGCCGGCGCCGGCGCAGAAATCGACCACCATCTCGCCGCGGCGCGCGCCCAGGATCTGGGCCAGCACCTGGCTGCCCTCGTCCTGCACTTCGATCGCGCCCTGCTTGAACAGCTCCAGGTTCTGCAGCGCCGGCTTCTTGTATACGCGCAGCCCAAGCGGCGCGTAAGTCATCGGCTCGGCGGCGATCGGCGCCTCGGCCAGCTTGGCGATGACTTCCTCGCGGTTGGCCTTGAGCGAATTCACGCGCAGGTCCAGGGGCGCCGGGGTGTTCAGCACGGCGGCCAGCTTGAGCGCTTCGTCCTCGCCAAACTGGGCGACCAGCTTCTCGTACAGCCATTGCGGCAGGTTGGCCTGCATCTGCTTCGGCAGCAGCGAGCGGTCGACTTCCTTGACGCGGGTCAGGAAATGGGTCTCGTCTTCCGTCAAGCCGCCGAGGGCGTCGATGCCGACGGTCTCGCTCAGGCCCAGCAGGGCCAGGCGGCGCATCGAGGGCGTATTGCCCGAGCCGGCGAAGTCCGTGTAGAAGGACTTGTTGCGCAGCACCGCGTACACGGCTTCGGCGATGACGCCGCGCTCGCGGCCGCCGAAGCGCGGGTTGTCCTTGAAGAAGCGCGACAGGGTGACGTCGGCGGGCGCGGTAAAGCGCAGAACCTCGCGCAAGATCTCTTCGGTCTTGGCGAGGATTGCTGGTGGCAATCTCATGGGTGTTCCTGAATTAACTGGTGGTCTCGGCCGCGGGTGCGCGGTCGAGCAGCCGGACGCTGTCGCCTTCGACGACCACGCGGTCTTCGACGAACAGGCGTACGGCATAAGGGTAAAGTTTGTGTTCCTCGACCAGCACGCGCGCGGCCAGGTCTTCGGGCGTATCGCCCGGCAGCACCGGCACCCGCGCCTGCGCGATCGCCGGGCCATGGTCGAGCTCGGCGGTCACGATGTGCACGGTGGCGCCATGTTCAGCGACGCCGGCGTCCAGCGCCTGCTGGTGCGTATGCAGCCCCGGGAACAGCGGCAGCAGCGACGGGTGGATGTTCAGCATGCGGCCCGCGTAGTGTTCCACGAAGGGCGCGGTCAGGATGCGCATGAAGCCGGCCAGCACGACCAGGTCGGGCGCGTAGCGGTCGATGGTTTCCTGCAGCGCAGCGTCGAACTCTGCGCGGCTGGCGAATTCCTTGCTCGGCACCACGGCGGTCGGAATGCCGCGCGACTGCGCGAATTCCAGGCCCTTGGCGTCGGCCTTGTTGCTGATCACCGCCGCGATACGGGCGGGCCACTTCTCGGCGTCGAGCGCGCGCACGACCGCTTCCATATTGCTTCCGCGGCCGGAAATGAGGATCACGATGTTTTTCATAAGCGGGCATTGTACCGTATCGCCATGGGGCAACCGGCATTCGGCGGGGGGTTTCGGAGGACGGCGATCCGCCTGGCGGACTCAGGCGGGGTTCAGGTCGAAGGAATAGAAGACACGGAACGGGACCTTTTTCTCGGCCCAGAACTCGGCGGCGTCGCGGAAGACGTCGAGCAAATTCTCGCGCGCATCCTTGTCGAATTTTTGTGCGATTGGGAGTTGTTCCAGTACAACGATAAAGCCCGGTTGCGGACCGGCTTCGCTGATCGTCTCGGTCAGGCACTTGCGCAGTGCATCGAAATTCTTGCTGCAGGGTTTGGGGAAATGGAAGTTTTCGCCGATGCGTGCACACACCTGCTGCTTGGTCAGGGTATTGGCGCAATGCGCGTACAGGAAGTGATGGCCCAGTCGCCCTGCTTCCTGCTGCAGATCGGCCACGCGGAAGGCGCGGATCGACTGCACAAGATTGGGCGGCACTCTCATCAACAAACTCATTTTTTCCTCAAGTCGACCTGGAATACTTGGTTTCGCCAAGACGTCATCCCCTTGCGACGTTTGGCACCGCCGCCGCTTCTTCCCCCGCTGTCGTTTCCACGCGCCAATAAAAATCCCTAATTTGTGTAAGGGTAACGTTTTGTGGTATTGGAAGCAACCCAAATGTGAGTACGGCAGCTCCATTTGTAAAAATCAGTATGTCTGCATGTCATCAAAATTTCGCTTTGACAAGCAGGTTTTCATTCTGTGGCCAGCTGGGACGAAAGAACGAGCTTGTTACAATTTGTTGCCATGCGGATCGGTTCGGTTTGCCGCGTTGGGATTACCATAAAGTCCTGGCGATCCGATTCCACGCGATCGCTCACCTATAACGAGGTAGAACATGAACTTCCAAGCCAAACTGATGATTTCGGCCCTGGGGATGGCCATCCTGCCGCTGGCGCAGGCGGCGGACTTCGAGGATTTCGGCCGCGTGGTGCGCGTGCAGCCGCGTGTGGAACAGATCCGCACCCCGCGCCAGGAATGCCGTACTGAATACGTGCAGGTGCCGGCGCAGCAGGAACGCGGCCAGGGCGGCTCGATCGTCGGCGGCATCGCCGGCGCCCTGCTCGGCAGCCAGGTCGGCAGCGGCAACGGCAAGGTCGCCGCGGCGGCGGCGGGCGCGATTGCCGGCGCCATGGTCGGCGACCGCGTCGAAAACAATGGCCGCAACCTGGCGCCTGGCGTGCAGGAACAGGCGGTGCGCCAGTGCCGCATGGTCGAAGCCGTCGAATCGCGCACCAACGGCTATGACGTGACCTATGAGTACCGTGGCCAGACCTACACCACGCTGATGAACCGCGATCCGGGCAACCGCGTGCGCCTGCGCGTCTCGGTCGAACCGCTGGACGCCTACAACGACCAGTACAGCCAGCGCTATTGAACCCTGGGCGGTCGTGTTGCCGCCTTCATCACAGCGGGTTCCTGAGCTTGCGCTGCGGGAACCCATCCACCGATAATAGGGCGATTCCATCAGGCTGCCCTATGCTCATCAAACGCAAATCCATCGAACAGGCCGAATCGTCGCGCCGTCCCGCGCGCAAGCCCAAGTTCGCGCCCGTCACGCTGTCCGAACAGGACGGTGTCCGCTATCTCCACTTCGGCACCGAATGGGTGCAAGGCGCCATGCGCATCCGCAAGCCGGACTGGCCCGAGCTCGAATACGCGCAGCAGATGATGGCCTGGATGCTGTTCATCGACGCCCCGCAGGCCATTGCCCAGCTGGGCCTGGGGGCGGCGACCCTTACCAAGTTCTGCTATCGCCAGTTCCCTGAAGCGAGCGTGACGGCGGTCGAGCTGAACGCGTCGGTGATCGGCATCTGTGCTTCGATGTTCAAGCTGCCGCCCGAGGACGAACGCCTGCAGGTGCTGGAGATGGATGCGCTCGACTTCGTCGAGGATTCCGCCAACCATGGCGCCTTCGACGTGCTGCAGTGCGACCTGTACGACGCCACCGCGCGCGGCCCGGTGCTCGACACGCCCGAGTTCTACCAGGCTTGCTCGGAATGCCTGGCGCCGCACGGCGTCATGACGGTCAACCTGTTCGGCGACCACCCCAGCTTCGCCAAGAACATCAAAGCCATGAAGTTCGCATTCGAGCACGTGATCTGCCTGCCGGAAGTCCACGATGGCAATGTGGTGGCGCTGTGCTTCAACACCCGCCCCGAGATCGACAAGGACGCCTTGAACGCGCGCGCCGCACAGGTCAATGCTGCTACCAAGCTGCCGGCCAAGTCCTGGGTCAAGGGCATCCTGGCCGCAAGCTGAACATCCTCCCATCATGAACGCCGCCGCCAACAAGCCGCCCAGCCTGCGCAAGCTCGACCTGCAATCGATCTTTTCCTGGATGCTGGCGGACGGCATCGTCAGCAAGGAAGAGGTGAAGGCGCGCTTCGCCCAGGCGCAGGGAATTCTCAAGAGCGCCGCAGGCTCGATGCATCCGCTGACGGCAGTCGCCCAGTGCAAACTGCTGTCGAACCAGCCGCCGCACCGCCTGCTCACGCTGGACGTGCTGACCGAATGGTGCGCGACCAAGGTCGGCCTGCCCTTCATCCGCATCGATCCGCTCAAGATCGATTTCACCAAGGTGGCGGACGTGATGTCGGCCAGCTACGCGGCCCGCTTCAATATCCTGCCGGTGGAGATGACGGCGACCTCGCTGGTGGTGGCGACGGCCGACCCCGGAGCTACCGAATGGGAAGCGGAGATCGCCAAGGTCTCGCGCCGCAAGATCGAGCTGGTGCTGGCCAATCCGCTCGATATCGCGCAGTACATCTCGCAGTTCTTCAGCCTGGCCAAGTCGATCCGCGACGCCAACCGCAGCACCGGCCAGGACCTGGCCATGCGCAACAACTTCGAGCAGCTGGTCGAACTGGGCAAGTCGAACAAGCAGGTCGACGCCAATGACCAGCACATCGTCAACATCGTCGACTGGCTGTGGAGCTATGCCTTCGAGCAGCGCGCATCGGACATCCACCTGGAGCCGAAGCGCGAGTTCGCCGTGATCCGCTTCCGCATCGACGGCGTGCTGCACCAGGTCTACCAGGTGCCGGCGGTGGTGATGATCGCCATGACGGCGCGCATCAAGCTGCTGGGACGCATGGACGTCATCGAAAAACGGCGGCCGCAGGACGGGCGCATCAAGACCCGCACCAACGGCGGACAGGAAGTGGAGCTGCGCCTGTCGACCATGCCGACTGCGTTTGGCGAAAAGCTGGTGATGCGTATCTTCGATCCGGAAGTTGTGGTGAAGACCTTGCCGGAGCTGGGTTTCCCGCCCGAGGATGCGCGGCGCTGGGATGCGCTGACCGGCAAGCCGCACGGGATCATCCTCGTGACCGGGCCGACCGGGTCGGGCAAGACCACGACCTTGTACACGACCTTGAAGGCGCTGGCGACGAATGAAGTGAATGTCTGCACCGTCGAGGATCCGATCGAGATGGTGGAGGCGTCGTTCAACCAGATGCAGATCCAGCCCGGGATCGATCTGTCCTTCGCGGACGGTGTGCGTGCGCTGATGCGCCAGGATCCGGACATCATCATGGTGGGCGAGATTCGCGATCTGGAAACGGCCGAGATGGCGATCCAGGCGGCGCTGACGGGGCACCTGGTGTTTTCGACCTTGCATACCAACGATGCGCCGGCGGCCGTGGTGCGCCTGCTGGAGCTGGGGGTGCCGGACTATCTGCTGGAGGCGACCCTGATCGGCGTGATGGCGCAGCGGCTGGTGCGGATGCTCTGCCCTTCGTGCAAGTCGCCGACTGGCGAGTTGAGCGACGAGGTATGGCAAAGCATTGCGGGGAACTGGGATATCGCCAAGCCGGCGACCGTATATCGGCCGATCGGCTGTCCGGAATGCCGGCAGACCGGGTATCGGGGGCGGACAGGTATTTACGAACTCTTGAGCGTGAGCGAGGGCTTCGGCAAGCTGGTGCGGGAGTCGGGCGACATGCAGGCGCTGCGCCGGCAGAGCATCGCGGATGGCATGAAGCCGCTGCGCATCGCGGGAGCCATGAAAGTGGTCGAAGGGGTGACCACGGCGGACGAGGTGTTGAAGGTTACGTCGGCGCTGTCGTGAACGAATGCTCACTTGCCTCTAGCGCAATCCGGAATCGCCGGCTATAATGCTGCCTCTTTCGGGTCGTTAGCTCAGTTGGTAGAGCAGCGGACTTTTAATCCGTTGGTCGCTGGTTCGAGCCCAGCACGGCCTACCACGAATACACAGAAAGCCCACAACTACGGTTTGTGGGCTTTTTGCTTTCTAATCGCCTCGGCGGATTGCCGGAGCAATCCGGTGCGCCGCCTCATCGCGCTCCTGCGCGCGACGTGCCTTGCCGAACAGAAGAGATAGTGCGGGCAGTGCTACAGTTCCCGCAATGCTCGCAGCGAGGTGTCCGATGAAATACCTGCAAAAAATAGGCTCCGCCGGCTACATCCTCGTCGCCCTGCTCTTTTTTGTTTGCGGCTTTTCCCTGATCGTCCTCGCTTCCATTGAAATCTGGTCGGCCCTGTTCGGCGACAGCCACGCGTCGGTGCAGGCGCGCTTCCAGCTCATCCTGGAATGCGTGGGCCTGCTGACCATCGCGGTCGCCGCCTTCGAACTGGGCCAGACTGTCCTGGAGGAAGAGGTGCAGCGCGAAGTCCACGTCAGTTCGCCGACCCGCCTGCGCCGCTTTCTGTCGCGTTTCCTGGTCGTGGTGGTGGTGTCGCTCGGGGTCGAATGCCTGGTCGGCGTGTTCCAGTTCGCGCACACCAAACCCGAACTGCTGCCGCATGTTGCGTCGATCGGCGCCGCCGCAGCCCTCCTGCTCGCAAGCTGGGGCCTGTTCGTGCGCCTGAATGTCGAAGCGGAAAAGCTAGAACCCGAAGCGATGCACCAGGCGCAGGAAGAGGACAAACACGTCGAAACCTGAGTTTTTCTCGGTCTTGCAGGAAGTTCTTGAAAATTCGCAAGGGCGCCGCTATAATCTTGGCTTCTTCGGGTCGTTAGCTCAGTTGGTAGAGCAGCGGACTTTTAATCCGTTGGTCGCTGGTTCGAGCCCAGCACGGCCTACCAAAGATTCAACAACAACGCCAGCCTTCGGGTTGGCGTTGTTGTTTCCACGTCCGCACTTCATGGCCCAGACCATCGCCAGCGCCGTTCACCACGAACTGATCATCAAGAAAAGCCGCTTCATCGCCTGCGTGCAGCCGATGGCGGACCGGGCCGGCGCCCAGCAGATCGTGGCGGCGCTGCGCGCCGAGCATCCGGGCGCCGCCCACGTGTGCTGGGCTCTGCTGGCGGGCGGCCAGTCGGCGGCGGTCGACGACGGCGAACCGAGCGGCACCGCCGGCCGGCCCATGCTCGACGTGCTGCGCCACCAGGACCTGGAAGGCGTGCTGGCCACCGTGGTGCGCTACTTCGGCGGCGTCAAACTGGGCGCCGGAGGACTGGTGCGCGCCTACACCGACAGCGTGGCCCAGGCCCTGCTGCAGGCGCAGAAAGTTCCCATCATCAAGCTCGCCCACCTGCGCTGCACGGCGCCTTACGCCCTCGAAGGCCTGGTGCGGCGCGAACTCGACGCCGCCGGCGCCAGCCTCGACGAAGTCCTGCACGGCGACGAAGTGAGCTTCGCCTTCAGCCTGCCCGCCGGCACCGCCCCGGCACTGCGCACGCGCCTGGACGACGCCGGCCACGGCCGCATCGGCTGGCCGCGCGAAGATGCCGAATAAGCCCTCGCTATACCCGTCATCACGACTCGAAAGCGGACGCGGCCCGGGCTGGCCGGTATAGTGGCCGGTCCCACAGCCGGCGCGCATCGACCGGCCGTGTCCAACCAGCCCTCGTCAAGAAGAACAATCGTGATCAAGAAAAGTCTCATCCCGCTCGCACTGGGCGGCTTCGGCATCGGCATGACGGAATTCGTCATGATGGGCATCCTGCCCGATATCGCCACCGGCCTCGGCATCACCATTCCCCAGGCCGGCTACCTGATCACCGCCTATGCATTGGGCGTGGTGGTCGGCGCGCCTACCCTGGTCAGCCTGTTCGCCAACCGTCCGCCGCGTACCGTGCTGGTGTGGTTCATGCTGATGTTCACCGTCTTCAACGCCATGTCGGCCTTCGCGCCGAACTTTCACGTGATGATGGTGTCGCGCTTCCTCGCCGGCCTGCCGCACGGCGCCTTCTTCGGCGTGGGCGCCGTGGTGGCAAGCCGCCTGGCCGACGAGGGCAAGGTGGCGGCGGCCATGGCCACCATGTTCGCGGGGCTGACGGTGGCCAACGTGATCGGCGTGCCGATCGGCACCTGGCTCGGCCACACGGTCGACTGGCGCCTGGTGTTCCTGATCGTGGCCGCCATCGGCTGCGCGACCGTCGTCAGCCTGCGCCAGCTGGTGCCGCACATCGAGGCCAAGCAGCGCGCCGGCTTCATCCAGGACCTGCGCATCTTCCGCAGCGGCGGCCTGTGGCTGGCGCTCGGCATCACCGCGATCGGCACCGGCGGCTTCTTCGCCTGGTTCAGCTACATCACGCCCCTGCTCACCGACGTCACCCGGTTCCAGCCGGCCACCATCCCGATGATCATGACCGTGGTCGGGGTCGGCATGACGGCCGGCGTGCTGGTGGGCGGCCGCCTGGCCGACCGCTTCCATCCGCTGCCCGCGATCCTGATCCTGCTGGTGTCGATGACGGCCCTGCTGCTGTGCAATGGCTTGCTGGCGGATTCGCAGCCGATGATGCTGGTGCTGGCCTTCGCCACCGGCGCCAACGCGCTGGCGCTCGGTCCGCCGATCCAGATGCTCCTGATCGACCATTCGCGCGAAGCCGAGATGCTCGGCTCCTCGCTGGGCCAGTCGGGTTTCAATATCGGCAATGCCACCGGGGCCTTCCTGGGCGGCATTCCGCTGACCCTGGGCTATTCGTATTCCTCGCCGCAGTGGGTCGCGGCGGCGCTGGCGCTGGCCGGTGTCGGCCTGTCGCTGCTCATGCTGGGCCGGCGCCGCGCACTGCAGCCGGCCTGAATCGGCAAACGGGACTGATCAGACGAGGACGGCGTCGCCCATCGCCGACGCCATCTCGGCAGCCTCGTCCTGGATCTGGCGCAGGGTGTCTTCGTCGAGCACGAAGTCGATGGCGCTTTCGGCATGGGTCGGCAGCGGCGATGGCTTGTTGCCGAGGGGGGATTGCACCGGCGCGTACTGATTGGCCAGCAACAGGGTGTCGAGCAGGCTGCCGGGCGGCATGTTGAGCCAGCCGCCGCGCATGTCGGCGATGGCCTCGGCCACCGGGCTGGGAATGTTGAGCTTCTTCATCACTTCGGCGCTGACCACGTCTTCGCACAGCTCGCCCCAGTTCTCGACATCGTCGTCGAGCAGGCCTGGGAATTCGTCGGCGCGCGAGAGCAGGTAGAAGCCGCCCACTTCATGCACGATGCCGGCGAACATGGCGGTGTCCGGATTCACGTAGGTGACCTTGCGCGCCAGCGCATAGGCGAGCGCGGCGACATGGGCCGTGTGCTCCCACAGCTGTCCGGCCTTGGCGCGCAGGCTGCGATCCTTGATGCGGCTGCCGAACTGGCGCACCACCAGGCTCGCCACCAGGGCCTGCAGGCGGCGGTAGCCGATGCGGGTCACGGCGGCGCGCACATTGGTCACCGGCACGCCGCTGTTGCCGCCGAACGCGGCCGTGTTGGCCATGGCGACGGTGCGCGCGGCCAGCTGCGGTTCGGACAGCACGAGGCGGATCGCCTCTTCCACATGGCAATCGGGATCGTCGAGGGCGAGCTGCAGTCGCAGCACGGCATTGACGCTGGTGGGGAACGAGATCTCACCGCGTACGGCCTGCGCCGCGATGTATCCGAAGGCTTCGAGTTTATTCACGCGCCGAATTATACCTTGCTGTGTGACCAACTCTTGCGGCCGGGGCCCTGCCTTTCCCTCTCCTGCCGCCGCGCTGTGGCGAGCGATCCACAACTGTTAAAAAGACAAAGCCCGCATGCAAAGCATGCGGGCCCGGCATCGAGCGAAGGATTACTTCACCTTGAGGGTGCTCTTCACCTTGCTCACGCCATCGACGCCCTTGGCGACGCGCACGGCCTTGTCGGCCTCGGCTTTCGATTCGACGAAGCCGCTCAGCATCACCACGCCCTTCTCGGTGTCGACATTGATGTCCATGCCGCTCAGGTCCTTCTCGGCCACCAGGCTGGCCTTGACCTTGCTGGTGATGGCGGCGTCCGAGGTGGCGCGGCCGGCACGGTCTGCCGCGTTCTCGGCCTTGTCATCGGCGCGCGTGAAGGCGTCCTTGGTTTTTTCCTTGACGTTGTGCAGGGCTTCGCGGGTGCGCTCGCCGAGGGTGGCGCCGGCACCGGCGGCTGCGCCGGCGGTCATGTTGCCCTTGTTATCCATGACGCAGGCGGTCTTGTCGTCGCCGGTCATCTTTTCGCAACGCTCGATGGCCTTGGCGGCTGCGCGGTCGTCGCTGGTGGCGGTCTGGCCGGCGGCGCTGGCGCCGACAGCGCGCATGTCGCCGTCGCCCAGCTTGGCCAGGGCCTTGTCGCGCACGTCGTCGGCCTTGTCTTCGCAATCGTCCTGGGCCTCGCCCTGGAGCACTTCACATTTCTCTTCAGCCACTTCGTGCTCGGCCTGGATCACGTTGCGGCGGGCCGCGCTCATGCGGTCCTTGTCGTGCTTGGTGGCGGCGTCGAGCTCGGCGCGGGCGCGCTTGAGCTTGGCTTCTTCGCGGCAGACGTCGCGCTTGTTGCCGCTCAGGGCGTCGCATTTGTTGCTGGCGGTGCGGAAGTCGGCCTGGGCCTTGGAGGCTGCCTTGTCATAGGCCGTGGTGTCTGCGGCAAATGCCGGGGCGACGGCGAAGCTGGTCGCGATCAGGGAAGCGATGAGGGTTTTCATGAGGGGTCCCTACCATTCAGTTGTTGTGATAGCGTCATTAAACGCTCCACCATAAGTAGCATCTGTGCGACACCGAACGCTGGCCGCTGAAACACGGCGGCCAGCGTCCGATGGACGCAACGCCTGATTAGTTCACTGCCTCGGTCACTCAGTCGACCAGTGCCGACAGTGCCTTGTCGCGCACGTCGTCGGCCTTGTCTTCGCAATCGTCCTGGGCTTCGCCACGCAGCACTTCGCATTTCTCTTCGGATACTTCGTGCTCGGCATTGATCACGCCGCGGCGCGCCGCCTTCACGCGGTCGGTGTTGTGCTTGGTGGCGGCGTCGAGTTCGGCGCGGGCGCGCGCCAGCTTGGCTTCTTCGCGGCAGACATCGCGCGCGTTGTCCTTCAGGGAACCGCATTTCTTGCTGGCGGCGCGGTAGTCGGTCTTGGCCTTGTCGACCATCTTGTCGTAGGCCGTGGTGTCGGCCGCGAAGGCCGGAGCGGCGGCGAAGCTGGCGCCGGCAAGGGCCGCGACCAGGGAAGCGATCATGGTTTTCACTGTGGGTCTCCCGAGGGTTGTTATGGAAGTGTCATTACACTCCTCCACATGGGAGAGCTCTGTGCGACAGCGAACGCTGGCCGGGAAACTCGGCGGCAGGCGCTTACTCGTCGCGCAGCAAGCCTTCGCGCCACATGAGGTTTGCCGCTTCGAAAGGCGTGGCGGAGGTGCCGAAGCGCGTCCCGTTTTCCGCCAGCTTGACCCAGACGCGGGTGTCGTGGCCGCTGCCCGGCACGGCCACATTGCCGCGCACCTTCGCCAGCCAGCCGTGCACGCGCGCATAGTCCTGCGGATGGCTGCGCTGGATCCAGGCCAGGGCCACGAGGTCGGCGAACCCTTCCTCGCGCCGGGTCTCGCGCATGGCCTTGGAGGCGGCCAGCAGCTCGGCGTCCTGGGCCGTCTCTTCGCCCACTTCGACGAAGCCGGCCGGCAGCGCATGCCAGGCCCCTTCGGCGTAGCGCCAGCAATGCGCCAGCTCGTGCGCGGCCATGGCTTCGATCAGGAGTTCCTGGTCGGCTTCGGGCACGCCGGCCAGCACGTTTTCCGCGTCCGGGTTGCCGCGCATCGACAGCACCAGCTTGCAGCGGCCGTTGGCGAAGCCCATGGCCAGCGGCACGTCGCCCGCCTTGGCCTTCGGCTGGACAATGATGTCGACGGGCAGTTTCAGCTGCTTCGAGTAGCCCAGCACCGGGGCCGCGGCGCGCAGCCAGCGCGTTTCCTGCGCCGTCAGGTCAGCGGCGTGAAGCGGGAGATGAGCGGCGAGAGTTGCCGCAAGGATGGCCACCGACGGCAGGGGCTTGAACATGATGATGCTCCCAGGATTGATGAAATGCCTATCGGCAATTCTAGCCCTGGATCAAGGCCTGCTTTAAAGAAAATATTTGGGGATGGCTAAGACGGCAATAAAACGAGGACAGGATGCAACGCCGAGGCGCAAATAGAAAGGGCTGCCGTGGCAGCCCTTGTATTCGCATCCTATGCTTCGACTTCCCCGACCGGCTCGGCCGGCGTCTGACCGGGTGAGCGGCCGACCAGCGTGCGGATGTCGCGCGCGGCCGTCGCCGAACGCCGGGCCAGGTCGCGCACGTCCGCAACCGCCATCGCGCACTCTCCGCCCTGCTCGGCCGTCTTGGCGGCCTCGACCGCGGCGTTGAGGGCCAGGATATGCGCCTGGAAAGCGATGCCGTCGATAACGCCGATCAACTCGGCGGCCTTGTCCGATATCGGCGCCGCGGGTTCGGCGGCGGGTTCCTCCGGCTGCGCAGCCGGCTTGCCGAGGCCGCGTCCCACGAACCAGGCGCTGAACGCGGCGGCGGCGATGGCGATGACGCACAGTTGCGCCAGCCAGCCGGAGAAGCCACCGGCCGTGCGGCGCGCATTCAGCGCCGCTTCTTCGTTGAGCTTGTCCTCGAGCTCGATGAAGCGCTTCACGGTCGCCAGCCAGTCCACCAGAGCCGGCGCGGCCTGCTGCGACAGCAGGAGGCTGGCCTCGGCGGCCTCGCCGGCGGCATGCAGTTCGATCACGCGATTCATCAGAGTCTTGGCGCGGTGCTCCTGCGCCCTGATCGCGGCGAGGGCTTCCTTCTCCTCGGGCAGGACGCCCTTCAATTCCTTGAACAGCGTGTCCAGCGGTTCGGCCGAACGGGCATAGCTGTCGTCGAGCAGCTTGATCTGGCTGATCGGGGCGGTGGCCGCGGCGGGGTCGGCCGCCAGGACCACGTCGCGCAGCGCGGTGGCGCGGTCGTGCACGCTGACGCGCATCTCGGCCGCATAACGCAGCTTGATCTTGTTGTCCTCGATGCGGTCGAGGTCCTTCCTGACCTCGCCCATGCGCATCATGGCCAGCGCGCTCAGGCAGATCATCAATAGGAAGACCACGCCGTAGCTGAGTCTCAGCCGGGCGCCAATGGTCGGGGTCGTGGGAATCATGGTTCGCTATGCGGCGAGAATGCGGGGAGCGTTCGCCGCTTTTCCGTAAAGCAACGGAAACGAATATAGCATGGCTGTCGTTTCATTATTAGACAGCCCTTCCGCTTTTACCCACTTTAACGGCACAAGCGTTGTAATGACGCCAATCGCCCGAGCGCTTGTGGACACCGCGCCACAGCGCGGCGTCCACCAGGTGCTGCGCGCTTTACTTTTTCGTCAAGCCCGCCGCTGTCACGAAGGCCGGTCGGATGTCGTTCGGCACCGACTTGAGCTTGTCGAGCGCCTTGCGCACTTCCGGACGGATCACGACGTACTTGTCCATCATCTGGCGGGCCGCGGCATAGTCGCCGGTCGCCTCGATGGTCAGGAAGTCGCGGTCCAGGTCGGCCACGGCGGCCTTAATCTTCTTGAAGTCGACCGAGAAGGTGCCGTCCGGGTGGGCGACGAAGGCGCCCTTGTCGAGCAGGTAGTTCATCTGGATCGCCATGCCGCGCGCGTGCGAGGAGGTCAGGCCGAAGTGCAGGGTGCGGAAGGCGGAGGCCAGGAAGGTGTTGTACAGCTTGCGCTCGGCCGCCTCGCCCTGCCCCAGGGTGTCTTTCAGCAGGCCCTTGTCCATCATGTAGCCCAGCGCCCACAGGCCGGTGATGTCGGCCTTGGCTTCCTCGATGGTCGAGTAGGTGTCCTTCAGGTCCTGGCGCGGGGTCGAGTCCTTGCCGTCCTTCTTCGTGTGGTGCGGTCCCAGGCCGTGCATGATCTCGTGGGCCAGGATGTGGGTGAAGAAGGATTCGAAATCCAGGTCCTTCTGGTCCTGCGCCCGCAATACCTGCTTGCTGATCGGGGTCAGGGTCGATCTGAACTTGGCCTGCTGTACGTTCTTGAGCATCACGCGCTTGGAGCCGCGCTCGCGGATCACGCGCTCGTCGTTGGGCAGGTTGTAGGCGGCGGTCTGCACGCCCATGTTGCCGTCGCCCGCGCCATAGACCTCGTTCACCACCACCATCGGCGCGATCGCGCCCACCTTCGGATTGCGGTAGCGCTTGTCGAGCGGGAGGTTGTCTTCCAGCTCCTGCAGGTGCTTGCCGAAGAAGTTCAGCTTGGCCGTTTCCTGCGGATCGCGGATGCTGACATAGGCTTCGAAGGCGGCCTTGTAGCCGAACAGCTCGTCGTTATAGGTCTCGTAGGGCCCGATGGTGACGTCGACCGGCGAATCCAGGTCCATCCAGGCGAAATCCGACGCCAGGTAGTCGTTCGACAGGAAGGCGTCGGCGCGCAAGGTCAGGAATTTCTTGAGCGAGGCGTTGTCGGTGGCGGCGGCCGCTTCGCGCAGCAGCTTGGCCAGCAGTTCCAGCTCCGGACGGTATTCGTCCGAATACTTCACGGTGCGGAAACCGCCGTCCCTGTCGCTGCGGATCACGGTGAAGAACCACTGGGCCTGCTGCTTGTCCTCGGCATTCAGTCCATTCATCCAGCTTTCGAGGGCGGCCTTGGTGGCCCCTTCCGGATAGAAGTTGGCGCCTTCCGGCTTCTTGGCCGGGATCTTGATGCCCGCGTACTCGGCCGGCATGAAGGAGCGGTTGTCGTCCAGGCCCGACCACGGGCCCTTGTTGAGCCAGAAGGCTTCCAGGCGCGCGCGGCCCAGCGGCGTCGTGTCCTTGCGCAGCGCGGCGTGCAGGGCCTCGTTGCCGGCCCAGCGCTGGCGCAGCTGGAGGGTGTCGACGATCTTGGCGGCATCGATCAGCTTGGCGATGGCGACGCGGTCGCCCTTGGACAGCTTCGATACGTCGGCGCGCAGCTCGGCCGGGGCGAAGCGCTTGCTCATGGCCTGCAGTTGTTCCGCGGTGGCCGGGCCCGTGGCCTGTTGAGCCTGGGCGTTGAAGGCGGCGCCGACGGCTGCGGCGAGCACGAGTGGTGCGAGGAGATTCTTCATGGTCTCTTATGGTTGTGTTGGCAACCGGACCATTGTAAACCGCAAGGGATAAGGAAAGATGAATTATCAGGTATGCATAAGATGGTTGAACGCGGCGGCGGGAAACCCGCCGACGCGTTCAACCGGCCTATGCTCTAGCGGACGGTCGCCAGCGCGGGCCCCTGCTCCCAGCCGCCCCCGATGGCGCGCGCCACGGCCACGGTGGCCAGCAGGCGCTGGGTGCGGATCTGCGCGGCAGCCCGGTCCGCCGCCAGCGCGCTGCGCTGGGCGTCGGTCACGTCCAGGTAGGTCGACACGCCGCGCTCATAGCGCGCCTGCGCCACCAGCAGCGCGCGGCTGGCCGCCTGCTGCGACTGGGCCTGGACCTCGCCCTGCTTCTGGCGCTGCTCCACGTCCGACAGCGCATCCTCGACTTCGCGCAGCGCCGTGAGCAGCTTGCCCTGGTGGCTGGCCACCGCTTCCTCGTAGCGCGCCTTGGACAGCGCCAGGTTGGAGCGGTTGCGGCCCGCGTCGAAGATCGGCAGCGACAGCGCCAGCGGACCGGCCGAGAACTGGCGCGCGCCGCCGCTGGCCAGGTCGCGCAGGTGCTCGGAAGCGAAACCGAAGTTACCGGTCAGCGACAGCGAGGGATAGAAGGCGCCTTCCGCCACGCCCACCTGGGCATTGGCCGCGCGCAGCTGGGCCACGCTGGCCGCCAGGTCCGGGCGCTGGCCCACCAGGCTGGCCGGCAGGCCGACCGGGATGCCTGGCGGCTGCGGCAGCGCGGCGTTTGACGCCTGCATGAGCGGCGCGCTCGGCGAGGCGCCGACCAGGGTGGCCAGCGCGTGTTCGACCAGGTTGCGCTGGCGCTGCACTTCGTGCAGGTCGGCCTCGGCGTTGGCGCGTTCGATGCGGGCGCGCGAGACATCCAGCTCGTTCGACAGGCCGGCCTTGAAGCGCGCCTCGACCAGTTCCTGGGCCTCGCGCCGGGTGTCCAGCGCGCCGCGCAGGATCGCCAGCTCGGTGTCCAGGCCGCGCAGCTGCCAGTACGAGGACGCCACCTGGCTCGACAGCAGCAGGATCACGCCGTCACGGTCATCCTGGGCCGCCAGCGCCTGCGCGTCGGCCGCTTCGACCACGCGGCGCACGCGGCCCCACAGGTCCAGCTCATACGACAGCGAAGCGCCGACGCTGAAGTTGTTGCCCTCGATCGAACGGCGGCCGAGCGCGATGCCCTGCGAAGTCTCGGACGAGGTGCGCGAGTTCGAGATGCCGGCGCCGACGGCGACCGTGGGCGCCTGTCCGACGCGCACCACGCCCAGCTGGGCCTGGGCCTGCAGCAGGCGCTGCGCGGCGGCCTGCACGCCCGGGTTGTCGCGCAGGGCGCGCTGCTCCAGGCTGTCGAGCGTGGCGTCGCCGAACACGGTCCACCAGCTGGCGGGCAGGCGCGCGCTGTCGCCGCCGGCTGCCGCGTGGCGGAAGGCCGCGTCGCCTGGCGCGGCCGGGGCCTTGAAGTCGGGACCGACAGTGGTGCAGCCTGCCAGCAGCAGCGAGGCGGCGATCATGGTAAGTGCGAATGGCTTCTTCATGTTCTCTGCTTTCGTATTCAATGTGCACCCGAGGCGCCGCCCGGCGACTTGACCTTGTCGGCCATCCAGATCGCCGCGATGCAGCCGATCAGCACCAGGCCGATGATCAGGAAGCCGTCGTTGTAGGCCATCACATAGGATTCGCGCCGCACGATGCGGTCGATCACGGCGAGCGCCTGGCTGGCGGCGGTGGCCGGGTCCATGCCGTTGGCGATGAAGCCCTGGGTCAGCTGTTCCAGGCGCTGCTGGGTCGCCGGCGCGTAGTTCGACACCGCCTCGCCCAGGCGCGCCGAGTGGAAGTGCTCGCGGTTGGTCAGCGAGGTGGCCAGCAGCGCGATGCCGATCGAGCCGCCCAGGTTGCGGGTCATGTTGAACAGGCTCGAGGCCGAAGGCATGTCGCGCGGCGGCAGGCCTGACATGGCGAAGTTCGACAGGGTCAGCATCACGAAGGGCTGGCCGATGGCGCGCACGATCTGGGTCAGCATCAGCTGGTCGTAGCCGGTGCTCGCGTCCATGAAGGCGTTCATCAGGCAGGAGCCGCCGAACAGCAGCAGGCCGAAGGAGCACAGGATGCGGTTGTCGACCTTGGAGGACAGCGCCGCCGCGAAAGGCATCACGAACAGCTGCGGCAGGCCGACCCAGGCGATCACTTCGCCGATCTGCATCGGCGTATAGCCGGCGATCTGGCCCAGGTAGAGCGGCAGCAGGAACGAGGAGCCGTACAGGCCCATGCCGGTCACGGCCGACAGCGTGGTCGCGACCAGGAAGTTGCGCTGCCCGTACAGGGCCAGGTTCACGAAAGGATCGGGACGCGAGAAGCTCACCGCCACCCAGCCCAGGATGCCGGTCAAGGACAGCGCGGCGAAGGTCACGATGAACTCGGACTCGAACCAGTCCTTCGAGTTGCCCTCTTCCAGGAAGATGGTCAGGCAGGCCAGGCCCATCGCCATCAGGCCGATGCCGAGCCAGTCGGCGTTGACCAGGGTCCTGAGGTTCGCTTTTTCCTTGTCCAGGCCATACATCAGGCCGGCGATCAGGAGCACGCCCGGCACCCAGTTGATGTAGAAGATCGAGGGCCAGCCGTACAGCTCGGACAGGTAGCCGCCCAGGGTCGGCCCCATGGCCGGCGCCAGGGTCGCGGTCAGGCCGAAGATCGCCATGCCGACCGCGCGCTTGTTGGCGGGCAGGCGGGTGATCACGAGGGTCATCGCCATCGGGATCAGGGCGCCGCCGGTGAAGCCCTGCAGCATGCGGAACACGATCATGCTCTCGAGGTTCCAGGCCGCCCCGCACAGGGTCGAGAACAGCAGGAACAAGGCGGTCGTGCCCATCATGTAGTTGCGCACGCCGAAGGCGCGCGTGAGCAGCGCGGTCATCGGGATCACGACGATCTCGGCGCACAGGTAGGCGGTCGAGATCCAGGAACCCTCCTCCTGCGTGGCCGACAAGGTGCCGAGGATGTCGCGCAGCGAGGAGTTGGTGATCTGGATGTCGAGCACCGCCATGAAGGCGCCCAGCATCCCGGCGGCGACCGCGACCCAGGTGCGGGCGTCGACGCGCGCGCCGACCGGCGGCGAGTAAGGCGTGGCGGGAGCGCCGCCCGCGGTCGCGGGCTTGCTCAGGGAAGTCATGGCGCTTCCTTAGTGCGCCGCGGAGGCGGTTTGGGTGTGTGCGGCCTTCTGGCCCAGTTCGACCTCGGCCACCACCGACATGCCCGGCACCAGGCGGCCGGCGTACTTCTTCATGTCCTGCGGATCGAGGGTGATCTTGACCGGCACGCGCTGCACGACCTTGGTGAAGTTGCCGGTCGCGTTATCGGCCGGCAGCAGCGCGAACTGGTTGCCCGAGGCCGGCGAGAAGCTGTCCACGCGGCCGACCAGTTCCTTGCCCGGCAGCGCATCGACTTCCAGGTGTACCTGCTGGCCCGGCTCCAGGCCGGCCAGCTGGGTTTCCTTGAAGTTGGCGACGACCCAGACATTGTCCTCGACCACGGCCAGCAGCTGCTGGCCCGGCTGCACGCGCGCGCCCACTTCGATGCTGCGCTTGCCGACGCGGCCCGCCACCGGGGCCACGATGCGGTTGTAGGCCATCTGCTGGCGCGCGTCCTTGAGCTGGGCTTCCAGCACCTTGAC
The DNA here is from genome assembly GCF_018119395.1 of Massilia sp. ZL223. Classification (GTDB taxonomy): domain Bacteria; phylum Pseudomonadota; class Gammaproteobacteria; order Burkholderiales; family Burkholderiaceae_D; genus Telluria. Next base: position 48,378 of record NZ_JAGPWD010000040.1, read on the forward strand.
CTGGGCCTTGAGCACGTCGCGCGCGGCATCGGCGGAGGCCACCTGGGCCTGGGCCGCGCTGGCGCTCTCGCGGCGCGCGGCCACGTCGGCCACCGCGCCGGCGCGGGCGGCGCTGGAGGCGTCCACCTCGGCCTTCGAAACCGCCTTCATGGTCTCGTTGTACAGCTGGCCGAAGCGCTCGGCATCCTGGCGCGCACGCACCAGCTGGGCCTCGGCCTGCTTGACCTGGGCGCCGGCCGCGGCCGCCTGGGCGCGCACCTGCGCGACTTGCGCGCCGGCTTGTTCGATCTGCTGCTGCACGCTGGCGATCTGGGCTTCGATCTGCTCGACGCGCACGGCGTGGTCGGCCGGATCCAGCTCGGCGATCACGTCGCCCGCCTTGACCATCTGGTTATCGTCCACCAGCACGCGGGTGACCACGCCGGCCACGCGTGCCGACACCGGGTGCACGCGGCCGGTGACGTAGGCGTTCTCGGTCTCCACGAAGTGCTGGCTCTTGTACCACATGCGTCCACCCGCCCCGAGGGCCGCCAGCGCGATCAGCCCGACCACGGTCAGCACGCGCTTGTTCGGCGGCGCCTTGGCAGGGGCCGACGGCGGGACGGGTGCGGCGGGGTTGGATGCGGCTGCGGCTGGCTTGTGCTCGGCCGGGGTGTGCGCTTCTGCCATGGAGTACTCCGAAGAAATGAAATGGGTTATGCGCATTATTTTCCACTCCGCGCCGGAAGTCAAGAAATGAAACGGTTGCATTTCATTAGAGTTTCCTCTAAAGTCCGCTTCATGAGCAAACCGATGTCCCCTCACACCTGCGGCGTCAAATCAGCCGGCCGGCCGAAAGCGTCGGAGGTGGAAGCACGTACCCAGGAACTGATCCAGGCCGCAGCCGGCCTGTTCCTCAAGCATGGCTATACCAAGGTGAGCCTGGAGGCGATCGCGCGCGAGGCGCGGGTGGCGGTGCGCACCATCTACGTGAAATTCGGCGGCAAGGCGGGCCTGCTCAAGGCCGCGCTGGCTTCGCGACGCGAGCGCTTCTTCCCTGCCGGCAGCATGGAAGACGACACGCGTCCCATACGCGAGGTGCTGGACGACTTCGCCCGTGTGTTTTCCGTGCTGCTGTGCGAGCCGGAAGCCGTGGCCCTGCAGCGCGTGGTGATCGCGGAATCGGCCAGCAATCCGGAACTGGCGGAAGCCTTCTACGACGCCGGGCCGCGCCTGACGCGCGAGATGCTGGACCGTTATTTTTCCCGGCTAGAGGTGCGCGCGCAATTACGCGAAGGCCTGCCCTACGAGCTGCTGCCGGCCTACCTGATCGGCTGCATCAGCGGCGATCCGATCGGCCGCTTCCTGTTCCCTGAACAGGAACCCTGTGGCGAGGAAGCGCAGCGCCTGCTGAGTCAGCGCATGGAACTGTTTTATCGTAGTATTCTCAAGAGTCCATAAGGCAAGATTGTGCGTCATCGCACCGACCCGCCTCTGCCTTGTGTGAGACCCTGAAGGCCTTTACAGGAGGATGTCATGAATACTAACAACACAACAGCGGCGCACCGCGAGGAGGCAGCATGAGTAAGTCTTCCCGTTACGAATGGCGTGACCAGCAGGCGTCGCTGCAAGAACGCATGAAGTGCTTTATCGAAAATCCCGGCAATGAACAGCTCGAAGCCGTCGTTGCCGAAATGCGTGCCTACGCGGCTGCTGCGCAGTCGGGGGCAATCGATATTCCGCAGCGCTTCGTCAGCTTCGGCTGAGCAGGCGTAGGGTCGCAAAAAACCGTCCAGTATTTACTGGGCGGTTTTTTTTCGTCTGCTTGTTTCTGCAGGCGCTGGTTGAACTACGCAAACCACTAACTTCAAACCGTCGCCACCGGCACCGGCGTCGCCGACCCCAAATCCTCCATGTCATACACCCGCGTCAAGCAATGCACCGTGCGTGACGCCCGGTGCCGCTCGTGGATCTCGCGGGTCACCACCTCCACCCTCCTCGGGCGCAGCGCCACCTGGCGCGGATCGATGGCGTCCTGCCCGTGATCTTCGAAACGGGCCGCCAACTGCTGGGAAATGGTGCCGTGCACGGTCCCGGGTTCGCCGCGGATCGTGGTCTTGAGTTCGAAGCAGCGGGATTCGGGCAGCACGAAGACCGTGCCGATGTATTCATTGCCGTGTTCGTCCATGTCAGCCTCCTGAGCCAGACGCGACCGCGGCAAAGGAATTGCCGCCTCATGCCGCCATCATAACGATTCGCCAGCCGGCGGCAACCGGCGCACGCTTGGGTCATGACATTTCGCGCCGTTAAGCTGCAACTCGCGCCGTCCGGGCCCCGGCTCGTCGCACGCCCCCGCACGCGCGCATCCGGGCCGCTACAGTGCCTCCATCAACCAACGAATGGAGACACCAATGACCCTCATCCGCACCGCTGCCTGCTGCAGTCTCTTCCTGATGTCCGCCGCCGCCCAGGCCGGCGACCTGGCGATCCGCATCGACGACGTCAAATCCTCCGAAGGCAGCATCATGGTGGCGCTCTTCGATTCCGCCGACAGCTTCCTGAAACGCCCTGCCAAGGTAGCGCGCGTGCCGGCCAGCGCCGGTACGGTGAATGTGCTGATCAAGGACGTGCCGGAAGGAGAGTTCGGCTTCAGCCTGTTCCATGACGCCAACGGCAACGGCAAGATGGACCGCAACCTGGTCGGTATCCCGACCGAGGACTATGCCTTCAGCAACAATGCCCTCGGCAAGATGGGCCCGCCATCCTTCGAGCAGGTGAAGTTCGCCATTCCCGCCGCCGGCACGGCCACCACCATTTCGCTGCGCTAAGGCCATGAACCGCCGCCGCTTTCTCGAATCCGGACTCGGCCTGGCCGCCCTGGCGCTCACGGGCGCCGCCCGCGCCGATGCGGAAACCTACCGCCGCTTTCACGCCGCCCTCGCCCGCCAGCCGGCTTTGGCCGTGTATGCCGACACGGTCGGCAGCCAGGCCGGCCAGGCGGTGATCAGCGGACGGCTTCCCGCCGACCTGCAGGGCAGCTTTTACCGTAACGGCCCTGGCCGCTTCGAACTCGGCGGCGAGCGTTACCAACACTGGTTCGATGGCGACGGCTTCGCCCAGCGCTGGACCATCGCCGGCGGCCGCGTGAGCCACCGGGGCCGCTTCGTCGAAACCTGCCGCTACCTCGATGAAACCCAGGCTGGGCAGTTCCTCTACCCCTCGTTCGGCACCCACTTGGCGCGCCGGGGCTTTCGCGACAACGACACCCTGAACGCCGCCAATACCAACCTGCTGCCCTTCAATGGCCGCGTGTACGCGCTGTGGGAAGGCGGGTCGGCCACCGAAGTCGATCCGGACACCCTGGCCACGGTGGGCCTCAAGACCTGGCGCGATGACTTGCGCGCGATGCCCTTCTCGGCCCATCCCAAGCTGGATCCCCAGGGCGGCATGTGGAACTTCGGCGCCCTGCCCGGCTCGGGCCGCATTGCCCTGTACCAGATCGGAAGCGACGGCCAGGTCTTGCGCACGGGCGTGATCGAGGTGCCCCGGCAAGCCATGGTGCACGACTTCGCTGTCAGCGCGAGCCACCTGATCTTCCTGGTGCCGCCCTACGATCTGCAGCCCGGCAACAGCATGAGCTTCGCCGAGCGCCACCGCTGGGCCGGCGACGGTCCCTCGGCCCGTCCGCTGCGCGTGGTCGTGGTGTCGAAAGACAGCTTAACCGTGCGCAAGGTGTTCGAGCTGCCGCCGCAGATGGTGTTCCACTTCGGGAACGCCTGGGAAGACGGCGCCTGCACCCGCTTCGACGTGGTGCTGCATGCGGGCGACGTGCTGGCCGAGCTGGGCGGCCTGATGGCCGGCGAGCGCCCCGCCAGCCTGCAGTCCCGTAGCGAAGCGGTGCAGGTCTGCCTCGACTATGCGGCCGGCCAGGCGCGCACCAGCCGCCTGTTCGGGCCCAGTGAATTCCCGCGCGTGGCGCCGCAGGTGGTCGGCAGCCGCCACCGCCGCCTGGTCCTGCTCGGCGACGGCGGCGAGGCCGTGCTGTCGAGCGTCAACCTGGTGGACACGGACACGGGCACGGTGGACAGCTACCGCTTCGGCGCCGGCTGGCAGGTGGAAGAGCACGTCCTGGTCCCGCGCCGTCATGCACGCTCCGAAACCGACGGCTACCTGGTCGGCGTGGCGCAGGACCTGCGCAAAGGCGTGGGCGTGCTGACCGTGTTCGATGCGGCGCGGGTCAGCGCCGGGCCGCTGGCGCTGGCGAGGCTGCCCTATCGCACGCCGCACTGCTTTCATGGTAATTTCTTGTCCGCATGATCACTACCCAAGAACCTGCCGCCGCCAACCTGGCCCGCGAGCGCGGCCACCATCCGCTGGAACTGATTCCGCTGTTCCGGCGCTGGCCGCCTTCGCTCCTGCGCAACCTGCTCTATACGGCGATCTGGAGCAGCGCGCTCGCGCTCGTGCTGACCGTGCTGCAGAAACTGATGGGCCGCTCGGGCATGTCCTTCGCGCGGCTGCTGTTCGCCACCCTGGTCATCAGCAACCTGATCGGCTTCATGATCCACGGGATGCTGGAGCTCCTCGAACGTAACTTCCCGCGCGATAAGCTGTGGCGCTTCCGTGCAGCCCAGGTGCTGGCGATCGCGCTGGCCAGCGTGATCGGCATCCCCTTCGGCAATGCGCTGGTCGTCGGCAGGAGCCCGCTGCGCTTTTTCCAGTACACCGACACCCTGACCTTCCTGCTGGCCTTCGCCCTGATCACGGCGGCATTGATGGTCATGGTGCTGTCCGCTGGCGAACGGCGCATGCGGCGCGCGGCCGAGATGGCGCGGCAGCAGGAACAGATCGCCGCCGCCGGCCGCTTGGTGGCCGAGGCGCGCCTGCGCGCGCTGCAGGCGCAGATCGAACCGCACTTCCTCTACAACACCCTGGCCAACGTAGTCAGCCTGATCGACAGCCAGCCGGCGCAGGCGCGCCGCATGCTGGAGCGCTTCATCGACTACCTGCGCGCCAGCCTGGCGGCCAGCCGCGCCGAGCATGCGACCGTGGGCAGTGAACTCGACTTGGCCGGTGCCTACCTCGACGTGCTGGACGTGCGCATGGCCGGGCGCCTGCGCTGGCGGATCGAGGCCGAGCCTTCGGTGCGCGCCCTGCCGATGACGCCGATGCTGCTGCAGCCGCTGGTGGAGAACGCGATCATGCACGGCATCGAGCCCAAGCTGGACGGCGGCGAGATCGTCATCCGTGCGCGCCTGGACGGCGGCATGCTGTGCGTCGAAGTGGCCGACAGCGGCCTCGGACTGCGCTTGGCGCCGCCGCGTCCCGGCGGCGGCTTGGGGCTGGCGAACCTGCGGGAGCGGCTGCGCCAGCTCGGCGGCCAGGTCCAGCTGATTGAAAACCCGGAGGGCGGCGTGACCGCGCGCCTGCTGCTCCCTTCTCCGACGGTGACATCATCGACCATCCCCGCGCCCTGATCGCAGACGACGAACCGCATCTGCTCGACTACCTCGCTTCCCAACTGGCCATAGCCTGGCCGGAGCTGCGCGTCACGCGCGCCGCCAACGGCATACAGGCCCTGGAACTGATCGACGAACTGGCGCCGGACGTGGTGTTCCTCGACATCCAGATGCCGGGGCTGACCGGGATCGAGCTGGCGGCCCGCCTGTGCACTGGGCCGAAGCCGCCGAGGGTGGTTTTCACGACGGCGTATGAGCATTACACCTTGCAGGCATTCGAGCATGCGGCCTTCGATTACCTGCTCAAGCCGATCGGGCTGGAGCGGCTGCAGCGGACGGTGGATCGGCTCAAGCAGGCCCTGCCTACGCCGGTTCCGGCGGCGGATGCGCTGCAGGCGCTGCTGCGCCAGATCGGCGTCGGGACGCCCGCGCCTTTGCAGTGGATCCGGGCGGCGCATGGGCAGGAGACGCGGCTGATTTCCATCGACGAGGTGATTTACTTTCAGAGCAACGACAAGTACACCAGCGTGTTCCTGGCGGATGGGGAGAGCTTGATCCGGACGCCGCTCAGCAAGTTAAAGGAGCAGCTCGATCCGCAGCGGTTCTGGCAGATTCATCGCGGGGTCATTGTCGCGGCGAAGCATGTGGCCGGGACGAGGACGGATTTTCGCGGGAGGTTGCTGGTGCGGCTCAAGGGGCGGGAGGAGCAGCTGGTGGTGAGCAGGAATTATGTGGAGTTGTTCAGGCAGATGTAGCTGGCGTTTCTGTTCTCACTGCTCTGCGAACTTGGATTCCGGCCGAGGGGGACCTAAGTCCGCACCGCAGCCGGCAACGCATAAAAAAACGGGACCAAAGAGGC
>NZ_JAGPWD010000041.1 GCF_018119395.1 Massilia sp. ZL223
GGGCGGGGGGGGGGGGGGCGGCGCCCCCCCCCCCCCCCCCTACGGCTGCCGGCTTACCACATCAGATCGTCAGGAATCTTGTAAGCCGCGTAAGGATCGTCCTCCTCGACCGCCTGGCTGGGCTTCTTCACCTGCACCACCAGCGAGGCATCGCGTTCCGCGATCTTCTCGGCGATCACGCGCGGCACCAGTTCGAAGCCGCCCTTGTTGCCAACATTCGTGCCGACGATGACCAGGCGGCCGGCGACCAGGTGTTCCTGCACCTGGGGCGACACGTAGATGCGCTCGATCTTGGTGCCGAAGGTGAAGTTGTAAGGCACGTCGTCCTTGCCGTTCTTCGTCTTCGGCTGCTTGTTCTGCTGCACCATCTGCACGATTTGCGCCATGATGGCCTTCTGCGTCGCGGCCGCGTCGCGCTGGGCGTTCAGCTCGCGCGCACGCTCGGCGTTCTTGCGCTGCAATTCCAGAGCCGCCTCGCGCGACTCGTTCTTCGCTTCCGCGCCGGTGCGCAGTTCGATCTTGTGCTGCTTGCTCTTGTCCTGGTGAACCTGCTTGACCTTCTTCTTGTCGACCAGGCCCGCTTTCAATAATTGATCAGCCAGCGAAACCATGTTGTTATCCCTAGGGTGGTTGCATTCAAACCGCTAGCATAGCAAAGCCTCACTGCGCAGAGGAAGCCCAGGCATCCCAGGTGCCGACATGCCACACATGGCCTTCCGGATCGCGGCAGGCGAAGGTGCGGCCGCCGAAGGGCGCGTCGTCGATTTCCTGGACCACCGTGGCGCCGCTGTCGACCACGCGCGCGTAGACGTCGTCGGCGTCCGCCACCTGAACCCAGGTGGTCTGGGTCTGCACGCCGCCAACGCGATCCGGCGGAACGATGACCCCGGCCAGCCGGTCGTCCATGTGCGAACCGAGCATGACCATGCCGTCGCCGAGCACGAGCTCCGCATGCGCCACGCCGCCGCTCTTGTTCGGGATGACGGTGCGTTTCTGGAAGCCAAAATTCCGGCACAGCCAGTCGATGGCGGCATGCGCGTCCTGGTAACGCAGGCAGGGAATCAGGGTCGAACCCATGGCGGTCTCCTCGTGGTGGCGGCCTGGACATGGTACCGCAACGGGCTTGTCGAACTTGAATTTCGGGTCATGCACACAACATGATTCCTTATCGATGTCTAACGATGAGGAGCACCACCATGAGCCCATCCGATGCAAACATGCTTCACGATTTCCTGGGCCAGCTGGTCCAGGCCCGCGGTATCAAGAAAGACCCGCAAGCCGACGCCCTGATCCAGCGCGCCTTCGAGCAGCAGCCCGACGCGGCCTACCTGCTGGTGCAGCGCGCGCTGTTGATGGAACAGGCCCTGGACAGCGCCCGTGCCCGCATCGCGGCGCTGGAGAACCAGGTGAATTCCGCCCAGCAAAGCCGGGGTGGCGGTTTCCTCGATCACGTATGGGGACGCGGCCGGTCCCAGCCCACGCAGGCGCCGCAGCATTACCAGCATGCCTACCAGCCGAGCTATCAGCACGCGATGCCCGGCGGGATGAGCCGGGGAGGGGGCTTGCTGGGAACGATGGCGGCAACGGCGGCCGGCGTGGCGGCGGGCAGCTTCCTGTTCCATGGTCTCGATAACCTGTTCCATGACCACGACGGTGGAGGAGGCCAGCATCTGCTGTCGGATAACGATCAGTCCGGCAGTTCGCTGGCCGAACAGGCGGGACTCGGGGCGATCGGAGAGTCGGAAGGCTTTCTAGACAGCAACGACGACAGCCTGGGCGGTTTCTTCGATGGCGATGGCTCGGACGAAGGGCTGTTTGGGTAACGGAAGACCTCGTGGGGATGCGCGGACCATCCCCGTTCCTGCTCAACTCGCCAGGTGTCCGCTAGTATTGCGGCTCTGCCATTTCTGTAAAAGGCAGGGGTGCTTGCTCGGCTGGCCGGCCGGGTCGTCTGAACCTCCGCCGTTCGCGCTTGCGAAAGTGGTCCGGCGAGCACAGCACTCGAAGCGCGACGGGCCTGGGGACGCCGGCTTCTTCCAAAAAATCCAATGCGGGATTCACTCCATGCTGGCCGCAGATATGCAGCCCCGCGTCCACGATTTGTGCGGTTGCCCGGTCTTTGCGAGCGTCGTTCCTGCCGTGTTCACTCATGCGTCCCTCCAGAAGAAAAGGGATGCTATCAGACACGGTTTTGCACTTAAAGTAGTTTGTTAAGAGTTCATCCTAATGGGATGATTCTGTGCGGTTTATGCAAAGTTTACTACTTTGACATTGCACCATTTCTAATGTTTGGGGTAGGAAAAAGCCGGACGGAAATTTTTCCAGAGAGCGCTGCGGATTACATCTGCTGGAAGAGATAGGTGTGGTTGCGGCTCACCTCCAGCTCTCCCGCCCAGTTACGCAGGCGCAGCATTTGCCTTCCCCGCAAGTCGCGCGAGACTTCGCTGATCGCATCGACCCGCACCAGGGTCGAGCGGTGAATCCGCCAGAACTCATCCGGATCGAGTTCATCCGCCAGCTCCTTGAGCGTCTTGCGGATCAGCAGCTCGGCCGTGAGTGTCTGCACCCGTGTGTACTTGTCCTCGGACTGGAAGAACAGCACTTCGCGCGTGCTGATCATGCGCAGGCTGTTGCCCACCTGGGCCTGGATCCAGCGCAGGTAGTTCGGACGCGGTGCGCCAGCGCCGTCGCGCAGCAAGCCGCTCAGTTGCGCCAGCTGGGCGCCGATGTCCTGCGGCGGCCGGGCCAGCCGCTTGCCGAGCCGCGCGCGCGTGGTCGCCAGCCGTTCCGTCGTCACCGGCTTGAGCAGGTAATCGATCGCCCCCTGCTCGAAGGCGTCCACCGCATACTGGTCGTAGGCGGTGACGAACACGATATGGCAATGGCTGTAGAGCTGTTTGGCGGCGTCGATGCCCCCCATGCCCGGCATGCGGATGTCGAGGAAGACGATGTCCGGCTGCTGCACCTCGGCCATCGCCACCGCTTCCATGCCATTGGCCGCTTCCGCGACGATGCGCAGTTCGGGCCATGCTTCCTGCAGGCGCATGCGCAGCTGTTCGCGCATCGGCGCCTCGTCGTCCGCGATCAGTGCAGTCGGCGCGGCTGGACTCATCCTTCCTCCGTCATCTTGTAGGGCAGGCGGATCGAGGCGCAGGCGCCGCCGCCCAAGGGGGTCTCGATCACCAGCTCGGCCTGGGCGCCGTATAGCAGCGCCAGGCGTTCGCGGATGTTGGCCAGGCCCACGCCTTCGGGAGCATGCATGTCGATGCCGACGCCGTCGTCGCACACGTCCACGTGCAGGATGGCGCCGACCACGTGGGCGCGGATCACGATGGTGCCGCCCGCCACCTTGGGCTCCAGCCCGTGCTTGATCGAATTCTCGATCAGGGTCTGCAGCATCATCGGCGGGAAGGGCGAGCTGCCCAGGAAATCGGGAACTTCCCAGCGCACCATGAGCCTCTCCTTCATCCTGGCCTGCATGATGGCCAGATAGGCACGCGACAGTTCGACCTGCTTGCCCAGGGTGGCGCCGGTGCCGGCGCGCATCTGCGGCAGCGAAGAACGCAGGTACTCGACCAGGTGGGCGTGCACCCGCGCCGCTTCCTTCTGATCGGTCTCGATCAGCTGGCCGATCAGGGCCAGGGTGTTGAACAGGAAGTGCGGCTCGACCTGGGCCTGGAGCGCCGCCATCTTGGCTTCCATCAGGCGGCGTTCCAGGGTGGCGACGTTGGCCTTGTCCGAGGCTTCCTTGGCCATCAGCTCGGCGCGCCGCTTGCCGCCGGCCAGCACCTTGACGGCCAGCGAGATGACGACGAACCACACGGCTGCTTCGTTCAGGCGGAAGAAGACGCCGAAGGCCAGGACGAGGAACCAGATCAGGTAGAGCTGGCGCCACTCGACCATGGCCAGCCAGTCGAAGAAGCGCCACCACAGGGCGCTGGCCTCGCTGACGGCGTCGCGCACGAAGTCCACGGCGCGGTTGATCTGGGTGGCGGCCATGATTTACTCCACGTCGCGATGGGCGACCGGGCGCGGACGGCGGTCGAAGATGGCGTTGGCCACGTACTTGAACACCAGGAAGGCGATGAACAGGGTCACGGCCAGCGGAATGATGGTCAAGATACAAGCCAGCACGATGGCGGCAACGAGCAGGACCGGCCACGATTGCGCGGCCAGGGTGCGGCTGCCGGCGTTCACGGCGCGTGCGAAGCCGCGGCCTGCGACTTTGACGTCGGTGACGAAGGACTGGAAGCGGGTGTTGGTTTTCATGCGGTGCATTCCTTTCAGTGTGCGAATGGCTTTACTGTAGGCCCGCACAGGAGTGATCGCCAGCATCATCCGATGAAGTGCGCAAATGCCGGGATTAACGGTCGGGAGGGCGGATAAGCGGGAGTGCTGGAAAATAGGCCGCGAACTGCACGGTTGTAGCGCTGATAACGGTTAGTTAGCCGAATTACTACTCCAGCAACTTGAGCGCCTCGCGCCGCATCACATCCAGCATGCCTGCCTCGGGCGTGCGTGCGCAGGCCGCCACGGTGGCGTCCAGCACCGGCCCCATGCCGGGGAAGCTCTTGCTCTGGGTCTCGCGGTGCAGGGTGTAGATGAGCTTGCCGATCGACTCCACCATCACCGGCATGCCGCGCACGTCGCGTTCCGGGAAGGTGGCGGCCTGGTAGGCCGCGTCGACATTGAAATCGGCGCAGGTCTTGCCGGCGACCGTCGATGCGTGGTCCTTGCGGAACAGGACCTTCACCAGCCCGGTGCGCACACCCGCGACCGGGGTGGCGGCGTCGCTGCGTTCGGCGATGCGGGCGGCCAGGGTGTCCAGCTCGGCCGAACGCGACGAGGAACGCACCCGCGCCATGCGCCGGCCTTGCCCGTCCAGTGAGACTTCGACCAGGGCTTCGCCCTGCACGCCGCGCCGCGCCAGCTCGGCGGGATAGGCGCCGTCGGCCGGATAAATGACCAGCTCGCGCCATACCGGCACCGTGGCCTGGGCGGCTACCGACTGCTGGACACCCAGCAGGGCCAGCAGGGCAGTCACACCCGCAATGGCTTTCGGGTTCACGCAGCGCCTCCGCCCGCGCTGCGCTCCTCCCAGTAGCTGCGCAGGAGTCCGTAGTTCACCGTGTCGGCGTACTGGCCGTGCACCAGCCAGCGCTGCGGCATATAGCCTTCCTTGCGGAAGCCCAGCTTTTCCAGCACCTTGGCCGAGGCGCTGTTGCGCGGATCGATGTCGGCCTCCACCCGGTTCAGCTTGGCGGCGTGGAAGCCATGCTCGAGCGCGGCGGCGATCGCCTCGGTGGCGTAGCCCTTGCCCCAGTGCGGGCTGCCCAGCGCGTAACCGAGCTCGCAGCGGTTGTTCTGGTTGAAGAAGTGGTGCAGGTTGACCGTGCCGATCAGCTCACCCGTCTCCGCCAGTTCGATGGCGAAGCGGATGTCGGTTTCGTCGCGGTAGCTCTCCATCGCGCGCGCGATCGCGGTCTCGGCGAAGGAAATGTCGGTCCACGGGTCGGCGCTCCAGTAGCGCACCACGGCGGGGTCGGAAAAGACGGCGAACAGGGCGGGCGCATCCTGGTGGGTCAGCGGGCGCAGCACCAGGCGTTGGGTCGTGAGGACGGGAGTGGAATAGGTCGACATGTCTCAGTATTGTCAATGTTTTAACCGCAAGCATACCATTCCTGGCGCCAAAAGTCGGCGCGCCGCTCATGGTGATGCATAACAACATGCTATCGATATCACCGATTGATACTAATCAATATGGTCGTGTTCCGATTGCAAGGATGACCAAACTTGTTCACACTTTATCACCGCTCATCGCATGGGCCCATCAAGCCCCCGTTGCCGCGATGCCAAGGAGAAGCGCAATGAACGAGTCGAGACCCAGCTCGCTAGCGTCCTTTTGGATGCCTTTTACCAATAATCGCGATTACAAGAACGATCCGCGCCTGCTGGTCTCGGCCGAAGGCATGTATTACCGCGATGTGGACGGCAATCGCATCCTGGACGGCACCGCGGGACTGTGGTGCGTGCCCTGCGGCCATGCCCAGCCCCGGATCGTCGAGGCGATCGCCACCATGGCCGGCCAGCTCGACTTCGCCCCGACCTTCCAGATGGGCCACCCGGCCGCCTTCGAGCTGGCCGAGCAGCTGATGGAATTCAGCGGCCACAAGTTCGGCCACGTGTTCTACACCAGCTCGGGCTCGGAAGCCGTGGATACGGCCCTCAAGATGGCGCTGGCTTACCACAAGGCGCGCGGGGAGGGCGGGCGCACCCGCCTGATCGGGCGCGAGCGCGGCTACCATGGCGTCGGTTTCGGCGGGCTGACCGTGGGCGGCATCGGCCCCAACCGCAAGCAGTTCGGCCCGCTGCTGCCGGGCGCGGACCACCTGCCGCACACCCACAACCTGCTCAAGAACGCGTTCTCGCGCGGCGAGCCGGACTTCGGCGCAGAACTGGCCGACGAGCTGGAACGCCTGGTGGCGCTGCACGACGCGTCCACCATCGCCGCCGTCATCATCGAACCGGTATCCGGTTCCACCGGCGTGCTGGTGCCGCCGAAAGGCTACCTGAAGCGCCTGCGCGACATCTGCGACAAGCACGGCATCCTCCTGATCTTCGACGAAGTCATCACCGGCTTCGGGCGCCTGGCCACGCCCTTCGCGGCCGACTACTTCGGGGTCGAGCCGGACCTGATGACGGTCGCCAAGGGCATCACCAACGGCGCCGTGCCGATGGGGGCGGTGTTCTCCAGGCGCCACATCCACGACGCCTTCATGGACGCGCCGCCGGGCATCGAACTGTTCCACGGCTATACCTACTCGGGCCACCCGCTGGCCTGCGCCGCGGCCCAGGCCACCCTGCGCGTGTTCCGCGAGCAGGGCGTCATGGAGAACGCCAAGCAGATCCAGCCCTATTTCGAGGACGCCCTGCATTCGCTGCGCGGCCTGCCGCACGTGATCGACCTGCGCTCGGTCGGCGTGGTGGGCGCCATTGAACTTGAGCCGATATCGGGCAAGCCGGGCGCGCGCGCCTACAGCGCCCTCAAGAAAGCCTTTGCGGACGGCATCCTGATCCGCACCACGGGCGACATCATCGCGCTGTCGCCGCCCCTGATCCTGGAACGGCAGCACGTCGACGAACTGTTCGGCAAGCTGGCGACCCTCCTGAAAAACCTTGACTGAGCCGAGCGAAGCATGAGCGACACCCTGATTTCCCATTACATCGGCGGACAACTGGCGGAGCGCCCCGGCGCGCGCCACGCCGACGTCTACAACCCGGCGCGCGGCGAGCCCTGCGCGCGCGTGGCGCTGGCCGACCAGCAGGACGTGGACGCGGCGGTGGCCGCCGCCGCCGGCGCCTTCCCGGCCTGGGCCGCCACGCCGCCGCTGCAGCGGGCGCGGGTGCTGTTCAACTACCTGCAGCTGTGCCGCCAGCATGCCGACGAATTCGCGGCCATCGTCACGCGCGAGCACGGCAAGACCTTCCCTGACGCGAAGGGCGAGGTGGCGCGCGGCATCGAGGTGGTGGAGTTCGCGGTCGGCATTCCCCAGCTGCTCAAGGGCGAGTTCACCGACCAGGTGGCGCGCGGCATCGACGCCTGGTCGATGCGCCAGCCGCTGGGCGTGGTGGCCGGCATCACGCCCTTCAACTTCCCGGTGATGGTGCCGATGTGGATGTTCCCGGTCGCCATCGCCTGCGGCAATACCTTCGTGCTGAAACCCTCCGAGCGCGATCCCTCGGCTTCGCTGCTGCATGCGCGCCTGCTGAAGGAAGCAGGCCTGCCGGATGGCGTGTTCAACGTGATCCAGGGCGATAAGGTGGCGGTCGATGCGCTGCTCGACCATCCCGGGGTGGAAGCGATCAGCTTCGTCGGTTCGACCCCGATCGCCGAGTACATCTACGCACGCGGCTCGGCAAACGGCAAGCGCGTGCAGGCCCTGGGCGGCGCCAAGAACCACATGGTCGTCATGCCCGACGCCGACATGGAGATGGCGGTCGACGCCCTGGTCGGCGCCGCCTACGGTTCCGCCGGCGAGCGCTGCATGGCGATCTCGGTCGCGGTAGCCATCGGCGACGCGGGCGACCGCCTGGTGGCGGCGCTGGCCGAACGCACGGCAACGCTCAAGATCGGCGACGGCATGCAGGACGGCGCCGAGATGGGACCGGTGATCACCAGGGCCGCCAAGGAGCGCATCGAGCGCCTGATCGGCCAGGGCGTGGAGCAGGGCGCCACGCTGGTGGTGGACGGCCGTGGACACACGGTGGCGGGCTGCGAGAACGGCTTCTTCGTGGGCGGCACCCTGTTCGACCACGTGAAGCCCGAGATGACGATCTACAAGGAAGAGATCTTCGGCCCGGTGCTGTGCGTGGTGCGCCTGCCGGACGTGGGCAGCGCCGTGAAACTCATCAACGCCAACGAATACGGAAACGGCGTGGCCATCTTCACCCGCGACGGCGGCGTGGCGCGCGAGTTCGTGCGCCAGATCGAAGTCGGCATGGTGGGCGTGAACGTGCCGCTGCCGGTGCCGATGGCCTTCAACAGCTTCGGCGGCTGGAAGCGCAGCCTGTTCGGTGACCACCACACCTACGGCCCTGAAGGCGTGCGCTTCTACACGCGCCACAAGGCCGTGATGCAGCGCTGGCCGGACAGCGCCAGTTCCGGACCGCAGTTCGCGTTCCCGCAAATGACTTAGACGACCGGCAGCTTCGGTGGCGCCGCATCCCGCCCGAAGGATGCGAAACGGCTGCTCTAACGGAAGCAGCCGCGATGTCCAATACAACTATAAGAGAGTGGCATATGAAAGCACACTGCGTCGAGTCAGCAGTTACCGTGGCGGCGCCTGTCCTGCCGCGCGCACCGGCATCCTTCACCGGAAAGCACATCGCCGTGGTCGGCGCCGGACCGGCAGGCATGGCCTGCGCCCATCGCCTGGCCATGCTGGGCAATGCCGTCACCGTGTTCGAAGCGCGTTCGTACGAGCGCATGCAGTCGGCGCCGGTCCTGATGCTGGAGGAGGAGGGGGCGCAGCAGGAACTCGAGCGCCTGGCCGCCCTCGGGCGGGTGCGGATCGAGTACGGCTGCAAGCTGGGCCAGCACCGCGAGCTGTCGGCGCTGCACCTGTCGCACGACGCCGTCTTCCTGGGCGTGGGCCTGGCCTCGGGACGCGTGCTGGAGCTGACCGGCGCCGAGGCCCCCGGCCTGGTCGACGCCGGCAAGCACCTGGCGGCGGTGCACTCCACCGAAGACCTGCTGGCGCTGCCGGTGCCGCACCGCGCGATCGTGATCGGCGCGGCGCGCGGCGCGGTCGAGATGGCCGCGCGCCTCAAGCGCCTCGGGACCCAGGACGTGACCCTGGTCTACCGCCACGGCCTGGAAGCGGACGGCTACGAAGAACAGACGGCGCGCGCCAGCTACGTGCGCCTGCGCGCCTGGGCCTCGCCGCTCGAGGTGCTGCGCGACGAGCGCGGCGGCGTGCAGGCGGTGCGCTTCGAGCAGACCCGCCTGCTCGACGGCCGCCTGGTCGACACCGGCGGCTTCACCGAGATCGCCGCCCATGCCGTGTTCAAGGCGGTGGGCCGCGCCAGCGATGACGCCTGCCAGCGCGACGAGAGCGCCTGCCGCCTGTCGCAGGAGGGCGACAGGGTGCGCGTCGATCCCTTCATGCGCACCGCGCTGCCGGGCGTCTACGCCGGCGGCGATTGCGTGGCGCCGGGACATGGCATCGCCCTGGCCCTGCGCCATGGCGCGCTGGCCGCGCAGACCATTCACGCCGACCTGCAGTCCTAGGGCGGCGTTCGTCACGCGGGGCTCGATTGCGCTACACTCGCGCGCAAACCAACAAGGAGAGCCGCCCGTGACCAGCCCATCCACCCACAACGACCTCTGGAACGAGGACCTTGCGCCCACCGGCGCGCACCAGCGCACCTGGCGCTGGTACCACTTCGCCGCATTGTGGGTCGGCATGGTGATGTGCATTCCGGCCTACACGCTGTCGGCCAGCCTGGTGGAGGCGGGCATGTCGGCCTGGCAGGCGGTGCTGACGGTCTTCCTGGCGAACGCCATCGTGCTGGTGCCGATGCTGCTGATCGGGCATGCGGGCGCCAAGTACGGGATTCCCTATGCGGTGCTGGCCCGCACCTCCTTCGGTACCAGCGGCGCCAAGCTGCCGGCGCTGATGCGCGCCATCGTCGCCTGCGGCTGGTACGGCATCCAGACCTGGTTCGGCGGCAGCACGATCTATACGCTGCTGGGCGTGATGAACGGCGCGCCGATCGGCGGCGAAGCGATCGCCGGCCTCGGGATCAATCTTGCCCAGTTGCTGTGCTTCCTGGCCTTCTGGGCGATCCAGCTGTATTTCATCGTGCACGGCATGGACTCGATCCGCAAGCTCGAGACCTGGACCGCGCCGCTCAAGATCGCGATCTGCTTCGTGCTGCTCTGGTGGGTCTACGACAAGGCGGGCGGCTTCGGTCCGCTGCTGGAAAAGCCCTCGCAGTTCGTCGCGGGCGGCCCGAAGGAAGGGCAGTTCTGGACCACCTTCTGGCCCTCGCTGACGGCCATGATCGGCTTCTGGGCCACCCTGGCGCTGAACATCCCCGACTTCACCCGCTTCGCCAAGTCGCAGCGCGACCAGGTGGTGGGCCAGACGGTCGGCCTGCCGGTGCCCATGGGACTGCTGGCCGCGCTGGCGGTGATCGTCACCTCGGCCACCGTGGTCCTGTACGGCAAGGCGCTGTGGGACCCGGTCGACCTGGCGGCGCGCATGACCGGCATCGCGGTGCTGGTGGCGCTGATCGTGCTGCTGATCGACACCGTCAGCGTGAACCTGGCGGCCAACCTGGTCGGCCCGGCCTACGACTTTTCCGCGCTGGCGCCGCGCCGCATCAGCTACCGTACCGGCGGCTACCTCACGGCCGGGCTGGCGCTGGTAATGATGCCCTGGAAGATCCTGGAGACCACCCAGAACTACATCTTCACCTGGCTGGTCGGCTACTCGGCCCTGCTCGGCCCGATCGCGGGCGTGCTGATGGTCGACTACTACCTGGTGCGCAAGACGCGGCTGGACGTGGAGCAGATGTACCGCCACGACGGCATCTACTCGTACAAGAACGGTTGGAACATGGCGGCCATCGCGGCCTTCGTGCTGGGCGTGCTGCCGAATATCCCGGGCTTCCTCAACGCGGCCTTCCCGAGCGCCTTCCCGGACGTGGGCGAGGCCTTCAAGACCATCTACACCTACGCCTGGTTCGTCGGCGTGGCGATTGCCGCCGTTGTCTACGGCGTCATGATGCGCTCTGGTTCCCGAGGCTAGCGGCCAGTTCGCGCAGCCAGCGGGGCGCGCGCAGCGGGTTCCACACCAGCCGCACCTGCTCGGTCGACGAAAAGCCCAGGTCGACCACGCGGATGCCGACCAGGCCGTGTTCGCCGGCGGCGAAATCGGGCAGGTAGGCCAAGGCCCGGCCTTCGCGCACGAAGCCGAGCAGCACCTGCAGGTCGTCGGCCCAGTAGCGGATGGTGCGCGGCAGCAGGTCGTCGCGCCATCCGTCCGAGCGGCTGCCGCGGGCGACGCCGCAGAACAGCGAGCGCGCCGGCGAGGCGAATGGGTATTCCAGTACGTCCACGGCCTGCACCGGCTTGCGGCCTCGTTGTCCCATTTGTGCCAGCGGGTGCCTGCTGGCGGCGATCACGTTCAGGGCCAGCTCGCCCAGGTCGGTCGCATCCCACTCGGGCGACCAGTGCGGGCTGTCCAATGCCTCCTGCGTGACCAGGGCCGCGTGCAGATCGCCGCGCGCCAGGGCGGCCAGCGCCTCGCCTTCGAACAGGGGCCGCAGATGCAGGCGTGCGCCGGTGTAGGACTGCAAGCCCTCCGCCAGGCCTTCGCCATGGCGCCACAGCAGCACGGCCGGGCCGCCGATGCGGCAATCCATCTCCGCCCGTTCACCCTGCACGTCGAGGCGCGCCTGCTCGGCGAGATCGAGCAGGGTACGCGCCCGGCCCAGCAGCATGGCGCCGCGCTCGTTCAGGACCAGCTGGCGTGTGCTGCGGTCGAACAGCGGCAGGCCGAGTTCTTCTTCGAGGCGCCTGAGGGCCTTGGAAATGGCGGACGGCGTCAAGTGCAGCTCTTCGGCGGCCGCATTCAGCGAATCGTGGCGCGCGACGACAGTGAAGACGCGCAGGTCGGGGAGGTTCATGTTTCCTGTTGGGACACGAAGAGTGAAAATTGGTTGCTTCACTGGAAACGAAGTCCGGCGTACTATGCCCGACATTCGATCAAGGAACAAGCATGGTGAATCTACTTAGACGCGGTCTGCTGCTGGCCGGCCTGGCTGCCGCACTTCCAGCGATGGCGCACGACGCCAGCTATGGCTCGCACGGCATGGCCCTGTTCGGGGACAAGGACGGGCTGTACGCCTCGCACCTGCCCCTGTTCCGCGCGCCGCACGATGTCCAGGCCGTGCTGCAGGTACGCCTGGCCGACCCGCGGCAGGACAGCGAACTGCGCGCCCGCATGCAGGGCACGACTGCCCTGTGGACCATCGACCCCGAACACTTCGAACTCTCGCGCCTCGATCCCGCCAGCACGTCGCCGCTGCGCGCCTTCGGGGCCGACGTCTACAGCGGCCACTTCGAGCGTGGTGGACAGCGCCAGCTCGCACGGGTGCAGTTCGTCGTCGACAAGGTCGTCTACTTCAAGCGGCTCGACCCGGCCATGCGGCAGCGTGCCGAGGCCGAGTATCTGCCGGCGGGGAAGTACCTGTTCAAGCGCCTGGACAGCCGGCCCGACTACGACCACATCGTGAAGCTGGCTGCGCCCGCGCCGGGGCCGCTCAGGGTCGGCAAGCCGGACTTGTCCAATCCCGAAGCGGTGCTGGGCCGGCTGGCGCCGGTGGTCGGCACCGTCTACTTCGAAACCGGCGACCTGCGCTGAGCTGGAGCCGGTTGCAAAATCCTCAGCCTGGCAGGGCGGCGGCAATCCGCGCGGCCAGCGCACGCAGCTGGTCCGGGTCCGCCTGCTCGGCCGCGTGCGGCCTGAGCGGCGTCGCTTCGGTGCGCGGGACGATGTGGAAGTGCACGTGCGGCACGGTCTGGCCGGCCGCGCGGCCGTTGAACTGGGCGATCAGGACGCCCGGCGGCTGCAGCGCAGTTTTGACCGCCTTCGCCACCCTCTGGGTGGTGCGGATGCAGGCCACGGCGCTTGCTTCGGACAGCTCGAAGATCTCGGCGGCGCCTTCCTTCGGCAGCACCAGCACATGGCCTTCGGCCTGCGGCATGATGTCCATGATCGCGAGGGTCATGTCGTCTTCATAGACTTTCACGCATGGCAGTTCGCCGCGCAGGATCTTGCCGAACGGGTTCTGGGGATCGTAGCTCATGAATCGTCCTGTCGAATAGGTGAAGGGTTCAGCCCAGGTTGCGCAGGAAGTCCAGCAGCACCTGGCCCGCGATCTCGGCGTCGTCCGCCGTCATGGTCTCCAGCGGATTATGGCTGATGCCGCCGTTGCCGCAGCGTGTGAACAGCATCGCCACCTCCGTGATCGCGGCCATGCGCATCGCATCGTGGCCGGCGCCGGAGGGCAGGTCGAAGCGCGGCAGGCCGGCGCGTTCGACCGCTTCGCCCAGCCTGTCCATCAGGCGCGGGGCGCAGGGCACGGCTTCGGCTTCCACCAGCTTCCACAGCTTTTCCTCGATGCCGCGGCGGGCGCAGATGGCGCTGATGCCGGCCAGGATGTCGTCCACCGCCGCCAGGCGCTGGGCGTCGTCGGCGGCGCGGATGTCGAGCGACAGGCGGCAGGCGCCCGGCACCACGTTCACCGAGCCGGAGGGCACCTCCAACTGGCCGACCGTGCCGACCAGGGCGCCGCGGTTGCCGCAGCGCTGCTCGACCAGCAGCACGATTTCAGCTGCGGCGGCGGCTGCGTCGCGCCGCATGCCCATCGGGGTGGTCCCGGCATGGCTGGATACCCCCGCCAGTTCCACCAGGTAGCGTGAGCTGCCGGCGATCGCCGTCACCACGCCCAGCGGCAGCCCGTGCTGCAGCAGCACCGGCCCCTGTTCGATGTGGACCTCGACGAAGCCGAGCAGGGAAGCCGGATCGCGCGCGATGGCGGGAATGGACGCCGGATCGTGGCCGGCGGCCGCCAGGGCCTCGCGCATGGTGATGCCTTCCGCATCCTCCTGGTCCAGCAAGGCCATGTCGAAACTGCCCGTGACCGCGCTGCTGCCCAGGAAGGTGCTGCGGAAACGCACGCCTTCCTCTTCGGCGAAACCGATCACTTCCAGGTGGAAGGGCAGGCGCTCGCCGCGTTCGTTCAGGTGGCGCACCAGGGCGATGGGCAGCAGGATGCCGAGCCGGCCGTCGTACTTGCCGCCGTTGCGCACGGTGTCGTAGTGGGAGCCGGTGATGAGGGTTTTGGCATCGCCCTGCGCGGCGGTGTAGCGGCCCACCACGTTACCGACGGCGTCGATGTGGACTTCCATGCCTGCCTCGCGCATCCAGTCCGCGATCTGCGCGGCGGTGGCTTGGTGGGCCGGCGTCATGTAGGCGCAGGTCAGGTTCGATTCGCTGTCGCTGATGGCGCCCAGCTGCTCGGCCCATTCCATTACCCGCGGCCCGAAGGCGAGCGTGACGCCGAGCAGTTCGTTGAGGCGGATTTCGGCGATGCGGTGCACCTGGCGCAGGCATTCGCGCAGCTCGTCGTCACGCTGGTTCTTGAGGCGCCGCGCGAAGGTGTCGATCACCGCGCGCCGGCTCAAGCCGCGTCCGGTCGGGCCCTTGACGGCGAGGATGAAGGGGAAGCCGAACTTGTCCTTGTACTGGGCGTTGAGGTCCTGCAGCGCCGTGTACTCTTCCGGCGTGCAGCGGTTCAGGCCCGAGCTGGCCTGCTCGCTGGTCGATTCCGCCGTCAGTTCCCCGGCGATGGCGGCCTTGCCGGCCAGCTCGGGGTGGGCGCGCAGCAGGGCGAGCCGGGCGTCTTCGCCGGCCGTGTCGACCACGGCCTGCAGCGCCAGCTTGAGCGCGGCCAGGCTGGCGAAGGGCCGCTGCGCGGCCGCCCGTTCGGCGATCCAGGGGGAGTGTTCGTAGATGCCGCGCAGGCGCTCGACAAAGGCGGGCGCGTCGCAGGCATTGAGTTCGGTGAGTGTGGTCATGGCCGTCCGTCGTTCGAGCATTGGATGATAAATCCTGCAAGTCGCGCCTTTCATATGCCGTACCGCATACCCCTTATTTTGGCACCAGGGCCTTGGCCGCGCTACTAACCTGGTCGCGCAGCCACTTGTGCTCGGACGACTGGTGCACGCGCTGGTGCCAGAGCTGGTAGAAGCGCATCGGCGGGAACTTGATCGGCACCGTAAAGCTCTTCAGCGGCAGCGTCTTTTCATAGAAGCGGATGAACTGGCGCCCGGTCGTCAGCACCAGGTCGCTCTGGGTCAGCATATAGGGAATCACGCCGAAGTAGGGCGACTCGACCGCGACCTTGCGCTGCATGCCCTGGCGCTCCAGGAAGGCATCGATCACCCCATGGTAGCCCGGCAGCATCTGGGTCGGGGCGACATGGGGCAAGCTCAGGTAATCCTCGACCGTCATCGCATCGGCGGCCGTGCGCTTCGCGTAGGGGCTGTCGGCGCGCATGGCGCAGATGATCGGGTCCTCGAACAGCTTGGAGATGTGCAGGTGGGGCGGCGGTTCGTCCCAGTTGGCGATCACCAGGTCCATGTCGCCGTCCGACAGCATGCGCAGGTAGTCCGTGCCCGGTCCCAGGCTGTGGATCACCACCTTGCTGTTGGGCGAGCCGCGGCGCAGGGCAGCCACCACGTTGGGCAGGAACTGGGTGTCGAGGTAGTCGGGCGCGGCGATGTGGAAGGTGCGCGCCGCCTGCTCGGGCACGAAGGGTGACTTCTTGACGAACAGGCTTTCGGCCTCGTCGAGGATGCGCTTGGCCGGGTTCAGCAGGCTTTCGCCATGCTGGGTGGGCACCATGCCGCGCGCCCCGCGCACCAGCAGCGGGTCGCCGGTCAGCTCGCGGAGTTTACGCAGCGAGGCCGAGATCGAGGGCTGCGGCTGGTTCAGCTTGAGCGCGACGCGCGACACATTCTTTTCTACCAGCAACAGATACAGGATGCGGATCAGGTGCAGGTCGAGGTGCTGGGGCAGGCTGGACATCGTTGCGTATATCAAGACGGATATGTCGAATATACGCTAGTTTTCATGTTGCTGAAAATGAAATCGGTTTATTGTCGAGGCATTCCATCAACAGGAAGCTCCATGGACGTGTTCGGCTATTTGACCCCGTATGCACTCGAGTGGCTGAACCTGCTCGTACGCTGGCTGCATATCATCACCGGCATCGCGTGGATCGGCGCGTCCTTCTATTTCGTCTGGCTCGACAACACCATCCGCCCGCCAGCGCCCGGCTCCGAACTGGCGAAGAAGGGCGTCTCGGGCGAGCTCTGGGCCGTGCACGGCGGCGGCTTCTACAACCCGCAGAAATACCTGGTGGCGCCCGCCGAACTGCCGAAGGAACTGCACTGGTTCAAATGGGAAGCCTATTCGACCTGGCTGTCGGGCTTCGCGTTGCTGTTCATCGTCTACTACTTCAACGCCCAGGCCATGATGGTCGACCGCAGCGTGGCCGATCTGTCGAGCTGGCAGGCGGTGGGCGTCGGCCTGGGCAGCCTGGTGGTCGGCTGGGTGGTCTACGACCTGCTGTGCCGCTCGCCGCTGGGCAAGCGCGACCTGCTGGTGGGCGTGCTGATCTTCCTGTTCCTGCTCGCCAGCAGCTGGGCGCTGACCCACCTGCTCAGCGGACGCGCCGCCTACCTGCACGTGGGCGCGATGATCGGCACCATGATGGTGGCCAACGTGGCGATGGTGATCATCCCCGGCCAGCGCACGATGGTGAACGCCATGCTGGCGGGGCAGAAGCCCGATCCCATTTACGGCATCAAGGCCAAGCAGCGCAGCGTCCACAACAACTACTTCACCTTGCCGGTGCTGTTCATCATGATCAGCAACCACTACGCGATGACCTACCGCCACGAGCACGCCTGGGCGGTGCTGGGCACGATCATGCTGGCCGGTGTGCTGATCCGCCACTTCTTCAACCTGCGCCACAAGGGGCGCATCGAATGGAAGTACCCGGCGGCCGGCGTGGCCCTGTTGCTCGGGCTGGCCGTGGCGATCGCGCCGAAGGCGCCGGTGCAATCCAGGACCGCGGCCGGAGAAGACGCGGCGGCCCGCTTCGCCGCCGTGCGCACCATCGTCGACCAGCGCTGCGTGGCCTGCCACGCCCAGCAGCCGACCCAGCCCGGCTTCGCGACCGCCCCAAGCGGCGTCATGCTGCATACCCCGGAACTCGTGCACCAGAATGCCGCGCGCATCTACCAGCAGACCGTGCAGACCAAGGCGATGCCGCTCGCGAACCTCACCAACATGACCGACGCCGAACGCGCCCAGATCGCCGCGTGGTTCGAGTCCGGCGCCAAGACAGGGAACAACTAATGGACACACAGCTGCGGGAGCGTCTGCTGCAATGGATCGACGCGCATTTCGACGAAGAGGTCGGCTTTCTCCAGCAGGTGGTGCGCATCCCGACCGATACGCCGCCGGGGAATAACGCGCCGCATGCGGAGCAGGTGGCCGCCCTGCTTGGCGGCTTCGGCTGGCAGGCCGAGAAGCACGCGGTGCCGGCGCAGGAAGTGCGCGACTACGGCATGGAGAGCATCACCAACCTGATCGTACGCCGTCCCTATGGCGCGGGCGGGCCGACCCTGGCGCTCAACGCCCACGGCGACGTAGTGCCGCCGGGCGAGGGCTGGACCCGGCCGCCCTACGACGCGGTGGTGGAAGACGGCTTCCTGTACGGGCGCGCCGCCGCGGTGTCCAAGAGCGACTTCGCTACCTATGTGTACGCGGTGCGCGCGCTGGAAGCGCTGGGCGTGCCGCTCAGGGGCGCGCTGGAGCTGCACTTCACCTACGACGAGGAATTCGGCGGGCTGCTGGGGCCGGGCTGGCTGCTGGAGCAGGGCCTGACCCGTCCGGACTACGTGATCGCGGCGGGCTTCGCCTACAACATCGTCACCGCCCACAACGCCTGCCTCCAGCTCGAGATCACCGTACACGGCAAGGCCGGCCACGGCGCCATGCCGGAGACGGCGGTCGACGCCCTGCAGGCCGCGACCCGCATCCTGAACGCGATCTACGGCCAGCTGCCGGAACTCAAGAAGATCAAGAGCAAGGTGCCGGGCATCGATTCCCCGACCATGCTGGTGGGCCGCATCGACGGCGGCACCAATACCAATGTGGTGCCGGGCAAGGTGGTCATGAAGATGGACCGGCGCATGATTCCGGAGGAAGACCCGGTGGCGGTGGAAGCCCAGGTGCGCGCCCTGGTCGAGGAGGCGGTGCGCGGCTTGCCCGGGATCCGCCTCGAGATCCGGCGCCTGCTGCTGTCGCATGCGCTGCGCCCGCTGCCGGGTTCCGAGAAGCTGGTGGCGAGCCTGCAGCAGCACGGCCGCGCCGTGATGGGCGAAGAGATCACGGCCCAGGGCACGCCGCTGTACGCCGATGCCCGCCTGTACGGCGAGCGCGGCATCCCGGCGGTGCTGTACGGCGCAGGGCCGCGCACGGTGCTGGAATCGAACGCCAAGAAGGCCGACGAACGCCTGCTGCTCGACGACCTGCGCAAGGCCACCAAGGTGGTGGCGCTGACCCTGCTCGACTTCCTCGGTCCGCAGGCCTGAACGCGGCTCTGAGCGTGGCTATTTTGTGCGCGGCACGATGGCGAACTGCGGACCGGCGCCGAAGTTCGGCTTGAAGCTGCGCGCCATGAACTGGCGCCATGCCTTCCAGCCCTCGTCCCCGAGGGTATCGGCGGCATAGGCCAGGGCGGGCTGCATGTTGGCGGGAGAGGCCGAGGTGCCGCTCGAGTAGCCCAGCATTTCGCCTGGCTTGCGCTTGAGCGCAGCCATCATGGCGTCGCTGGCGCAAGGCAGGTCTCTTGCCTGTTCCGGCAAGCTGGCGCGGACCATCTCGCCAATCGTCGGGTAGAAGGGTCCATCCGGCTTGTCGCGCACCATCCACGCATAGCTGGACGCGGCGATCCAGCAGCTTCCTTCGCCCACCATGCGCCTGGCCGGAAAGCGCGCTTTCCAGGCGAGCAGGGTCTTGGCCTTGCCGAAGCCGAGTTCCGCGGCGTGGCCGACGGCGGAGGTGAAGAAGTCGTCCTGCCAGGGCGCGATGCCGCGTCCGCGCTCGTAGACGATGGCATAGCCAAAGGTGAGGAAGCCCTGTTCGGGAGCGCGCGGGTTGTTGGTGTACTCGGTGTTGTACCAGTCGAGGTTATGGTCGAGCAGGGACAGGAAGTGCGGCTTGAGCGGATGCTTGTCCGGCGTGATGTAGGCCGCCTGGGCCAGTGTGCGCAGCGACCACGCCTGGCCCCTTACCTGGTCCCATTTCAGGACGCCTTTGCCGTAGAACCGGTAGGGAGGATTCGAGGCGAACACGTTGTACATGGCCCAGAACTGCAGTTCCTCGAGGTAGTAATGATCCCCTGTGAGCAGATAGGGAAGGTAGGCGAAGCCGGGTTGATGCGAGGTGTCGTGCAGATTCGGCGTGCGGCAGGCCTCCGGGCGCACGCAGTCGGGAAAGGCTTCGCTGCGCTTGGCCACCGGGTTGAACTTCACCGACGGACCTCCGAGCGTGGAGAGGTAAGGATAGTCGACCAGGCTGACCGGCAGATCGGTGCGCCGGTCGCGGTAATGCATGGACCAGCTGCCGGCCAGGTCGGCGGTCCCGAAGGTGATGTCGCGCGCGCGCGGATCCATGCCCAGCAGGTACATCACCGCCCATCCCGGCAGCAGGCCGATGTCCGGCCTCCCGCCGGTGGTGGGCATGGCCGGCAGCGCCGCGCCGACACCCATCGGTTCGGTCTTGGGGCCGGACCAGGCCTTGTGCATCGCCGTCAGCGCGCTGTCGTCGATCCGCACCGAAGCGTCGTAGTTCGGCAGCGCGCGCGAGGCCAGCAGCTGGGCGGTGTCGTGGCGCACGTGGATGGCGGGGGCTCCTCCCGTCCAGGCGAGCTTGCGCCAGCGCGCGTGATGGTAATGCACCAGCTCCGGCTGGCGGAACACGGTGTCCCCGTTCACGGCCAGTTCGGCGTCGTAGGTCAGGTTCGACGGGTTCGGTTCGAAGGCCCAGTCGTTTTCGACCGTCAGGTCGACCCGCGCCTTGCGCAGCTCGGGATACCAGCGCAGCGCGAAGCGGGCGCTCAGATGCGGGTGGGGGCGTCCCGCCGCGTCGGCAAGAGGGATCGCGGCCACCCATTCCTGGACCACGGGACCGGCGAGCCAGCTGCGCGGCTTGCCCTTGGCGAAAGCCCGCGCCAGCGTCGCGACCCAGGGCTTGCCGTCCAGCGTGGCGGTAAAGGTGGCGCTTACGCCTTCCGGCAGCGCCGGCGCGCCGCCGGCTTGCGGCGCGGCCCCCGAAGCAGGCAGCAGGCCCAGCGCAAGCGGATGCTTGCTTGGCACGGGCAGGATGGCGGAGACGACGGCATGACGCAGCGAGCCGTCGGGATGGCGGGCCTTGACGTCGACCTGCAGCGGGACGCGGCTGCCGTCGGCCAGCTTGCCCGCCAGTCCGGCCCCGCCCGCGACCGCGCCCGGAGCGAATACCTGTCCAACACTGACGGGCACGCGCTTGTCCTCGGTGGCGCCCGTGGATTCGATGCGCAAGGTGGCAAGCGCTCCTTCGATCGCAGCCGGCGCGGACCCGCTTTCGGCGGCCGCGGAAGCCTTCCCGTAGCGGGCGTCGAGCACGCGCTGCGGATCGAATCCGCCGCCGGCCGGCAGGCCCTGGAAGGCCTGCGCATGCAGCAGCGAGGAGGACGCGGCCGTGATGGCCAGCAGGAGAGTGCAGGCGAGTCTGGGAAGAATTGCGGCGGGAAGGGTCATACGCAGCCGGTGAGGAAGTTAGAAAGGCGCCCGGAGGCGCCTTTCATCTTACCGTTTTACTGCTTGAGGGTGCGCTCGAACAGCTTGTAGATGCGGCGGTACTGGTCGAACCAGGCTTCCGGCTGCACGTAGGCGTGGCGCTCCAGCGGATAGCTGGCCAGTTCCCAGTTGTCCTTTTTCAGTTCGATGAGTCGCTGGGCCATGCGCACCGAGTCCTGGTAGAACACGTTGTCGTCCACCATGCCGTGCGAGATCAGCAGGTTGCCCTTGAGGTTCTCGGCGTACTCGATCGGCGACGACACCTTGTAGGCCTGCGGGTCGATGTCCGGCGTGTTCAGGATGTTGGCGGTGTATTCGTGGTTGTAGGTGGTCCAGTCGGTCACCGGGCGCAGCGCCGCGCCGGACTTGAACACCTCGGGTGCGCGCATCAGGGCCATGAAGGTCATGAAGCCGCCGTAGCTGCCGCCGTACACGCCCACATTCGCGGCGTCGCCCTGGTGGTTCTTGACCATGTAATTCACGCCGTCGATGTAGTCCTGCAGTTCAGGATGGCCCATCTGGCGGTAGATCGCGTTGCGCCACTTGGCGCCGTAGCCTTTCGAGGCGCGGTAGTCCATGTCGAGCACCACGTAGCCCTTCTGCACCAGCAGGTTGTGGAACATCTGCTCGCGGAAGTAGTTCGGGTAGCGCTTGCTGACGTTCTGCAGGTAGCCGGCGCCGTGCACGAACATCACGACCGGGTACTTCTTGCCCGCTTCCAGCTGGGCCGGGCGGTACAGCTTGGCCCAGACCGGGTCGCCGCCGGCGCTCGAGGGCACGGCCACGTATTGCGGCTCGATCCAGGTGCGCGCCTTGAAGTCCGCCGTGCGGGTGTCGGTCAGCCTGGTGGCCGCGCCGCCGGAGACCGGAACGGTCGCGATCTGCACCGGGGTGTAGCTGGCCGACCAGTGCAGCAGCAGCTTGTCCTCGCCCGGCGATAAACGGAAGCGCTCGACGCCGTCGAGCTGGGTCACTTCGCGCACGGCGCCGGTCCTGGCGTTGACCGCGCAGACTTCGTAATCGCCCGGAGTGGCGCGGTTGCACATGACGTAGGCGGTGCCGCCGTCGCGGGTCCAGCGCACGTCCGAGGCTTCCCACTTGCCCTGGGTGAGGGCACGGATGCTGCCGGTCGCGGTGTCCGCCGTGTACAGGTGCGAGTA
Source organism: Massilia sp. ZL223 (assembly GCF_018119395.1). Lineage (GTDB taxonomy): Bacteria > Pseudomonadota > Gammaproteobacteria > Burkholderiales > Burkholderiaceae_D > Telluria. Next base: position 22,150 of record NZ_JAGPWD010000041.1, read on the forward strand.
GCCGCTTTCCTCGGACAGGAACCACAGGCTGCGGTTGTCCGGCAGCCAGCCGAATTCGTTGTTGTCGTAGTTGACCCAGGCGTTGTCCGTCAGGCGGTGCAGCGGCTTGAGCTTGGCGCCGTCCAGGTCGACGGTGGCGATCCAGCGGTCCTTGTTGTCGACCGCGCGCAGCATCACGGCCACGCCGGCGCCGTTGGCGCTCCAGCTGATGCCGTCGACGCCGTCGATCACGCGCAGCGCGCGGTTGCCCTTGAGCGGATCGCGCTTGGCGGCGGCGCGCAGCTCGGCCAGCGGGTCCTGGTTCACGCCCGGCAGCACGTCGAAGGAGAGCTCCTGCACCTTGTTGGTGCGCAGGTCGACCAGCTTCAGTGCATGCGGCGCCGGCATGTTGCGTCCCACCCGGGTGCGCTGGTCGTCGAATTCCTCGTAGCCCGACTCGGTCACGTAGCGCGGCATCTTGCCGACGCGGCCCTTGTCGCTGCCCTTGGGCGCGGTGGCGACGATCAGCCAGCGGCCGTCCGGGGACAGGCTGCTGTTCTCGATCTCGACCTTGTCGCCGAAGTACACGGGAGCCGGCGCCATGCTCGGGTCGATGCGGCGCAGTTCTTCGGTACGCGCGCGCATGGCGTCGCGCTCGTCCTTCTGGCGCTTGAGGGTCGTGATCAGGCGCAGCTGCATGGTGCGCAGCGCGTCGTCGTCGGTAGCCGCCGGGTCCTTGGCGGCGCGCGGCAGCGCGGCCGGGCCGACCACCTTGGATGCGCGGTCCCACAGGTACCAGTCGTTGCCGATGCGGTACTGCACGCCGCGGCCGTCGGCCGTGAACTGGGCGGCGTCCAGCTTGCTCGCGCCGCGCGTGATCTGGACCAGGTCGCCGTTCTTCAGGCTGCGTTCGAACAGGTCGCCGTTGCGCAGCACCAGCATGCGGCTGCGGTCCGGGCTATAGAACACATCCGGGCTGTCGACCTTCGCCAGTTCGGTGTCGGCCACCAGGCGCGGCTTGGCGCCGGCCTGGAAGGTGTCGCGCAGGGGCGAACCGGTGCGCTTCTGCTTGTAGTAGACCTGCTTGCCGTCCCAGCTCCACCATGCGGCTTCCACCGGCGTGCCGATCCAGTCCGGGTGGTCCATGGCCTGGTCGAGGGTGATGGGCGTGGAGGCCGCCGCCGGCAGCGCGATCAGCGCCGCGAGAATCGTGGGGAAGAAGGGTGGTCGCATCGTAATCATGGTGAGGTGGGTGAACACATGCTTGCCTTGGTAAGGCGAGTGCATTCTAGCTCAGCCACTGCTGGCGACGGCGTCAATACAGGCAGGTTTTTTTGCCGTAACGACAAACGCCGATCACACATATGTATGACCGGCGTCGGGAAGATATCTATGCTGCACCGCAACGGTGCGCGGCGATCTCAGATCGCCTTGTAGGGACCTTTCGGTGCGCGCGGCAGGAGCATGGCGATGCGGCCGGCGACGGCCAGTGCGGCCAGGGCCACCAGTGCGTATTCGAACAAGTCCATGCTCAGCCTCGCACGGAGGGAGCCCAGCCGCCGTGTGCGGCGTAGAGTTCTTGCGAGAAGCTGCGGATGGCGGCCAGTGCGGCGGCGATGAAGCTGGTGGTAGCGGTCATGTCGAATCTCCGATAAATACTGCGATGTTGCGTTGCAGTATAGAACCGTTTTCGTCATAAACAAACTTTAGATTCGTGATTCCATCGATACATAGCGTGAATAATTGTCGCTCCGGCTCGAAAGCAGATATGTGTTGCGCGAATGTCTCGCCAGACGCGGCGTGAATAAGAGGGGCATGCCGGGGGCGTCGAAAAGCGAGGTGGTGCGAATCTTGCATGAACAGTTGGCATGAAATCGCCAGACAGTGCTTCATCCCCTTTGCGTATCGTCGTGGTGCTCCCCGCCACAGCGCCCGACGCCGGTTCGGACGCCATGCACGCCGAGCAGGCCCGGCGCAGCGCCGCGCTGCGCATCGGCTTGCTGGAATCGGGTTACGACCTGGTCGCTTCGCTGCCGGCCGACGTCTTCCTGCCCGAGCGCATCGCCCAGCTGCAGCCGGACCTGATCATCGCCGACAGCGAGCTCGATGCGCGCGACATCCTGGAGCACATCGTGATCGCCACCCGCGACGAGCGCCGTCCCATCGTCCTGTTCACCGAGGACGATGCGCCGGCCAGCATGGACGCGGCCATGGCGGCCGGGGTCTCCGCCTATATCGTGGCGGGGCTGCAGCCGGAGCGGGTCAAGCCGGTGCTGGACGTGGCGCTGGCGCGCTTCCGGCGCGAGCAGAAGCTCCTCGACGAACTCTCCGACACGCGCCAGAAGCTGGCCGAGCGCAAGCTGCTCGACCGCGCCAAGGGGCTCTTGATGACGCGCTACCGGCTGAGCGAGGAGCAGGCCTACCAGCGCCTGCGCAGCCTGGCCATGAACAAGAACATGAAGCTGGCGGAGATCGCCCAGCGCATCCTCGACGTGGAAGACCTGCTGGGCTGAGCGCGGCAGGCGGAAGGAAACTATGGAAAGCAAGCACGCATGGGCCGCGGGCTCGGACAAGCCCGAGATCGAGACGATCAGGATCGGCTTCATGCCGCTGGCCGACTGCGCGCCGGTGGTGATGGCCTCGGTGCTGGGACTGGACGAACGATACGGGATCAAGTTCGCGCTCAGCCGCGAACTGTCCTGGACCGGCATGCGCGAGCGCCTGCTGGGCGGTGAGCTGGACGCGGCCCATGTGCTGTACGGGCTGCTGTATGGGGTCCATACAGGCATCGGCAGCCAGCAGCGCGGCATGGCGGTGCTGATGAACCTGAACCAGAACGGCCAGAACATCACGCTCTCGCGGCGACTCGCGGCCTTCGCGCGGGAGCCCGCGCTGCTGGCGCGGCTGCTGCACGAGGAACGCCGCCGGCTCACGCTGGCCCACACCTTCCCGACCGGGAACCATGCGATGTTCCTCTATTACTGGCTGGCGGCGGCGGGCATCGATCCCTTGCGCGACTGCCAGATGGCGACCGTGCCGCCCGGCCAGATGGCGCCGAGCCTCGCGGCCGGCCACATCGACGGCTTCTGCGCCGGCGAGCCCTGGGGCCAGCGCGCGCTGCGCGAAGGGGCGGGCTTCCTGGCCGCCTCCAGCGAGCGGATCTGGCCGAACCATCCCGGCAAGGTGCTGGGCACGCGCGCCAGCTTCGCGGATGCGCATCCGAACGCCTGCCGCGCCATGGTCGCGGCCCTGCTGGATGCGGCGCGCTGGCTGGACGCGGCGCGCGCCAACCGCGAGGCGGCGGCCGAGGTGCTGGCCAGCCCGGCCTATGTCAACGCCGGGCGCGAGCTGCTGCAGTACTGCCTGGCCGGGCGGCAGCCGGAGGGCAGCGCCTGGCGCGGCCACAACGGCCTGCGCTTCTATGCGGACGGGGAGGCCACCTTCCCCTGGCTGTCGGACGGCATGTGGTTCATGACCCAGCACCGCCGCTGGGGACTGCTCAGGAGCGATCCCGACTACCTGGCCGTGGCGCGCGAGGTCAACCGCGTCCAGCTGTACCGCGAAGCGGCCGAGCGCACCGGCACACCGCTGCCCGCGGAGGAGATGCGCAGCTCGGTCCTGATCGACGGCGCGGTCTGGGACGGGCGCGTCGCCTTGGGCGCGCTGTAAAGACGCACGCGCATGCATCATTCTGGGGAATGGTGCACTGCAATGTAGCGTCACCGGCCCCGGTTCCGCGGCCTTCCCCTTGTAGCCGGGCTGGCACGGCTCTTGCAATTACCCCAAGCAGGATCAAAGGCGATCCTCTTCATTTCAACGCCGGCCTAACGAGGGGCCGGCACCTGGACAACGGCGTCCGCAGCTCCTGCCTCCGGCAGACAGCGCGGACGCCGTTTTGTTTTTCAAAGGGATAAAACATGGCCAGCAAAGCGGACAGCATCAAGCTCTTCTCGTTCACCGGCGCGCCGATGCGCGCCTTCCACCTGACCTGGGTGGCCTTCTTCGTCTGCTTCTTCGCCTGGTTCGCCTGCGCACCGCTCATGCCGGTGATCAAAGGCGAATTCGGGCTGTCGATGGAGCAGATCGCCAACATCAACATCGCCGCAGTCGCCATCACCATCTTCGTGCGCCTGCTCGTCGGCCCGCTGTGCGACCGCTTCGGCCCGCGCAAGACCTATACCGGCCTGCTGCTGCTGGGCTCCATCCCGGTGCTGGGCGTGGCGATGGCGCAGAGCTACGAAAGCTTCCTGCTGTTCCGCCTGGGAATCGGCGCGGTCGGCGCCAGCTTCGTGATCACCCAGTACCACACCTCGGTGATGTTCAGCTCCAGGGTGGTCGGCACCGCCAACGCGGCCGCCGCCGGCTGGGGCAATGCGGGCGGCGGTGCGGCCCAGGCCCTGATGCCGCTGCTGCTGGGCGCCGTGGTCATGCTGGGCGTGAGCGAGGCGCTGAGCTGGAGGGTGGCGCTGGTGGTGCCGGGCGTCCTGATGATCGTGATGGCCTTCGTCTACTGGCGCTATACCCAGGATTGCCCGGACGGTAACTTCGACGAACTGCGCAAGGCCGGCATGCTGCCGGAAGGTTCGGGCAAGGGCGGCTGGTCCAGCTTCGTCGCCGGCTGCAGGAACCACCGCGCCTGGCTGCTGTTCGTCACCTACGGCGCCTGCTTCGGCATCGAGATCTTCATCCACAACATCGCCGCCGTGTACTACGTCGAGCACTACGGCCTGTCGCTGGGCGCGGCCGGCCTGGCCGCCGGCAGCTTCGGCCTGCTGGCCCTGTTCGCCCGCGCCCTGGGCGGCTGGGTATCGGACCGCGCCGCCCGCGCCGGCACCCTGAACAGCCGCGTCACCGTGCTGTTCGTGCTGATGATCGGCGAGGGCCTGGGCCTGCTGTGGTTCGCCAACGCCGACGCCGTCACCTACGCCGTGATCGCCATGCTGATCTTCGGCCTGTTCACCCACATGGCCTGCGGCGCCACTTATGCGCTGGTGCCTTTCGTGGCGCCCAAGGCGCTGGGCGGCGTGGCCGGCATCGTCGGTGCGGGCGGCAACGTCGGCGCGGTGGCCGCCGGCTTCCTGATGAAAGGCACGGGCGACGTGCGCCAGACCCTGATGATCCTGAGCGTGCTGGTGCTGGTCTCGAGTATCTGCGCGATCGCCGCGCGCTTCACCATGACGGCCGCCGACAGCGCGCCCGCCGTCTCTGCAGCATAAAGGAGTCAGCAATGCATATCGTCGTCATCGGCCACGGCATGGTCGGCCACAAATTCGTTGAAACCCTGGCCCAGGAAGCGCGTCCGGGCGTGCGCGTCACGGTACTGGGCGAGGAGCCGCGCCCGGCCTACGACCGGGTTCACCTGTCGGAATTCTTCTCCGGGAAAAGCGCGGATGAGCTGTCGCTGGTCGAACCGGGCTTCTTCGAGCGCGAGGATGTGGTCCTGCGCCTGAACGCGAAGGTCGTGGCGGTCGACTGCGATGCGCGCACGGTTTCCCTGGCCAGCGGCGAACAAGTCTCGTACGACAAGCTGGTGCTGGCCACCGGCTCCTATCCCTTCGTGCCGCCCGTGCCCGGCGCGGACCGCAAGGATTGCTTCGTCTACCGCACCATTGAAGACCTGGAAGCGATGCAAGAGTGCGGTTCGCGCTCGCGCACCGGGGTGGTGGTCGGCGGCGGCCTGCTCGGCCTGGAATGCGCCAAGGCCCTGCGCGACATGGGCCTGGCCGCCCATGTGGTCGAATTTGCGCCGCGCCTGATGGCGGTGCAGGTCGATGATCCGGGCGCGCGTGTGCTGCGCGCCAAGATCGAAGAGCTGGGCGTGGGCGTGCACACGCAAAAGAACACCCTTGCCATCATCGACGGCGAAGACGGCACCCACCGCATGCAGTTCGCCGACGGCAGCCACCTGGACACCGACATGATCGTGTTCTCGGCCGGCATCCGTCCGCGCGACGAGCTGGCCCGCAAGGCCGGGCTGGCGATTGGCTCGCGCGGCGGCATCGTCATCGACAACAGCTGCCTCACCACTGACCCGCACGTCTACGCCATCGGCGAATGCGCGCTGTGGAACGGCCAGCTGTTCGGCCTGGTGGCGCCGGGCTACGACATGGCGCGCACCGCCGCGCGCCACATCCTCGGCACGGATGCAGCGTTTGCCGGCGCCGACATGAGCACCAAGCTGAAGCTGATGGGCGTGGACGTGGCCAGCATCGGCGACGCCCACGGCGCCACGCCGGGCTCTCGCAGCTATCAGTTCCTGGACGAGCGCAAGCAGGTCTACAGGAAGATCGTTACTTCGGATTGCGGCAAGTACCTGCTGGGCGCGGTGCTGGTCGGCGACGCCGCTTCCTACGGCTCATTGCTGCAGACGGCGCTCAACCGTATCGAGCTGCCCGAATCTCCGGAATTCCTGATCCTGCCGGATGGCGGTGGGGCCGAACGTCCCGCTATCGGCGTCGACAAGCTGCCCGCCGGCGCCCAGATCTGTTCCTGCAACGACGTCTCGAAAGGTGCGCTGTGCCAGGCGGTCGCGGATGGCGCGACCACGGTCGGCGCGCTCAAGAGCTGCACCAAGGCCGGCACCGCCTGCGGCGGCTGCGTGCCCCTGATGACCCAGGTGATGAACGCGGAGTTCAAGAAGCTGGGCGTGGCCGTCAACAACCACCTGTGCGAGCACTTCCCGTACTCGCGCCAGGAGCTCTACCACCTGGTGCGCGTGGAAGGCATCCAGAGCTTCGGCGCGCTGCTGGAGCGCCATGGCAAGGGCCTGGGCTGCGACATCTGCAAGCCCACGGCCGCCAACATCCTGGCCTCGGTCTGGAACGACTTCGTGCTGAAACCCAAACACGCGAGCCTGCAGGATTCGAACGACTACTTCCTCGGCAACATCCAGAAAGACGGCACCTATTCGGTGGTGCCGCGCATGCCGGGCGGCGAAGTCACGGCCGACGGCCTGATCGCCGTGGGCCAGGTGGCCAAGAAATACGGCCTGTACACCAAGATCACCGGCGGCCAGCGCGTCGACCTGTTCGGCGCCCGCGTGGAGCAGCTGCCGGCGATCTGGGAAGAGCTGATCGCGGCCGGCTTCGAATCCGGCCACGCCTACGGCAAGTCGCTGCGCACCGTGAAGTCCTGCGTCGGTTCGACCTGGTGCCGCTACGGCGTGGGCGACAGCGTCGGCTTCGCCATCGCGCTGGAGAACCGCTACAAGGGCTTGCGCGCCCCGCACAAGATCAAGTTCGGCGTCTCCGGCTGCACCCGCGAATGCGCGGAAGCCCAGGGCAAGGATGTGGGCCTGATCGCTACCGACAAGGGCTGGAACCTGTACGTGTGCGGCAACGGCGGCATGAAGCCGCGCCACGCGGAACTCATCGCCTCGGATCTCGACGACGCCACCGTGGTGCGCTATATCGACCGCTTCCTGATGTTCTACGTGCGCACCGCCGAGCGCCTGCAGCGCACCAGCGTGTGGCGCGAGAACCTCGAAGGCGGCCTGGATTACCTGAAGCAGGTCGTGATCGAGGACAAGCTGGGCATCGGTCACGAGCTCGAGGCCCAGATGCAGCACGTGATCGACACCTATGCCTGCGAATGGAAGGAAGCCGTCACCGATCCGGCCGTGCGCCGCCGCTTCCGCCACTTCGTCAACAGCGAGCAGGGCGACGACAACGTCGTGTTCGTGCCGGAGCGCGGCCAGATCCGCCCGGCCGACCCGATTGAGCGCCGCCGCGTCATTCCCATTGCCAGCGCAGCTTAAATAGGAGAACCATCATGCACCGTGATCTTCAACTGGATAACTGGACCGCCATCTGTGCCATCGACGAGATCGTCCCCGATACCGGCGTGGCCGCGCTGCTGAACGGCCGCCAGGTGGCCGTGTTCCGCCTCGGCGAAGAGCAGCCGCGCGTATTCGCCATCGACAACTACGATCCGAATTCGGAAGCCGCCGTGCTCTCGCGCGGCCTGGTGGGCAGCATCGGCGAGCGCATCGTGGTCGCTTCGCCGATCTACAAGCAGCACTTCGACCTGCAAAGCGGCGAATGCCTGGAAGCGCCCGAGCGCTCGGTAGCCAGCTACCCGGCGCGCCTCGAAGGGGGCAAGGTATGGATCGCAGCGTAAAACCTTCTCTCGTCGTGGTGGGCAACGGCATGGCCGGCATGCGCACCGTCGAGGAATTGCTGGCGCTCGCGCCAGGCATGTACGAGATCACCGTGTTCGGCGCGGAGCCGCGGGTGAATTACAACCGCATCATGCTCTCGCCCGTGCTGGCCGGCGAAAAGGCCTTCGACGAGATCGTGCTGCATACCCGCGAGTGGTATGCGGAGAACGGCATCACCCTGCATGCGGGCGACCCGGTGGTGGCGATCGACCGCCGGCGCCATCGCTGTACTGTGCGCGCGGCCAGCGGGCGCGAAGTCGCCTATGACCGCCTGCTGCTGGCGACCGGCTCCCAGCCTTTCATCGTGCCGGTGCCGGGCGCCCAGCTGCCGGGCGTGGTGGGCTTCCGCGACCTGGACGACGTCGAGACCATGCTGCAGGCAGCGCGCGATGGCGGCCGCGCGGTCGTGATCGGCGGCGGCCTGCTGGGCCTGGAGGCGGCCAGCGGCCTGCTGCGGCGCGGGATGGAAGTGACTGTGGTTCACCTGACCGGCAGCCTGCTCAACCAGCAGCTCGACAGCGACGCCTCGCTGCTGCTGAAGGGTGCACTGGAAAACCGTGGCCTGCACATCCTGCTCTCCAGCCAGACCGAGGCGATCCTGGGAAGCGAGAAGGTCGAGGGCGTGCGCTTCAAGGACGGCAGCGAGTGCGCGGCCGACCTGGTGGTCATGGCGGCCGGCGTGCGCCCGAACGTGGCGCTGGCGGTCGATGCCGGCCTGCACGTGGAGCGCGCCGTGGTGGTCGACGACACCCTGCAAACATACGACCCGCGCATCTACGCGGTGGGCGAATGCGTCCAGCACCGCAAGAACACCTTCGGCCTGGTGGCGCCGATCTGGGACCAGGCCCGCGTCTGCGCGGCCCACCTGGCGGGCCTGGGCCACCGCCGCTACGTGCAGCAGGCCACCGCGACCAAGCTCAAGGTCACCGGCATCGACTTGTACTCGGCGGGCGACATCGTCGGCGGCGCGGGCAGCGAAGACCTGGTGCTGCGCGACCGCCGCTCGGGCGTCTACAAGCGCCTGGTGCTGGCGGGGAACCGCGTCACCGGCGCGGTGCTGTACGGCGACGTCTCGGACGGCCCTTGGTACTTCGAGCTGATCCAGCGCGGGGCCGACATTACCGCTTTCCGCGACCGGCTGCTGTTCGGGCCCACACTCTGCGAAGCCGCCTGAAGGAATCAATGATGGAAATGCACCTCCAACCCGTCCGCACCACCTGTCCCTATTGCGGCGTCGGCTGCGGCGTCAAGGCCACGCCCGCCGGCGGGGCCGGAGCGCTGATCGAAGGCGACGTCCTGCACCCGGCGAGCCGCGGCCGCCTGTGCGTCAAGGGCTCGGCCCTGGGCGAGACCCTCGGGCTCGAGGGGCGCCTGCTGCATCCGGCGATCCGGGAGGGGGGCAAGCTGCGCCAGGCCAGCTGGGACGAGGCGCTCGACAGCGTGGCCGGCAAGCTGTCCGCCATCATCGCCGAGCATGGCCCGGACGCGGTCGCCCTGTACGTCTCCGGCCAGCTGCTGACCGAGGATTACTACATCGCCAACAAGTTCATGAAGGGCTACGTCGGCAGCGCCAACATCGACACCAATTCGCGCCTGTGCATGTCCTCCGCCGTGGCGGGACACAAGCGCGCCTTCGGCGAAGACGTGGTGCCGGGCTGCTACGAAGACTTCGAGCTGGCCGACCTGATCGTGCTGGTCGGTTCCAATGCCGCCTGGTGCCATCCGACCCTGTTCCAGCGCATCGCCAAGGCCAGGGAGACGCGACCTGGACTGCGCATCGTCGTGGTCGACCCGCGCCGCACCGCCACCTGCGAGCTGGCCGACCTGCACCTGCCGGTCAAGCCGGGCACCGACGTCTGGCTGTTCAATGGCTTGTTGAGCTACCTGGCGCAACATGGCCTGACCGATAAGGCCTACGTTGAGGCGCATACGGAAGGGCTGGACGGCGCCCTGGCCGCAGCGGGCGATCCCGAGCTCGCGGCGGTCGCATGCGGCCTCGATCCCGCGCTGGTGCGCGAGTTCTACGCCCTGTTCGCCGCGACATCCAGGACCGTCACCGCCTTCTCGATGGGCGTGAACCAGTCGACCAGCGGCACCGACAAGGTCAACAGCATCATCAACTGCCATCTGCTGACGGGCCGCATCGGCCAGCCCGGCATGGGCCCGTTTTCGCTGACCGGCCAGCCCAATGCGATGGGCGGACGCGAAGTCGGCGGCCTGGCCAATATGCTGGCGGCGCACCTCGATATCGACAACCCGGCGCACCGCGAGGCCGTGCGCAGCTTCTGGGACTCGCCCCGCATCGCAGCCAGGCAGGGCCTGAAGGCGGTCGACCTGTTCCGCGCGGTGGAGGAGGGGAAGGTCAAGGCGGTCTGGATCATGGCCACCAACCCCGTGGTCAGCCTGCCCGACGCGGACCAGGTGCGGCGCGCACTCGATGCGTGCGAACTGGTCGTGGTGTCCGACGTGGCCGGCGACACCGATACCGCCGCCCATGCCGATGTGCTGCTGCCGGCCCTGGCCTGGGGCGAGAAGGACGGCACTGTCACCAACTCGGAGCGCTGCATTTCGCGCCAGCGCGCCTTCCTGCCTGCGCCGGGGGAGGCGCGCGCGGACTGGCAGGCATTGTGCGGCGTGGCCCAGCGCATGGGCTACGCGGGCTTCGACTACCTGGGTGCGCACGAGATTTTCGACGAGCATGCCCGCCTCTCGGTGTGGCGCAACGAAGCGGACCAGCTGCCGCGCGCCTTCCGCCTCGATCCGCTGGTCGGCATGGACCGCAGCGCCTACGATGCGCTCGAACCGGTCCAGTGGCCCCTGGGCACGGTCCGCATGTTCTCCGAAGGCGGCTTCTCGCATCCTGGCGGCCGCGCGCGCTTCGTGCCGACCGCGCCACGCCTGCCCCGGAACGCGCCGGGCGGCGAATTCCCGCTGGCGCTCAACACCGGCCGCCTGCGCGACCAGTGGCACACCATGACGCGCACCGGCAAGTCGCCGCGCCTGGCCGGCCACGCACCGGAACCCTTCGTCGACCTGCATCCGCACGACGCGCTGCTGGCCGGCGTGCGCGAGGGCGAACTGGCGCGCGTCACCAGCCAGTGGGGCGCGATGGTCGCGCGCGTGGCCCACGGCGGCGGCATCGCGCGCGGCTCGGCCTTCGTGCCCATCCACTGGAACGGCCAGACTGCTTCGGATGCGCGGGTCGGCGCCCTGGTCAATCCGGAAGTCGACCCGGTCTCCGGCGAGCCGGAATTCAAGCACACCCCGGTGCGGGTGGAGCCCTTCGGCGTGGCCTGGCACGGCTTCATCCTCAGCCGCGAGGAGCTTGGCCTGGAACGCATCGCCAACTGGACCCGGGTGCGCGGCAGCGGCTTCGTGCGCTATGAGCTGGGCGGACGCGAGCCGGTGTCGCCGGCATGGGCGCGCGCCTTGTTGAACGCGGACGAGGACGCCGACTGGATCGACTACGAAGACAAGGCCGAAGGCATGCTGCGCGCCGCCCTGGTGGTCGACGGCCGCCTGCAGGCCTGCCTGTTCGTCTCGCGCCGGCCGGACCTGCCGTCGCGCGCCTGGCTGGGCGGCTTGTTCGCCCTGGAGCAACTGGGCGCCCTGGAACGCGCCACCTTGCTGGCGGCGCGGGCGCCCAGGCAGGGACCCGATCCGGGGCCGACCGTGTGTTCCTGCTTCGGCGTCGGCCGCAACACCATCGTGCTGGCGATCAGGGACAAGGACTTGAAGACCTCCGGCGAAGTCACCGCCTGCGTGCGTGCCGGCGGCAACTGCGGATCCTGTGTGCCGGAGATCCGCAAGCTGCTGGAGGAAGTCCGCTGCGCCGAAACTTGAGGGTCCGGCGCAGCGGACCGGCTCAGGCGGCCGCCTGCTTGCAGGCCTCGGAGCGCGCGCGGGTGACGACGGCTTCCGTGCCGAACAGCGGCAGCTCCAGGTAGGGCCGTTCGGTGGCGTGCACCGCGATGATATAGGCCTGGCGTTCCAGCTTGTGGCGCAGTCCGACCTGGGCCACGAACACGGGCGCCAGCAGGCGCTGGGTCTTGCGCCTGCCCGTGTCCAGGTAGCCGAACTGCATGGTGGCGCTCTCGATCACGTCGGGCGGCAGCGGATCTTTCGCCCGCCCGAGGAGGCTGAGCAGGCGCTCGACGACCTGGCGCGCCGCCTGTTCCTGGCTAACGATCGTTGCGTTGTCCAGGCTCTCGCCCAGCAGCGGGCGTACGTTCACCGACAAGCCGTCGACCCGGCCGTCGCCGGCCAAGGTCAGCGCCACCGAGGCCGCGCCCAGCACCGGAATCCCGGCGAGCGCATGGCGCCAGGCGCCGGTGGCGCGCACCAGCAGCTGCGGCGAAACGCGCTCCTCGCGGTCCGCGCCCTGCGCCTTGGTCTGCCACAGGCGCTCGAAGGCGAGGCTGCCGCCTTCCTCGCTCCAGGACGTGAGCTTCAGGCGCTGGGCCGCCTCGCCCAGCTGGCGCACCAGGAAGCCCGGTTCCTCCAGCCGCTCGAAGGGCGCCGCGAAGGGAGCCAGGCCGGAGCGGTACTCCAGCGCGCCCGAGGCGTGGTAGGCGACGGCGCGCGCGCCTTCCGGCAGGTGCACGACGCTGCGCTCGCCGCGTTCGAGCACGTGGGCGCGGTCCGTGGGACAGTGGCCGCTGTCCTGGAGCGTGTTCAGGAAGCGGCTGACGCGGGAGCGGGTCTCGTCCTGGGTCAGCTGGCGCAGCGCGACGATGTCGGCCCGCGCGGGCAGGGCGCCGGCACTGGCCTGTGATTGGCACAGGCTGTCGATCAGGTGTTGGTGGTTCATGCTCAGCCCTCCGTCCACATCCACAGGAGACATGCCTGCTGGGCAGGCGCCAGGTCGGGGTCGACATTGCCTTCGCCCCACAGGTGGTCGCGATTGAGGTAGGAACGGTCCCAGCGGATGTTGCCGCCGTTCCAAGTGGCGGCGTCTCCCACGCACACGGTGACCGGGTGGTTGTCGACCCACCAGTCGGCGACCCCGTTGTGCCAGGCGTGGCAGACGGTGTCGCCGTCGACCAGGTTGTCGGCCACGTCCTCGCCGCATTCGTCGGTGGTGATGCCGTCGTACATATTGCCCCAGGCGCCGCAGTAGATGTGCATGCGCGCGAAGATGTTCCACAGGCCGGTGACGCGGTTCAGGTCCACCGTCTCGCAGGAATAGGCCATCACCCATTCGTTGTTCCAGTCCTCGCCCAGCTGCCACTGGTTGGAATAGGTGCGCCAGTTGGTGTGGGCGGTGTCGTACAACATGCGCGCATTGCCATTGGTCTCGTGGCCGCCGTGGGTCTCGATCCAGAACAGGTCGACGTTGTCGACCCAGTTGCGGTCGTCGCCGCCCTGGTCGGTGTCGCGGATGTCGGTTTCCCAGACGTTGGTGTTGGCCCAGTAGAACGAGCGCGTATGCCCGGCGGAACGCAGCTTCGCATCGAAGCCGTTACTTCGGTTGAAGGTGTAGCTCAGGTCCCCCGCCGTGCTCACGCCGGCGGCGCGCGCATGATTGAAGTACCGGATCGCTTCCACTCCGAAACTTGCCATGGAGTTCTCCTTTCGTGTCGGTGGGCTACATTGACGTCCCGTCGCAGGCGCATCAGGCGGTAGCAGCCGATACAGTAGAGCGCGCCTGATGAGCGGACTCTGGCGTAGTTCAAGAAAGGCGGAAGTTGTGGGGGGCGGGGCAGGGCGGCGGCGCCGCGGCTTGCGTGGCGTCGAAAGGATGCGCCGCCCGGCGGGACTGCACGGGCGGCCGGAAAAGTGGATGCTTAGAAGGTTTCCCAGCCGTCGGCGGCGGCCGCAGCCAGTTGACGTTGCGGCGCGGGCCTGGGCGCCGGCTGCGGACGGGAAGGCCTGGACGCCTTGACGGTGGGCGGTGCGGACTCCTGCATGCCATCCAGGCGGAACACGCTGACGGCTTCGCTCAGGCGCCCGGCCTGCACCTGCATGGTTTCCGCGGCCGCGTCCATGCGCGGCTGCGCCAAATAATTCCGTGTGACAACATATAAATACTCTCCAAATCTATCCGTGTCGATGAGCTTTGCATAACGAACGGCAAAAAAAAGCCCATCTGCCGGCTTCGCGGGCGAACAAGCGGAAATTGCGCGGATAGTCTGTTGTGCCCTGGCGACGCCGCGCTCAATGCAAGGTGCGCGCAAAGAAGTCCTCGGTGCGGCTATTGGCCAGGCTGGCGGCGGCCGCATCGAAATGCTTGCCGCCGGGACGGGCGAAGGCGTGATGGCAGCCCGGATAGGTATGCACTTCGGCATGCGGCTTGCCGGCCAGGGCGGCATGGATGCGGTGGCGCGCCTCCTGGTTCATGTACTCGTCGGCGCCGGCCAGGTGGTAGAGCAGGGGTGCGCCGATGTTGTCGGCCTCGTCCAGGTAACGCTCGGTGCCGCCGCCATAGTAGGCGGCGAAGGCGTCGCCATCGGTGCGCGCGGCGCTCAGGAAGGTCATCAGGCCGCCCAGGCAATAGCCGGTGACGCCGACCTTGCCGCTGGAACCCTCCATGCTGCGCGCGGCGCCGATGGTGGCGGCGATGTCCTGCACCCCCCAGTCGAGATTGTAGGACTGGTAGAGCTGGGCGCCCCTGGCCCAGTCGCCGTCCTTGTCCTCGGACAGCGACAGGCCGGGCTCGGCGCGCCAGAACAGGTCGGGACAGAGCGCCAGGTAGCCCAGTGCGGCGTAGTGGTCGGCGATGCTGCGGATCCCGGCGTTCACGCCGAAGATTTCCTGCAACACGATGATGACGGGATGCGGGCCGGCCGCCGCGGGACGGGCGAGGTAGCAGTCGAAGTGGCCGGCGGGGGTATGGACGGAGTAGGTCTCGGACATGGTCTTCCTTTCGGCGAAAGGTGGAGGCAGTCCATGATACGGCTTTGAAGGCGGCGGCGGCACGCAGCACGGCGCCTGTTGCGCGGACGTTCGCTAAACAAGCGCAACAGCGCGTCCGACCGCGCCATGCATCCTGAATAGGCAATTTGTAAGTGATTGTATTTACTCGGGGAAATTGAAATTTAGCGCTAACTTTTTTGCTAAAAAGCCGGGCAAATCCGCCGCTTCTGATGTAAATGCGCAACAATCTTGTTTAGGAAAACGGGGCTAAACTGCGCGTGTTTATTGAAAGTTTGTTGAGTTCCCACCATCGAATTTGTATAACTCCCTCAGGCTGAAGCGCTATACCGAGGTGTCAGGAGTCGCCGGCAGGTCGTTTAGTAAATGTCGCCGCATCTGGACCCGTCGGCTTGCGCCAGAACCTCCCTGGTCGATCGGCCATGTTCGACCAGGAACAGTTCCAAGGCGGTTGGTGCCGGCCATTCATGTCCCAATCCAGGGCTGCCACCGAGTGCGCTTTGGCGGAAGACCCTCTGTAGCGCCATAAAAGAGCCCATCCATAGGGCACGATAAGGAGATCTCAAAATGATGTTCAGGAAAGTTCTTGCTTCGCGTCAGGTCGTGCGCACCACGCCGATTGCCACGGCGGTTGCCCTGGCCCTGTTGAGCATGAGCGCCGCTCACGCGCAGACCGCGCCCGCCGGCGAACAGGCCGGGCAGACGGCCGACGCCGGCCAGCCGGCCCAGGTGGTCGTGACCGGCTACCGTTACGCGATCGAGAAGAGCCTCGACCAGAAGCGCAACGCCAATTCGATCGTCGAGGTGATCACCGCCGAAGACGTCGGTAAATTCCCAGACAAGAACGTCGCCGACGCGCTGCAGCGCGTGCCGGGCGTGGTCGTCACCCGCAGCGGCGGCGAGGGCAAGAACGTCAGCGTCCGCGGCCTGTCCTCGGAACTGACCCTGACCCAGCTGAACGGCAACTACGTCGCCACCGCCGAATCGAACGGCGATCCGACCCGTTCGTTCAACTACATGCTGATGCCCTCGAACATGCTGTCGAGCGCCGAGCTGTACAAGACCCCGGAAGCGCGCCTCGACGAAGGCGGCATCGGCGGCACCGTCATCCTGAAGACCCGCCGTCCGCTGGACGTGCCGTCGGGAAGCGGCTTCGTCAACGCCGAAGGCACCTGGGCCGACACCACCAAGAAGGCCGACGGCCAGTTCTCCGGCCAGTACGCCTGGCACGACGAGAGCAACCGCTTCGGCGTGCTGGTCGGCCTGACCCAGCAGAAGCGCACCACCCGCACCATGGGCGCCGACACCGAAAACTGGCAGTGGTACGGCGACAACTACCGCACCAACCCGGCCACCGACGTCAACGGCAAGGAATCGGACCTGACTTCCTACTGGTGGGGCCAGTCGGGCTTCTACGACCAGAACGGCAAGTACTACACGAACTTCATGATGCCGACCTCGGTCAACCTGAACGTCAAGGAAGAAGAGCGCGTGCGCAAGGGCGGCCAGCTGACCCTGCAGTTCAAGCCGATGCGCAACCTGAACCTGACCGCGAACTACTTCCGCTTCGACCTGAAGCAGAACTCGCAGACCAATACGCTCAAGGTCCCGGAATGGAACCTGGCGCGCTATGACGGCGACGGCAACTGGCCGGGCGGCCGCCTGCTGGACGGCCTGACCTTCGACCCGAGCGGCACCATCGTCACCGGCGCGCAATACAGCGTCCATCCGAACAAGACTTACTACTGCAGCGGCGAACAGGCAGCAGCGGGCGGCCTGACCAATACCGGCGGCTTCGGTCCGGACGACTGCACCATCCCGACCCCGCAGATCACCGGCAGCTACAACCGCGAGAAGGCGCGCTCGCAAGTCTTCGACTTCACCGCCGAATGGAAGGGCGAATCGCTGGACGCGTCGTTCACCGCTGGCCGTACCTGGGCCACCGGCGGTCCGGAAATGCAGTTCGGTATGCCGATCAAGCCGCGCCGCCAGAACGCGGACGGCAGCTGGGCACTGGGCAACACCGCCAGCGCCTGGACCACCAACGGCACGCCGACCATGACCTTCGCGCCGCAGCTGATGACCAACCTGATGAACGGCATCGGCGAAATCGACCTGGGCTCGACCTCGTCCTCGTGGACCAAGAACAGCACCCAGCAGAAGTACGCCCAGGCCGACTTCGTCTGGCACACCGACAGCTCGTGGCTGGATTCGGTGCAGTTCGGCGCCAAGTACCGCGACGGCGGCACCAGCCGCAGCACCGGCAACAACTACTGGGTTTGCCAGGGCGCCGATCCGAGCGACTACGACAAGCGCTACCAGGCCGGCTGCGACCCGACCGCCAACCGCTTCCAGCCGTCCTTCCTGTATGGCGAATCGCTGGGCAACCTCACCGGCGGCATCAAGGCCAGCGCTTTCCCGGCGATTAACTATCCGGCCTATATCGCGCACCTGAATGCGACCTACGGCGACATGCAGACCCGTAACGAAGACAACTTCGTCTACCACGTCGACGAGAAGATCTCGGCGCTGTACTTCCAGGGTAACTTCAAGACCGACCGCATGCGCGGCAACGTGGGTGTGCGTTATGTGCGCACCAAGCAGCACGCGGATTCGACCGACCAGGTCGAGAGCTACAACGACTACTTCTACAACGTGAACGGCGCACCGGCGCCGTGCCAGGCGGGCGGCTTGCCGGCTGCCGGCGCACCGGCCGGCTCGGGCTGCACCAGCGGCTTCACCAGGCTGCCGGACAGCACCGCGCGCGTGTCCTCGTTCGAAGTCAGCTCGCTGGACCGCACCTACAACGATGTGCTGCCCAGCCTGAACATCGCCTACGACCTGAGCGACACCCTGCTGGTGCGTGCGGCGGCGTCGAAAGTGGTGGCGCGTCCAAGCTACGGCGACATCGCCTTCCCGGGCGGCCTGAACTACTACAGCCAGGAATACGTCAACGACCGCCGCCTGATCGGTGGCGGCGACCAGCAGGGCTGGTTCGGTTCGGGCAGCAACAAGAACCTGGAAGCGTACAAGGCCACCCAGTACGACCTGGGCCTGGAATGGTACTTCGACCGCGGTTCGGTGCTTGGCGCCGGCGTGTTCCGCAAGAACGTCAGCAACTTCGCCGTGCCGGTCGTGATGGACATGAACATGACCATCGGCGGCGAGAACGTGACGGTGCAGAACTACTCCACCAGCGCCGGCGGCCGCGACGCGGTGTCGGAAGGCGTCGAACTGTACGCGCAGCACACCCTGGATTCCGGCCTCGGCTTCCAGTTCAACTACACGTACAACAAGACCAACCAGGCAGCCATCACCCTGGAAGACGGCACCGAGATCGGCAAGTCGCCGCTGGTCGGCAGCGCCAAGAACCAGCTCAACCTGACTGTGTTCTACGAGACCGACAAGTTCCTGGCGCGCGCGTCGTACAACCGCCGCGGCGAAGTGGTGAACGGCCTGGTCAACGGCTTGAACGTGTATCAGGAGCCGTTCAGCCAGGTCGACGTGAACTTCGCGTACAACTTCTCCAAGCAGCTCAGCCTGACCGCGTCGGTGCTGAACCTGACCGAGGAAGAAAGCCGCTCGCACCTGGGTAACGACACCAAGGCGCGCTTCTACTCCAACAGCTACGCCGGCCGTGTCGTGTACGCGGGCCTGAACTACAAGTTCTAAGTTCGGGTCTTTCACGACCTTCCCCGATCCCTCCGGATCGGGGAGCTCTCTTCAAAAGGCTTTGTCCGGTCCTCGGACAAAGCCGTCTTTCGTTGGGCGACGCAATGGATACGCAAAACCGGATCCGCAACATCACGGTCGTCGGTGGAGGCAGCGCGGGCTGGATGGCCGCCGCGGCCCTGGCCACCTACCTGGGCAAGGGCGCCTCGATCCGCCTGGTCGAGTCCGAGGAAATCGGCATCGTCGGGGTCGGCGAGGCCAGTGTCCCGCACATCAAGATGTTCAACGGGCAGTGGCTGGGCATCGACGAGGCGGAATTCGTCAAGCGTACCCAGGGCACGATCAAGCTCGGCATCGAATTCAACAACTGGAGCCGCATCGGCGACAGCTACATCCACGGTTTCGGGGCCATCGGCCGTTCGCTGGGACCCCTGCCTTTCCACCAGTTCTGGCTCAAGCTGCACCAGTCGGGCCGCGCGGGTCCGATCGGCGACTATTCGCCGCAGACCGTGATGGCGCCGCAGGGCAAGTTCGCCCCCGGCGACAGGAACGCGCCGCCGGGCTCGCCCCTGGCCGACATCGCCTACGCCTACCACTTCGACGCCACCCTGTACGCGCGCTACCTGCGCGAGCTGGCGGAGCAGCGCGGCGTGCGCCGCATCGAAGGCAAGATCGTCGGCGTGCAGCAGCGCGCCGGCGACGGCTTCATCGAATCGGTGACCCTGGAAAACGGGGAAAGCGTCGGCGGCGACCTGTTCATCGACTGCTCGGGCTTCCGCGGCCTGCTGATCGAACAGACCCTCAAGACCGGCTACGAAGACTGGTCGCACTGGCTGCCCTGCGACCGCGCGATGGCCGTGCCCAGCGAAGGCGTCGATCCGATCACCCCTTACACGCGTTCGACCGCGCTGGCGGCGGGCTGGCAGTGGCGCATTCCGCTGCAGCACCGCGTCGGCAACGGCTATGTCTATTCCAGCCGCCATATCAGCGACGACGAAGCGGCGGCGACCCTGCTGGCCAACCTGGACGGGAAGGCGCTGGCCGAGCCGCGCTCCCTGCGCTTCGCCACCGGCATGCGCAAGAAGTTCTGGAACAAGAATGTGGTGGCACTGGGCCTCGCCAGCGGCTTCCTCGAGCCGCTCGAGTCCACCAGCATCTACCTGGCCCAGTCGGGCATCACCCGCCTGCTGGCGCTGTTCCCCCAGCGCGACTTCAGTCCGCTGCTGAGCGAGCGCTTCAACCGCGAATCCGCCTTCGAATACGAACGGATCCGCGATTTCCTGATCCTTCACTACAACGCGACCGAACGCGACGACACGCCGTTCTGGGACTACTGCCGCACGATGCCAATCCCGGACAGCCTGCGCAAGACGGTCGAGCTGTTCCGCGCCGACGGACGCTACTTCCGCAACGGCGAGGACTTCTTCGCGCTGCCGAGCTGGGTGCAGGTGATGCTGGGCCAGCGCATCGTCCCGCAGGGCTACCACCCGATCGTGGACGAGATGCCCGAGGACAGGCTGGTCGAGGTCGTCGAAGGCTTGCGCGCGAACCTGAAGCAGGCCGTCGCCACCATGCCGACCCACCAGGAGTGGATCAACCGATACTGGAAGGCTCCCGCACCATGAGCATGCAATCCCTGTTGCGCTTTTTCCTGGGGCTCTGCGCCGCCCTGGCGACGGGTGCGGCCATGGCGGCCGCGCCCGGGCAGTTCGTGATCGACAAGGGCTGGAGCTTCCGCCTCGCGCCCGGCAATGCGCAGCTTGATACGCATCCGGAAGCGGCGGCCTGGCGCGCCGCGGCGGTGCCTGGCACCGTGCACGGCGACCTGTTCGCGAACAAGCTGATTCCCGATCCCTACGTCGGCGCGCCGGAAGCGGCCCTGCAGTGGATCGGCCTGGCCGACTGGGAATACCGCACCCGCTTCGACGCGCCGCGCAGCGCCATGAGCGCCGCGCGCAGCGACCTGGTGTTCGCAGGGCTGGATACTTTCGCCGAGGTCTGGCTCAACGGCGAGAAGCTGCTCGACGCGAACAACGCCTTCCGCACCTGGCGCGTGCCCGTGCAGGGCAAGCTGCGCGCCAGGGACAATGCATTGCGCATCGTGCTGCGCTCGCCGATCGCCAAGCTGCTGCCGCAGGTGCAGGCGATGCCGAACAAGATCGCCGGCAACTATCCCTCGCCCTACGGCGACGAGCCGAAGGATGCGATGACCGGCAACTTCGCGCGCAAGCCGGGCTACCACTACGGCTGGGACTGGGGTCCGCGCTACGTCACCGCCGGCATCTGGAAGCCGGTCGTGCTGGAGAGCTGGGATGCGCTGCGCATCGACGACCTGCAGCTGCGCCAGGACCGCGTCGAGGAAGCGCGCGCCGACATCGCCGCCATCGTGACGGTGGACGCGGTGCGCGAGGGCGCGCAGGAAGTGCGCCTGTGGCAGACCGCGCCGGACGGCAAGCGCTCGCTGGCGGCCCAGCGCCGCGTCGAACTGCGCGCCGGCGCCAACCGCATCGAACTGCCGGTGCGGATCGAGCGCCCGCAGCGCTGGTTCCCGGCCGGCTACGGCGCCCAGCCGCTGTACCGTTACGAGGTCGAGCTCGGCGGCGTCAAGGCCGGCGCGCGCACCGGCCTGCGCAAGGTCGAACTGCGCCGCGACGCCGACGACAAAGGCAAGAGCTTCTATTTCGCCGTGAATGGCATTCCCGTGTTTGCCAAGGGCGCGAACTCCATCCCCTTCGACATGTTCCAGCCGCGCGTGAGCAAGGCCAAGCTGCGCCGCGTGCTGGAATCGGCGCGCGACGCCAACATGAACATGGTGCGCAGCTGGGGCGGCGGCTATTACGAGAGCGACGAATTCTTCGACCTGGCCGACGAGCTGGGCCTGATGGTCTGGCAGGACTTCATGTTCGGCGGCGGCATGCAGCCGGCTTATGACGACGCCTTCCGCGCCAATGTGGTCGCGGAGGCGCGCGACCAGGTGCGCCGCCTGCGCAACCATCCGAGCATCGTCCTGTGGTGCGGCAACAACGAGGAAGAGATCGCGTGGAAGTACTGGGGCCACGGCAAGACGCTGAAGGAGGCCGATCCGGCCTTCGCCGACAAGGTGTGGAAGGGCTATGTGCAGCTGTTCGGCACGGACCTGCGCAAGGTGGTGGCGGAAGAGGGCGGCGGCATCGCCTACTGGTCCAGCTCCCCCGGCGACGACCTCGCGGAAGTGGCGAATACGCCCGCCAGCGGCGACATGCATTACTGGGAAGTGTGGGGCAACCCGGCGCATCCGCCTTCGAAGTACCTGGAGATCACGCCGCGCTTCATGTCCGAGTACGGCCTGCAGGCCTGGCCGGTGCAGCGCACCATCGACGCCTTCGCGAAGCGCAGCGAGCAGGGCATCGCCAGCCCGGTGATCGAGGCGCACCAGAAATTCCTGGCCGGGAAGGGCAATGAGCGGCTGATGAAGTACGTGGACTATGAATTCGGCGAGACCAGGGACTTCGCCGATTTCGTCTACCTGGGCCAGGCCGCCCAGGCCGAGGGCATCGAGCTGGCCGCGCTGCATCACCGCGCCAGCCGTCCGTTCACGATGGGGTCGCTCTACTGGCAGCTCAACGATGTGTGGCCGGGCGCGTCCTGGTCGAGCGTGGACTGGTTCGGGCGCTGGAAGGCGCTGCACTTCCATGCGCGCCGCTTCTACGCGCCGGTGGCGGTGGCCGCGCTGCGCACTCCCGAAGGCAGGACCTCGGTCAGCCTGCTGAACGACCGCACCCGGCCGCTCAAGGGCGAGTTGCGCCTGCGGGTGATGAGCCTGGACGGCAAGCTGCTGCGCGACGAGCGCACGCCGGTCGAGCTGGCGCCGCTGTCGGCGGCCAGGGTGGCCGCCTACCAGGATGCCGATTTGCTGGGCCAGGCCGATCCGGCGGCCACGGTCGCCGTGTTCGAGCTGAAGGCCGAGGGCGAACCGGCTTCGCGCCGCGTGGTGTATTTCAAGGCCGCCAAGGACCTGCGCTGGCCGGAGCCCGCGCTGCGCGCGAGCCTGCGCCGCGACGGCAAGCACTATGTGGTCGACCTGCAGGCCGCGACGCTCGCGCGCGGCGTATGGGTGGATTTCGGCGACCTGGACGCCGAGGTCGCCGACAACGCCTTGACCCTGCTGCCGCAGGAGCGGGTCTCGCTGCGCGTGTCGTCCAAGGCAGGCCTGGCGGCGCTGCGCAAGGCCTTGAAGCTGCGCTCCGTGGCCGACTTGCTTGCCGCGCCGGCCAGCGCCAAACGCGCGTCCCAGGCCCTGCCGGCCGCCTGGCTGAGGCTGGATGCCCTGAGCGCCGGACGGCGCAGGGCAGGGGTGACGCCACCCTGAAAACCGCCCAGACGGCGCGGGAGTCTGTTTAGTAAAACACGCGAAAATGCACCCTGTTTGCGTGCCTTTGGTTGACTGCCCCGAAACGCGACTGATATAAAACTCAGCTATCGTCAGCTATGAAGCAGGCGCAGCCCGGCACCCGCCGGCAAGCGCCGGAAAACGCCGCCAGACGCGTTTATTAAAACGGAACTTTGGAGACTCTCATGCACTTGATTTCGAAGGGGCAACCGTGAGCCAGGTCACCCTGCGCGACATCGCGGAAACCACCGGCCTGTCCATCGGCACGGTTTCGCGCGCACTGAAGAATCAGGCCGGCATGACCGAGGTCACCCGCGACAAGGTGCGCGATGCCGCCATCCGGCTGGGCTATGACTTCGGCCAGCTGAAAAAAGGCCGCATCCGCCGCATCGCCTTCCTGCTGCACAGCCAGCACAACACCCTGTCGTCCAGCCCCTTCTTCTCGCCGGTGCTGCATGGCGCCGAGGAAGCCTGCCGCCGCGAGGGCATCGCCCTGTCCTTCATCGCGGTGGGCCCGGCGGAGCCGGTGCTGGGCCAGATCCGCCTGCACCAGCCGGATGCGATCCTGTGCGCCGGCTTCTTCGAGCCGGAAGTCCTGAGCGCCCTGCAGCAGGTCGGCAAGCCGATGGTGCTGGTCGACATGCACCGCCGCGGCTTCACCTCGGTCAATCCCGACAACATGCGCGGCGGCTACCTGGCCACCCAGCACCTGCTGCGCTGCGGCCGCAAGCGCATCGCCATGCTGTCCGGCTCCCTGGCCCACTACAGTATCCAGCAGCGCAACCGCGGTTTCCGCCAGGCGCTGTTCGACGCCAAGGTCCACGCCGACCCGGACCTGGAAGTCATCGTCCCGACCATGGGCGATGGCGACGAAGCCGTGGCGGAAGCCATGCGCACCCTGCTCAGCCTGCCGAAGCGGGCCGATGCCGTGTTTTGCTACAACGACAGCACCGCGCTGGCGGCCATGAAGTACTGCCTGAACGAAGGCATGAAGATCCCCTACGACATCGCCATCGTGGGCTTCGACGACATCGCCGCCGCCTCCGCCGCCATCCCCCCGCTCAGCACGATCCGCGTGGACAAGGAAGCGCTGGGCCGCGCCGGGGTCGAACTGCTGCTCCAGAAACCCGAAGACAACCCCTCCCAAATCACCCTGCCAGTCGAGATGATCGTGCGCGAAAGCAGCTGCGACGACTAATGCACTTCACCCTGCCCAACATGAACAATTTCCCGAACTTCCGCAGCCCGGCCGTCCTGCTCGACCATGCGCACCACACCATGCGCTTCTACCACCCGCGCGCAATCGACCCGGCCGGCGGCCTTTTCCATTATTTCAAGGACGACGGCGCGGTCTACGACGCCCAGCATCGCCACCTGGTGAGCAGCACGCGCTTCGTGTTCACCTATGCCATGGCCTACCGCCATTTCCAGGACCCGGCTTACCTGGAAGGCCTGAAGCACGCCCTGCGCTTCGTGCGCGATGCGCACCGCGCCCCCGACGGCAGCGGCTACGCCTGGATGCTGAATGGCGGCCAGATCGAAGACGGCACCAACCACGCCTATGGCCAGGCCTTCGTGCTGCTGGCCTACGCCCACGCCACCATGGCGGGCCTGGACGAGGCGCGTCCCTGGATCGAGGAAACCTTCAACCTGATGGAGCGCCGCTTCTGGGACGCCGAAGCCGGCCTGTATGCCGACGAGGCCAGCCAGGACTGGAGCGAGCGCTCGACCTACCGCGGCCAGAACGCCAACATGCACGCCTGCGAAGCGCTGCAGGCGGCCTGGCAGGCCACCGGCGAGCTGCGCTACCTGGAACGCGCCTACACCATCGCCTACAACATCACCCAGCGCCAGGCCGAGCGCTGCGGCGGCTTGATCTGGGAGCACTACGACGAGCAGTGGCGTCCCGACTGGCGCTTCAACTTCGACGATCCGGAAAACCTGTTCCGCCCCTGGGGCTACCAGCCGGGCCACTTCACCGAGTGGGCCAAGCTGCTGGTGCAGCTGGAAGAGCGCGGTGACGTGCTGGGGAAAGACCTGGGCTGGCTGCTGCCGACCGCGGAAAAGCTGTTCACCGTCGCGGTGGAGAAGGGCTGGGACCAGGAAAACGGCGGCCTGTGCTACTCGCTGGCGCCGGACCTGACGATCTGCGACTGGCACAAGTATTTCTGGGTCCAGGCCGAAAGCGCGGCGGCCGCCGCCATGCTGGCCGAGCGCACCGGCAAGGCCGAATACTGGGACTGGTACCAGCGCCTGTGGGAATACAGCTGGACCCATTTCGTCGATCACCACAACGGCGCCTGGTGGCGCATCCTGGACCGCCAGAACCGCAAGCTGAGCGACGAGAAGAGCCCGGCCGGCAAGGTCGATTACCACACCATGGGCGCCTGCTATGACATCGTGCGCGTGCTGAAGGAGCCGGGCCATGCGTGATGCGCCTTTGATGCTGTGCGCCGGCGAGGCGCTCATCGACATGATCGACCAGGGCGACGAGCGCTGGGTCAGCCGCGTGGGCGGCTCGGTATGGAACGTGGCGCGCGCGCTGGCCGTGCTGGGCGAACCGACCGCCTTCGCCGGCGCCATCAGCCGCGACCGCTTTGGCGACGCCCTGTGGCAGGCCAGCGAAGCCGTGGGCCTGGACACCCGCCTGCTGCAGCGCGTCGAGCGCTCGCCGCTGCTGGCGATCGTGGAAAAGTGCGAGCCGCCCCGCTATTTCTTTATTGGCGACGACAGCGCGGACCTGCATTTCGATCCGACGGCATTCCCTGCCGGCTGGTCTGACGGGCTGCGCTGGGCGCACTTCGGCGGCATCAGCCTGGCGCGCGAACCGCTGGCCTCGACCCTGGTGGCCCTGGCCCAGCGCCTGAAGGACCAGGGCGTGACGATCAGCTACGACCCCAATTACCGCAACCTGATGGAAGAGGGCTACGAACCGACCCTGCGCCGCATGGCCGCGCTGGCGGACGTGATCAAGGTGTCGGACGACGACCTGCGCGGCCTGTTCCCTCGTGTCGAGCTGGACGTCGCGCTGGAGCGCGTGCGCGCCTTCAACCCGGCCGGCTATTGCCTGTTCACCCGCGGCGGCCAGGGCGCCAGCCTGTTCCACGGCGCCCAGCGCGCCGATGCGCGCGCCCCCCAAGTGGCCGTGGTGGACACGGTCGGCGCCGGCGACGCCAGCGTGGCCGGCCTGCTGCACAGCCTGGCGCGCCACCCCGGCCGTCCGCTGCAATCTCACCTGCACGCCGCACTGGCTGCCGGTTCCGCCGCCTGCCTGCAGGCCGGCGCCACCCCGCCGCAACCGGCGGCCATGCACCAATTGTTCGAACAGCTCGAAGGAGAGGGAAAGTGATGCGTCGACTCCAAGTGGGGGCCCTGCTGGCGGCTCTCGTACTGCCCGTGGCCCTGCAGGCCGCGCCGGCGGACAACAGCATGCCGGTGAACACCTTCATCGGCACCCAGGACGAAGGCAATACCTTCCCCGGCGCCTCGGCTCCCTTCGGCATGATCCAGGTCGGCCCGATCACCGACCACTACGCCGGCTACCGCTACAGCGACAAGAAGATCCGCGGCTTCGGCCACTCCTTCCTGTCCGGCGCCGGCTGCTGGGAGCAGGGCGGCCAGCTGTCGGTGCTGCCGGTCACCGGCACCATCGGCCCGGGCGGCAACTTCGACACCAAGAAGCCGGACACCTTCAACCACAAGACCTATGCCGCCGAGTACACCCATGAGGGCGAAGTCGGCCAGGCCGGCTACTACAAGGTCAAGCTGACCAGCTACGGCGGCATCACGGCCGAGGCGACCGCGCTGACCCGCGCCGCCGCCGAGCGCTACACCTTCGACGCGAAAGCCGGCGCCGGCCACGTGCTGCTCAACCTGGGCCAGGCCAACGAGCGCCATTCCGTGATCGGCAGCGAAGTGCGCGTCGTGGGCGACCGCGCCGTCGAAGGCCGGATCATCACCAGGAGCTTCTGCGGCGGCGCCAAGTACGCCACCTGGTTCCGCATGGAGTTCGACCGTCCCTTCGCCGCGCGCGGCATCTGGGACGACCGCGCCGGCTGGGCCAACGTGGACGGCCCCAGCCAGCAGGGCGAGGCCAAGCCGCACGGCGTCTGGCTGAGCTTCGACCTCAAGGACGGACAATCCGTCACCGCCGTCAGCGCGATCTCGCACGTGGACGCGGAAGGCGCGCGCATCAACCTGAAGGCCGAAGGGATGGAAGGCGGCAAGCCGATGAGCTTCGACGCCATGAAGGCCAAGGCGCAAGCCAACTGGCAGCGCGAACTGGGCAGCGTGCGCATCGAGGGCGGCAGCAACGACGACCGCACCGTGTTCTACACCGCGCTCTACCACGCGCTGCTGCAGCCGCTGACCGGCAACGACGCCGACGGCCGCTACCGCGGCTACGACGACGTGGTCCACACCGCCAAGGACTGGACCTATTACGAGTTCTTCTCGCTGTGGGACACCTACCGCGCCCAGAACCAGCTGCTGGCCCTGCTGCGTCCGCAGCGTGCGCGCGACATCGCCAACTCGGTGCTGAAGATCCGCGAGCAGAGCGGCTGGCTGCCGCGCTGGGGCTACGCCAACTTCGAGACCAACATCATGACCGGCGACCCGGTCACGCCTTTCCTGGTCGACCTGTGGCGCTTCGGCGCACTGAAGGGCCGCGAGCGCGAAGCCTACACGGCGCTGCGCGAGAACGCCTTCGGCGTGCCGGCCTTCGGCATCCGCCCGCAGGGCCGTTCGGGCAATCCGAGCTACCTGCGCCAGGGCTTCGTCCAGTATGACCGCGGCTTCATTTCCAAGGGCATGGACACCGACCCGCACCACGGCGCCTCGGCGACCCTGGAATACGCGCTGGCCGACAGCTCGCTGGCGACCATGGCCAAGGCCCTTGGCCACACCAAGGATGCCCAGGTGCTGGCGCAGCGCGCCCTGAACTGGAAGAAGGTCTGGGACCCGAACGTCGTCGACGAGCCGACCGGCCAGCGCGGCTTCCCGCGTCCGCGCCTGCTGGACGGCAGCTGGTTCGCCGACGTCGGCAGCGGCTTCGACCCGCGCGGCGACCATGGCTTCCACGAAGGCACCGCATGGCAGTACCAGTGGCTGGTGCCGCAGGACGTGCCGGGCCTGGCCGCGGCGATGGGCGGCACTTCCCAGGCGCTGCGCCGCCTGGACCAGTTCTTCGACTACGAGGCGCTGGTGGCCGATCCGGCCGCCGTTCGCAAGTCGTGGGTGGTGGGACCGTACAGCTACTACAGCCAGTTCCGCTACAACCCGAACAACGAACCCGACCTGCATTCGCCCTGGATGTACACCCTGATGGGCCAGCCGTGGAAGACCACCACCGTGCTGCGCGCGGCCGAGACCCTGTTCGGCAACGGCCCGAGCGGCGTGACCGGCAACGACGACCTGGGCACCATGTCGGCCTGGTACCTGTTCAGCGCGCTGGGCATTTATCCGGACGTCCCGGGCAGCGGCCGCTTCCTGCTGCATGCGCCGCGCTTCTCGCGCGCCGAGATCGACCTGGCGCCGGGCCGCGTCCTGCGCATCGAAGCGCCGGAAGCCAAGCCGGGTGAGCGCCGCTACGTGCAGTCGGTGAATTACGCAGGCCGCCCGGTCTCGCGCGTCTGGCTGGACTGGGAGCAGCTGCAGTCCGCCGGCACGATCAGCTACAAGCTGGCGCCACAGCCGGACACCGCGGGCTGGGGCACGCGCGCCGCCGACCTGCCGAAGGCCCCCGCAGGCCTGGCCCGCTAAGGCAACACATAAAAAATAGTTAGGAGACTCCACATGGAACACATTTCGCAGCCAGTGCGGCTGCAGCAAACGCAGGCGCAAGCCGGGAACACCGGCCCGCTGATCATCGTCACTCTCCTGTTCTTCATGTGGGGTCTGCTGACGGCGCTGAACGACGTCCTGATTCCGCACTTGAAGGAGCTGTACACGCTCAGCTACGTGCAGGCGATGCTGGTGCAGTTCTGCTTCTTCGGCGCCTACTTCCTGGTGTCGCTGCCGGCGGGCGCCCTGATCAAGAAGATCGGCTACCAGAACGGCGCCGTCGCCGGCCTGGTGATCGCGGCCATCGGCTGCGCGCTGTTCTACCCCGCCTCCCAGAGCGGCTACGGGCTGTTCCTGTTCGGCTTCTTCGTGCTGGCGGCCGGCATCACGGTGCTGCAGGTGGCGGCCAATCCCTACGTGACCGTGCTGGGCGACCCGCGCAACGCGTCGAGCCGCCTGAACCTGACCCAGGCTTTCAACTCGCTGGGCACCACGATCGCCCCGGCCCTCGGCGGCTTCCTGATCCTGTCGGGCAGCGTGCTGGGCGCGGCGGAACTGGCGCAGCTGCCGGCTGCCGAGCAGCTTGCCTACCGTGCGGCCCAGGCGGCCAGCGTCCAGGGACCTTACCTGGCCCTGGCCGGCGCGCTGCTGGTGCTGGCGCTGCTGTTCGCCTTCGCCCGCCTGCCGAAGATCGAGCACACCGACGACGCCACCGCCGCTACCGGCGCCGCCGCCAAGAGCTCGGTGCTGGCGCATCGCCACCTGGTGCTGGGCACCATCGGCATCTTCCTGTACGTCGGCGCCGAGGTCAGCATCGGCAGCTTCCTGATCAACTTTTTCGGCGAGCCGCAGATCGCGGGACTGAGCCATGCCGCCGCGGCCCACTACGTCAGCTATTACTGGGGCGGCGCCATGATCGGCCGCTTCATCGGCTTCGCGGTCATCCGCTACGTCAGCCCGGGCAAGGCGCTGGCCTTCAACTCCGCCGCCTCGGTCGCGCTGGTAATGGTCGCCATCTTCGGCCAGGGCCAGGCCGCCATGTGGGCGATCATCGCGGTCGGCCTGTTCAACTCGATCATGTTCCCGACCATCTTCAGCATGGCCCTGTACCGCCTCGGTAAATTCACCGGCCAGGCTTCGGGCATCCTGTGCATGGCCATCGTCGGCGGCGCCGTGGTGCCCTTCGCTCAGGGCCTGCTGGCCGACACCATCGGCCTGCAATGGTCCTTCGTGGTGCCGGCGGCATGCTACGCCTTCATCCTGTACTTCGGCCTGAAGTACGCGGGCCTGTACCAGCAGGGCGAACACGCCTGATTGATCGGGGGGGGGGGGGGGGGGGGGGGGGGGGGGGGGGGGGGGGGGGGGGAAAAAAACACCCCCCGGGGGG
>NZ_JAGPWD010000042.1 GCF_018119395.1 Massilia sp. ZL223
CCGCTTCGATCGCCGCGACGTCGATTTTCCCCATCTGCATCATCGCCTCGAAGGCGCGCTTGGCCACGGCCGGGTCGGGGTCCGTGATCGCCTCCGACAGCACGCGCGGGGTGATCTGCCACGACAGCCCCCACCTGTCCTTGCACCAGCCGCAGGCGCTTTCCTGCCCGCCGTTGCTCACGATCGCATTCCACAGGCGGTCGGTTTCCTCCTGGTCGTCGGTCGCGATCTGGAAAGAGAAGGCTTCGTTGTGCTTGAAGGCCGGGCCGCCGTTCAGGCCCAGGCAAGGAATGCCGCATACGGTGAACTCCACCGTCAGGACGTCGCCCTGCTTGCCCGAGGGGTAGTCGCTCGGTGCATGGTGCACCGCCTTCACTTCGCTCTCTGGAAAGGTCGCCGCGTAGAACTGCGCGGCTTCCAGCGCGTCATTATTGAACCAGAGACAAACCGTGTTCTTGCTGATCATCATGCGCTCCCATGGTTGTTGGCTGCATAAGCTTAGACCAGAGAGCGCATTCAGTCATCCATTTATCCCAAGTCCCGGCCGCCGAAGGCGTTCGGAAGCTGTTCGGCGGCCGTGGTTTCGAACACGTCGCCTTTCAAGTTGGTCAGGACCACCGGCAGCGCGTTGCCGCCCAGTTCCAGGATCACCTGGCGGCAGGCGCCGCAGGGAGCGATCGGGCCGTCGGTCTGGCCGATCACGGCCAGGGCCGTGAAGTCGCCGGGCTTGTAGCCGCTGGCAATGGCGCTAAAAAAAGCGGTGCGCTCGGCGCAGTTGCACAGGCCGTAGGAGGCGTTCTCCACGTTACAGCCGCGGAAGATGCGGCCATCCTTGCACTCCAGCGCCGCGCCGACCTGGAACTTCGAGTACGGCGTATAAGCCAGTTCGCGCGCGGCGCGGGCTTCTTCGATCAGTTTCGCGTATTTCATCCTGCCCTCTCTTACGGACGAATGGTGCGGTAGATCATCGGTTCAAGAGCCGGTTTCTCCGCGCCGATCCGGTAGGCCGCCTGCACCTGGCGCACCGCCTGCTCGGCGGCTTGCTGCGAACGGGCGTGGACCATGGCCAGCGGCTGGCCGACCTCGATCTTGTCGCCCAGTTCCACCAGGCCGGTGAGGCCGACGGCGAAGTCGATCGCATCCTGCGGACGCACGCGGCCGCCGCCCAGGGCGACCACGCTCAGGCCCAGGCCGCGGGTGTCGGCGGCGACGGCGTAGCCGGCCTGCACCGCCGGCACCGGGACGATGACCGGCGCGCTTTCCAGGTGCGCGTCAGGCTTGTCCATCAGGTCGGCCGGGCCGCCCAGGGCGGCGACCATGCGCGCGAAGCGCTCGGCGGCCTCGCCCGAATCGAGGGCCGCCTGCAGCCTGGCGCGGGCCGCTTCCTCGGTGGCGGCGATGCCCGAGATGACCAGCATCTCGGCGCACAACGCCATCGTCACTTCGTGCAGGCGCGCGGGGCGCGACTTGCCGGTCAGGTAGTCGATCGCGACGCGCACTTCGACAGCATTGCCGGCGGCGTGGCAGAGCGATTCGTTCATGCCGGTCAGGATGGCCGAGGTGCGGGTGCCCGCGCCGTTGCCGACGTGGACGATGCTCTCGGCCAGCTCCACCGATTTCTCGTAGCTCGGCATGAAGGCGCCGCTGCCGACCTTCACGTCCATGACCAGGGCGTCCAGGCCCGCTGCCAGCTTCTTGGACAGGATCGAGCCGGTGATCATGGCCACCGATTCCACGGTGGCCGTGGTGTCGCGGATGCTGTAGAAGCGCTTGTCGGCCGGCGCCAGCTGGGCGGTCTGGCCGATGATGGCGACGCCGACGTCCTTGACGACCTGGCGGAATTTCTCCGGGTCCGGCACGGTGCTGTAGCCGGGGATGGAGTCGAACTTGTCGAGGGTGCCGCCGGTGTGGCCCAGGCCGCGGCCCGAGATCATCGGCACGTAGCCGCCGCAGGCGGCGATCATCGGGCCGAGCATCAGCGAGACCACGTCGCCGACGCCGCCGGTCGAGTGCTTGTCGACCACCGGGCCCGGGAGGTTCAGGGATTTCCATTCCATGACCTGGCCGGAATCGCGCATCGCCAGGGTGAAGGCGACGCGCTCGTCCATGCTCATGTCGTTGAAGTAGACGGCCATCGCCAGGGCGGCGATCTGGCCTTCGGTGACGCTGCCGTCAGGGATGCCGCGTACGAAGAACTGGATTTCCTCGGCGCTCAGGGTGCCGCCGTCGCGTTTTTTGCGGACGATTTCTTGGGGGAGGAACATGACGTTTCCCTATCTGAATAGTGTTAGCGCTGCTTCGCGCGTTATCTTCAAAACGTCATTCCCGCGAAGGCGGGAATCCAAGTCCGCTGCGCCGCCGCAAAAATAATCGTAGGCGGTCTGCATGCAAACTTGGATTCCCGCCTTCGCGGGAATGACGGTGTGCTTATGTAGCGGGTCTTTTAAACGCCGTCGTTACACGCCGTACGGAATCCACACGTTCTTCACCTGCGTCGCGTGCTGCAGCACCGCGCGGCCGGCCGCCTGCTTCGCGTCGAACCAGTCGCGGCCCTTGCCGCCGCCGGTCCAGGTGCGCTTGAGCGAATCCGCCGACAGGCGCTCCACTTCCGCGCAGCCTTCGGCGTTGCCGTCATGGCGCCACACGGCGTCCACATCGGCGTGCGAAGCCAGCGTACGCGCCAGCTCGGAGCTGGAGCCGGTCACGATGTTCAGCGCGCCGCCCGGCAGGTCCGAGGTGTCCAGCACCTGGTACAGGTCGGTCGCCGACAGCGGCGAGGCTTCCGACGGCACCGCGATCACGCGGTTGCCCATCGCCAGCGCAGGAGCCACCAGCGAGATGAAGCCCAGCAGCGGGTTCTCGTTCGGGCAGATGACGCCGATCACGCCAACCGGCTCGTTCAGCGCCACGGTGATGCCGTGCATCGGCGGCTGGTGGGCCTGGCCGTCGTACTTGTCGCACCACGCCGCCCAGGTGAACAGGCGCTCGATCGAGGCCTGCACTTCGCGCTCGGCGTTCCTGCTGCCGGTCTGCGCAGCGATGCGGGCCGCGAATTCGTCGGCGCGGATCGCCAGGTTCTCGGCGATGTAGTACAGCACCTGCGCGCGGTTGTGCGCAGTGGCCTTGGACCAGCCGGAGGCCTTGTGCGCCGCTTCCACGGCGTTGCGGATGTCCTTGCGGTTGCCTTCGCCGACGTCGGCCAGGAAGGCGCCGTTGGCGCCATGGATGGCGCGGCTGTAGGCGCCGTCAGGGCGTGCCTGCTTGCCGCCGATGTAGAGCTTGGCGGTGCGGTCCACGGCGAACGGGCTGTCCGATTCAGCCGGCTTGAGCTTGCCCTTCTCCGCCACCAGCGGCGCGGCCGGGCGTGCATCTTCCGACAACGGGGTCAGGTACTCGTACATGCCTTCCTTGCCGCCTTCGCGGCCATAGCCCGATTCCTTGTAGCCACCGAAGCCGCAAGCGGCGTCGAACTGGTTGGCGGTGTTGATCCACACGACGCCGGCCTTGATCTGCGGCGCCACGTCCAGGGCCAGCGAAATCGATTCCGACCACACGCAGGCGGCCAGGCCGTACACGGTGTTGTTGGCCAGCTGGACCGCCTCGCCCGGGGTGCGGAAGCTCATCGCCACCAGCACCGGGCCGAAGATTTCAGCCTGGGCCACGGCGGCCGAGGTCGAGGCGCCGGTGATCAGGGTCGGCAGGTACCAGGAGCCGGTGGCCGGGGCTTCGCAGGCCGGCTGCCACACTTCACAGCCTTCCAAACGGGCCGATTCCACCAGGCCGTGGATACGCTGCTGCTGGACCGGGTCCACCAGCGCGCCGATGTCGTTCGACTTGTCCAGCGGCGAGCCCACACGCAGGTTTTGCATGCGCACCTTGACCTTGGCGATGAACTTGTCGTAGACCGATTCCTGCACCAGCAGGCGCGAACCCGCGCAGCAGACCTGGCCCTGGTTGAACCAGATCGAATCGACCAGGCCTTCGACGGCCGCGTCCAGGTCGGCGTCCTCGAACACGATGAAGGGCGACTTGCCGCCCAGTTCCAGCGACAGCTTCTTGCCGCTGCCCGCGGTGGCCTTGCGGATCAGGCGGCCGACTTCGGTCGAGCCGGTGAAGGCCAGCTTGTCGATGCCCGGGTGGTTCACGATGGCTTCGCCCACGCGGCCGTCGCCGGTGACGATGTTGACCACACCGGCCGGCACGCCGGCGCGCTGGCAGATCTCGGCGAACAGCAGCGCGGTCAGCGGGGTGTACTCGGCCGGCTTGAACACGACCGTGTTACCGGCGGCCAGGGCCGGGGCGATCTTCCATGCCAACATCAAGAGCGGGAAGTTCCACGGCACGATCTGGCCCACCACGCCCACTGCGCGGTACTCTAGAAATTCTTCCGACTGCAGCTGGGCCCAGCCTGCGTGGTGGTAGAAGTGGCGCGCGGCCAGCGGCAGGTCGGCATCGCGGGTTTCGCGGATGGTCTTGCCGTTGTCCAGGGTCTCGAGCACCGCGAACAGGCGCGAGTGCTTCTGCAGCAGGCGCGCCAGCGCGTACATGATCTTGGCGCGGCCATGGCCGCCCAGGGCCACCCAGCCCGGCTGCGCGCGGCGCGCGGCTTCCACGGCGCGCTCGACGTCGGCATTGGTTGCCTGGGTCACTTGCGCCAGCTCGCTGGCGTCGGCCGGGTTGCTGGTGGCGAAAGTCTCGCCTGCTTCGGTCCAGGCGTTGTCGATGAACAGTCCGAAACGGCGTCCATGCTGGTCCAGCCACGCAATCGCTTCCTTGGTGCTTTCTGGTGCGGGGCCGTAATCCATGGTCTGAAGAATCTCTTTAATAGTTGGCATGACGAATCCGTTGGATGTTTAAGGTTGCGCGTGGCGATGGGCAGCCGAGTAGTTGCCGGTGACGTAGTGCTCGAGCTGGCGCTCGATGTCGGTCAGCAGGCTCGATGCGCCGATGCGGAACAGGTGCGGCTGCAGCCACTCGTTGCCCAGCTCTTCCTTCATCACAGTCAGGTATTGCAGGGCCGACTTGGCGGTCGAGACGCCGCCGGCCGGCTTGTAGCCGACCATGAAGCCGGTCTGCTCGTAGTATTCGCGGATCGCGCGCACCATGACCAGGGAAACCGGGATGGTGGCGTTCACGCCTTCCTTGCCGGTCGAGGTCTTGATGAAGTCGGCGCCGGCCATCATGCACACCCACGAAGCCTTGGCCACGTTTTCCAGGGTCACCAGGTCGCCGGTGGCGAGGATCGCCTTCACATGCGCTTCGCCGCAGGCCAGGCGGTAGGCCAGCATCTCGTCGTACAGCGCTTGCCAGTTGCCGGTCAGGACGTGCTGGCGGGTGATCACGATGTCGATCTCGGTCGCGCCCGCGGCCACCGACAGCTCGATCTCGCGGATCTTGGTTTCCAGGCTGGACAGGCCGGCCGGGAAGGCGGTCGAGACCGCGGCGATCGGCAGGCGGCCCTGCAGGACCTTGACGGCCGGCTGGATCATTTCGTGGTACACGCAGACGGCGCCGGTGCTCAGCGACTCCAGCCCCAAGGCCTGCATCAGGTCGGTGCGGATCGGGCGCATGGCCTTCATGCACAGGCGCTCGACGCGGCCCGGGGTGTCGTCGCCCGACAGGGTGGTCAGGTCCATGCACTCGATGGCGCGGATCAGCCAGGCGGCCTGGTATTCCTTCTTGACCGTGCGGCGGTTGGCCAGGCTGGCGGCGCGGCGGTCGGCCGCATTGCGGTTGACCTTGAGGCCGTTGACCAGGCCCAGGTCCAGGCCGACGGCGGTGTTACGTTTGAAATCCAGAGGCTGGGTCATAGCAGTGCGGTTCCGTTCGAAAGTGGTTTGACGCCGAGGTGCTTGGCCAGGGTGGCGCCGATGTCGGAGAAAGTGGAAGCGGTCGGCAGTTCCTGCGCCTTCACGGCCGGGCCGAAGAAGATCATCGGGATGTGCTCGCGGGTGTGGTCCGAGCCCGGCGCGGTCGGGTCGCAGCCATGGTCGGCGGTGATCACGACCATGTCGCCTTCCTTCAGCTTGGCCATGAATTCCGGCAGGCGCGCGTCCAGCTCGTGCAGCGCGTTGGCATAGCCGGCGACGTCGCGGCGGTGGCCGAAGTGCATGTCGAAGTCGACGAAGTTCACGAAGCTCAGCGATTTTTCCGGCGCGGTGTCGGCCACTTCCAGCAGGCGGTCGAACAGGGCCATGTTGTCCGGGCCCTTGATCAGCTGGGTCACGCCCTGGGCCGCGAAGATGTCGCTGATCTTGCCCAGTGCGATCACCTCGCCGCCGGCGTCCTTGACGTGGTCGAGCAGGGTCGGGCTGGTCGGCGGCACGGCGTAGTCGTGACGGTTGGCGGTGCGCTTGTACTTGCCGTTCGCGCCCAGGAAAGGACGCGCGATCACGCGGCCGATGTTGTAGGGCTTGACCAGCTGGTAGGCCGCTTCGCACACCTGGTACAGGCGCTCCAGGCCGAAGTGCTCTTCGTGCGCGGCGATCTGCAGCACCGAGTCGGCCGAGGTGTACAGGATCGGCTTGCCGGTCGCGACATGCTCGTCGCCCAGCTCGTCGATGATGGTGGTGCCCGATGCGTGGCAGTTGCCGAGCCAGCCGGCGACGCCGGTGATCTCTTGCAGCTTGTCGGTCAGCTCTTGCGGGAAGGACGGCACGGTCTTGGGGAAGTAGCCCCAGTCGAACAGCACCGGCACGCCGGCGATTTCCCAGTGGCCGCTCTGCGTGTCCTTGCCGGTCGACTGCTCGCGTGCGACGCCCCAGGCGCCGCTGAAGCCTTCGCGCAGCGCGAAGCCGGGCGCCCACTCGCCGCTGGCCTTGTGGCCGGCGGCCGCCAGGCCCAGGCGCTCCAGGTTAGGCAGCGACATCGGCTTGCCTTCTTTGGCGGCCCATTCGGCGATGTGGCCGAAGGTGTTGGCGCCCGTGTCGCCGTATTTGTCGGCATCGGGCAGCGCGCCCAGGCCGAAGGAATCAAGCAGGAGAATGAATGCGCGTGACATGGTGTCCCTCGCTAATAAAGATGATCAGGCTGCGCTGCGCGGGGTCGCGCCCAGGCGCTCGATGAAGGACTGGATCAGGGTGACCATGTCCTTGGCCGCGACGGCGGCGTACTTCAGGGTCTGCTCGTGCGACAGCGCGAACGGGGTCAGGCCTTCGGCCAGGTTGGTGATGGCCGAGACGGCTGCGACCTTCAGGCCGCAGTGGCGCGCTGCGATCACTTCCGGGATCAGCGACATGCCGACCACGTCGGCGCCCAGGGTGCGGAAGGCGCGGATCTCGGCGGCGGTCTCGAAGTGCGGGCCGGCGGCGGCCAGGTAGACGCCTTCGTGCAGGGTGATGCCCTTCTCCATCGCGGTGGCCTTGATCATCTCACGGGTTTCCGCATCGTAGGCGTTGGCCATGCTGAAGAAGCGCGGGCCGAAGCGCTCGTCGTTCGGGCCGGCCATCGGGCTGCCCGGCAGGAAGTTGATGTGGTCAAGGATCGCGACCAGCGAGCCGGCGTCGGCCTCGACACGCAGCGAACCGGCGGCATTGGTCACGAACAGCAGTTCGCAGCCGATCTGCTTCAGGGTGCGGATGGCCGAAGTCATCACGCCCGGGCCGTAGCCTTCGTAGAAGTGGCCGCGGCCCTTCATGCAGGCGACCGGCACGCCCCCGAGGGTGCCCAGCACCAGCTCTCCCGCGTGGCCGTGCACGGTGCTGATCGGGAAGCCCGGCAGGTCGGCGTAGCTGATCGCTACCGCGTCCGCCATCTGCTCGGCCAGCACGCCCAGGCCGGAACCGAGGATCAGCGCCACGCGCGGCATAAAGCCCGGCTTGCGGGCGCGGATGATGTCGGCGGCTTCGAATGGGGTATTGCTGGACATGGGGCTTCCTTGTTGTGCTGTATCGGGGGACGTGTTCTGGAGGGGCTGTGCGGCACTGCTAGGGGTAACGCCGGGTTAGCCGAATATTATAACTATGCATGAGGCCGATTATGTATGGCAAATACCATTTTTCTTCCCGATTTATATCATCAAGCAATAAATCCTGCATCCGGTGCTAAGATCGGAGGCGGCCGGTTTGACATCCGCCAAACATTTATCTAGTATCTCCAAACATTTGTTTAAAAGCGAGATCGTGAGCGACCTGCCCAAGAAAGAACAGCTCTACGAGCTGATCCGCGCCAACCCCTTCATTTCGCAGCAAGACCTGGCCGCGCAGCTGGGCTTGTCGCGCTCGGCCGTCGCCAACTACATCGCCACCCTGGTGCGCGAACGCCGCATCCTGGGCCGCGCCTACGTGCTGCCCGACCACCGTCCCATCGTCTGCATCGGCGCCTCCAACCTCGACCGCAAGCTGCGCACGCTCGGCAAGCTTGCCATGGCTACCTCGAATCCGGCGCGCCAGATCGAGTCCTTCGGCGGCGTCGCGCGCAACATCGCCGAGAACCTGGCGCGCCTGGGCGCCCCGGTCTCCCTGATCACCGCGGTCGGCGCCGACGCCTCGGGCCGCGCCCTGCTCGCCCATGCGGAAGACGCCGGCATCGACACCCGCGCCGCCCTGCGCCTGAGCGGGCATGCGACCGGCACCTACACGGCGGTGCTCGACCAGGACGGCGCCATGGCCGTGGCCCTGGCCGACATGGCGATCCACGACGAAATCACCCCTGGCTACCTGGCCGCGCGCGCGCAGCAGCGCGGCAGCGCGGCCCTGGTCGTGGCCGACCTGAACCTGCCGCAGGCGAGCATCGCGGCCCTGGTCGACGACGCCGCGCGCGACGGCGTGCCCCTGGTGCTGGTGGCGGTGTCCGAACCGAAGATGGCGCGCCTGCCGCGCAAGCTGGCCGGCGTGCGCCTCCTGATCCTCAATGCCGGCGAACTGGCGGCCCGGGTCGGCCGTCCGCTCTCGAATGAAACAGACATCGCCGGCGCCTGCGCCGAGGTCCAGCGCGACGGCGTGCAGGACCTGATCGTCACGCAAGGCGGCGACGGCGTGCTGTACACGAGCGCCGCCGGCCTGGCGCGCCTGCCCGCGCCGCCGGCGCAGGTGGTCGACGTGACCGGCGCCGGCGACGCCTTCGCGGCCGCAGTCTGCTGGTCGCTGCACAGCGGCGACGAAGGCCTGGCCCTGGCCTGCCGCCGCGGCCTGCAGCTCGCGGCCATGACCGTCGGCTGCGCCCAGACCGTCTGCCCGCAGCTCGAACCCGGCCATCTCGACGGCCTCCTTCAAGAACTCATCCTGGACTGACCATGCAATCCTTCCTCCTCTTTTCGCCCGAAGTCGCCAGCGCACGCGCCGCCGGCAAGCCCATCGTCGCCCTGGAGTCGACCATCATCTCGCACGGCATGCCCTACCCGCAGAACGTGCATACCGCGCGCGAAGTCGAGCAGGTGATCCGCGATGCGGGCGCCGTGCCGGCGACCATCGCCATCATTGGCGGCAAGATCTGCATCGGTCTCTCCGACGACCAGCTCGAGCTGCTGGGTTCTTCCCCCGATGCGATCAAGGTCAGCCGCCGCGACCTGGCCTATGTGCTGGCCCAGGGCAAGCTGGGCGCGACCACCGTGGCCGCGACCATGATCTGCGCCGCACTGGCCGGCATCGAAGTCTTCGTCACCGGCGGCATCGGCGGCGTGCACCGCGGCGCCGAGACCAGCTTCGACATCTCGGCCGACCTGCAAGAACTGGCCAACACCAGCGTGGCGGTCGTATGCGCGGGCGTGAAGTCCATCCTCGACATCGGCCTGACCCTCGAATACCTGGAAACCCACGGCGTGCCGGTGGTGAGCGTCGGCCAGCCGGCCTTCCCCGCCTTCTTCACCCGCGACAGCGGCTTCAAGGCCGACTTCCAGATCGATGCGCCGGAAGAGCAAGCCGCCTTCATCCGCACCAAGTGGCAGCTCGGCATGGCCGGCGGGGTCGTGGTCAGCAACCCGGTGCCGCAGGAATCCGCGATGGAGCCCTACGAGATCGACACCATCATCCAGCAGGCGCTGGGCGAGGCGAGCGAGCGCGGCGTGAGCGGCAAGGCCGTGACGCCCTTCCTGCTGGCGCGCATCAAGGAATTGACGGGCGGGCGCAGCCTGAGCACCAATATCGCCCTGGTCAAGCACAACGCCCTGGTCGGCGCGCGCCTTGCGGTTGCCCTGAACCAGACCGCAGCCTGAAACGGACACCATGTCGATCGACCTCAAACAGCTGAAGTACTTCCTCGCGGTGGCGGAAGAAAAAAGCTTCAGCCGCGCCGCCGAGCGCCTGCACATTTCCCAGCCGCCGCTGAGCCAGCAGATCATGAAGCTGGAGAGCGAACTTGGAGTGCGCCTGTTCACGCGCACCACCCGCAGCTTCGAGCTGACCGTGGCGGGCAAGGCCCTGATGGTCGAAGCGGCCGAGCTGCTGACCAAGATGCGCATGACGATCGACACCATCCGCCAGATCGACCGCGGTGAAGTCGGCCGCCTGCGCGTGGGCATCGTCGGCTCGGCGATGTGGGGACCGATTCCGAGCATGCTGGAGCAGTTCCAGAGCCAGTTCCCGCGCGTGACCTGGACCATCCACGAGCTGGGCCCCAACGACCAGTGGGAAGCGCTGCGCAACCGCCAGATCGACGTCGGCTTCTGGCGCGAGCCGCGCATCGAGCCGGAAGTGCTGAAGCAGGCCAATTTGCGCCAGGACCTGTGCTTCCCCGAGAACGTGTGCGTGGCGATGAACGAGAAGCATCCGCTGGCCTCGCAGGATGCGATCGAACTGATCGACATCGCCAACGAGCCGATGCTGACCCTGCACCTGACCCAGTCGGCCGAGCCGCGCTACCTGATCCAGTGCTGCGTCAACGCCGGCTTCGAGCCGATGATCTTCCAGGAAGCGGCCGAGCCGCAAACCCTGCTGGCCATGGTCGGCGCGGGCCTGGGCGTGGCCCTGCTGCCCCAGACCACGGGCCGCATCGGCTGGCCGGGCGTGAAGTTCATGCCGATCCGGACCAACCCGCCGTCGGCCAACCTCTACATCAGCTACCTGGCGCAGGACGATGCGCCGGTGGTGCGGGCTTTCCTGAAGATCCTGTTCCCGGAAGAGAAGCAGGCGTGAGAAGCAGGCGTGACTTCGGGGCGCCGCGTGCTATCGTGGCGCTTTCTTTTCCGGAGGCCCGCATGGACGTCAACGAACTGCTCTTCGCCTACCACGTGCGCGAACTCGCCATGAAGCGCCTGGTCCACGAAACGCCCGAGGGGCTCAGCCCCGAAGCGGCGACCCAATACATGTTCGAGCGTTTCGAACCCACCATCGCCGGCGTGGTCAAGGAGCTCGAGAACGTCGCGACCATCATCGCCAAGGCGCGCGCCGCCTGAAACGGCGCCTAGTGCGTGGCGCCGCCCGCCTCGGCAAGGTCCGTATCGGTCGCCAGCGTGACCTCGACCGCCGTGCGGATGCCGGCGATGATGTCGTCCAGCGCCATGGACGGCGGATTGTCCGGCCGCGCCGCGGCCTGCTCCTGCAGGAAAGGCACGTGGATGAAACCCGCCTTGATGCCGCGCTCCGCCACGTGGTGCATCAGGCCATAGAACACGTG
The DNA here is from genome assembly GCF_018119395.1 of Massilia sp. ZL223. GTDB lineage: Bacteria > Pseudomonadota > Gammaproteobacteria > Burkholderiales > Burkholderiaceae_D > Telluria. Next base: position 11,551 of record NZ_JAGPWD010000042.1, read on the forward strand.
GTTGCACACGAAGGTGCCGGCCGTCTGCGACACGCCCGCCACCAGCCCCTGTTCGCGGCACGCGCGCACGATGGCCTTGATCGGCAGGGTCGAGAAGTAGGCGGCCGGGCCGTCGGCCACGATGGCGGCATCCACCGGCTGCAGGCCGGCGTTGTCGAGGATGGAGGCGTCGTCGACGTTGATCGCCACCCGCTCGACCGAGATATCGGGCCGTCCGCCCGCCTGCGCCACCGCGATCACAATGTCAGGCGCCAATTAGCAAAATAGGAAACGTAATTATCATTATCATGAGCGAGTTAAAGTCACAATTAACTTCTTCAAATGAAATTTGCCAAGCCGCTGGGTTCTGAGGCATGATTGTTAGCTACACTGCCAAACCTCGCCATGACAGACCTCAGAAATCCGAATGGACCTTCACCGGCCCCTCGCAATCCGATCCAAAATTCTCCCGTTTCAGGATACTCAACGTTGGCATCGCTGGGTTCGAATATTGGAGGGAATTACGCTCCATTGCCACCTGCCCCACTTTACGGCCCAACCCCCGCGCCGTCTCCAGCCCCATCTAGGCCGCCCTCCTCAGATCATAGCCCAGCTTCAGAAAATCGAGATCGTCTGGTCTCTACCGCTGGCGATGTCAATGCACAAGGCATGTTTTACTCGATGGGGGTACAGGATTACGTAAGTAACGAGCCTGCGATCAAAGCCTTAGTAAACGAAAAAAATCGATTACAGCAGCAGCTTGACAACAGTTCCAATCCCGATGTAATGAAATTCGTCACTGTCCTGTGTGCGTTCTTCAATATCATCGCAACAGTTCTCGTTGGCATAGGTATAAATTTGGTAACTAGTGACAGTCCACCTCAACATAGCGGTTGGATTCTTGCCCTCGGAATTGCAATGACCGCATTTGCCACCATTACCCCGATAATTGCAGCTTTCAAAAAGCGAAAACGCTGAAGGATACATCGTGCCACAAAAAAATAATGTCGTTGTCTGCATCAATCACGCGGATATGCCCATGACCAGAATACACGGCTATGGCGCTTATCCGCAAGTGCAAACTAGTGGTGATACTTTCAATATCAATTCCGGAATTGGATTACCGGTTCTGTTATTTTATTGCGAAATATGCGGATATGTCGAAAGTTACGTTGGACCGAAAACTGGATATTGGGACTTAGATCACCCAAGTCCTTCCATTATATCACCAGAACAATTTGAAACCGTCGCCTTCGACGCTTTGCAAAGCGCCTCGGAAATTCTAAAAATTTCCAATCTAAGGAGAAATGTTCGCTTGCGCTTTCCCAACGGTCAAGACGTAGAATACGATGCGATAGCAGAGAGCAATGCAGGGGTCGTCATCTTTGAAGTAAAAAGCACCGCTTCCCGTCATCACATTGAATCAGGCGCTGCTCAACTAAGCCGCCTTATTGCCTTGTACAGAAAAAATTCTCCTGAAACTCCGATCGCAGGTGCTTACCTTGTCATCCCCGCGATGAGTAACGCCAACATAGAAAATCTTTCTTTCCCGGTTTTAAAGGTTAACCCAAGTACTTCGACTATCATTAACTTGGGAGAAACCCTATAACTTTTCCAGCACTCAGATAGATGTTGACAAAGAAGTGATCATGCAAACTCAATTCACAGAATAGTTTCAAACCAAGCATTCCAACGTCGAAACATCTAACTTCGGAATACAGCATCAATGATTGATTTATTTTTTTACGACAGTGCCGCTATTGCGTCACACCTCCATGCCGATGGCCAGATCCTGAGCTCTTTGCAGGAAGAAGGTTGACATTCCACAATGATGTCTGCAATGGAGGTTGCTGTGCAAAGTCGGCAGATTGCAGGGCAAATCGTAAGTGTAATTTCATTAGCAACAATCGAAATCAGTTCGCGTTTTCGATCATCGTAACAACGCGCCGCACTTGCGCTTCCAAATCATACATTGTCAAGTCTGCAGGATGATTGCAGACCTCTCTTGCCACCTTAATTTTATCGACATCATCTTGTATCTGGCCTCCAGTGCCTTTCCTCCTAAATGGTAGGCGATGGGAATACCTATCGGAACTCTGAACCGAGTCGAATGAGGTATATATCTTTCCCAATGTTTTCTCCAAAAGTGCGGAGGGTATATAGTTTTCAATCTCCCTTCCTGCCGTAACCCAAGCAGGATCTGAGAATGCAGAAAATTCGTGAATAATGCGCTTCTTGGTATCATTTAAATTAGTTTGCGGGGCACGTTTATCGCTATCAATCACTATTGCCATATTTTGATTGAGACGACGCAGGGCGATAAAATCACTTACATCCTCGTCGCTCGCGCTCAAGTGGCTCAATAACCTCCCGCCATAAAACATTATCGAATAGTGGATACCCTCCTTTAATTGTGAATTAACAGCGGATATCCAATGATTAAGATAAATTCTATCTGACGGCCCCTCCACCCAAATGATGGCATTCGTCTGCAATAGATCGGACGCCCTGTAACCTAAGTCTTGACAAATGCGCATCCGATGCGCCGAAGCGGTCACGAGCTCAACCTCAGTGCTACCGTCCTTGTGAGTCACATGGAATATGGCGGAGTTTTCCTGATCAATAATACTTGCTGAGTGAGTTGCAATAAAATATTGATTATCAGTTCTATGATGAATGTAATTAATTAGCTTCTTTTGAAGCAGCGGATGCAGATGAATCTCCGGCTCTTCAATACAAATAATCGCCTTTTCAGTTAAGGTACAAAAGGCCGCAATCATAACCACTTCATGAATACCAGTGCCTAACGATGATAACGGGAGCACCTTGCTTCCCTTGTGCACTAGAACTTCCTTGCGATCATGCGGAATTTCAATCATGGCGCTCTCGTCACCTGTCACATCACGCAAGAAGTCGTTAATTTTAGAAAACTGCATTTTGAGATGGCGCTCTGTCGGCCCAGGATTCTGCAGTTCAGCCAGCCGATCAATTAGTCCAGCCCCACTGAAGTCTTCGAAAGGATTACCAGCAACACCAATTTGTCGTTTAGCCGGCACCAATTTTGCCGAAGGGTAGGTAGTCCGGAGTCGAGAAAGCAATTTAGAAATTACTTGTGGGACGTGATGGACGAGAACATCCCCTCCAGAACTTCCAGTCATATCGCTCCATAGCAGTCGCCACTCGCTGTCCGAAAGCGATAATCTAATATATTCATGCGAACCTTTTGCCAGCATAGATTCTTGAAGTCCTGTCGCACTGGCTTCTATCCATACCAATCCATTTTCAGCCAAAGCAGTGATAAGTTGTGAAAATATTCTTCCGATCCCTGAACTCAAATCGCGAGACCGATCACTTAAGAATTTATTTGAATTCTCTAAAATCCACTCGGTTGGAACGGCGAGGCCTACCTGCACTTGCTCTGCCGTTGCTCCCAAGTGCACCTCCAACGGCAGCAATTTCATACGAGAATTACCGGCACCTCCAAAATTATGAAGTTCCGCCAGATGTGCCGACAAGAAATTTAAGACACAAGATTTCCCGCTGTTATTAGTTCCAATGAAAAAATTGCATTTTTTAAATGGACCGATTCTTTGCACATTCTGGCCGATCCCTCGATAATTTTTTAGGCTTAGCCCATGAAGAAAAGTAGTCATCTATCTATTTCAGTATTACTTATCAATTGGCGATATTAAACTCAGATCATTTAAGTTAACGACACTAATGTGTCGCTCCACCAGTCTCGTCGATATCGACCGCCGTCGCCAGCGACACCTCGACCGCCGTGCGGATGCCGGCGACGATGTCGTCCAGGTCCATGAACGGCGGATTGTCCGGCCGCGCCGCGGCCTGCTCCTGCAGGAAAGGCACGTGGATGAAACCCGCCTTGATGCCGCGCTCCGCCACGTGATGCATCAGGCCATAGAACACGTGGTTGCACACGAAGGTGCCAGCCGTCTGCGACACGCCCGCCACCAGTCCCTGTTCGCGGCAGGCGCGCACGATGGCCTTGATCGGCAGGGTCGAGAAGTAGGCGGCCGGGCCGTCGGCCACGATGGCGGCATCCACCGGCTGCAGGCCGGCGTTGTCGAGGATGGAGGCGTCGTCGACGTTGATCGCCACCCGCTCGACCGAGATATCGGGCCGTCCGCCCGCCTGCCCCACCGCGATCACGATGTCCGGCTGCAGCGCGTCCACGGCCTGGGTGATGGTGGCGATGGCCTCGCCGAACACGCAGGGCAACTGGCGCACCTCGACGCGAAAGCCGTCGCCGCACCAGCCCTCGAGAGCGCGCACGGCTTCCCAGGCCGGATTGATGGTGGCTTTGTTGAACGGCTCGAAGCCGGTGAGCAGGACAGTCTTCATCATTGATTCATCAGGAAATACAGCAGCACGATGTTCGCCCCCAGCAGCGGCAGCGCGGTCGGTATCTGGGCGCGGATCACCGCATTCTTGTCCGGCAGGTCGAGCAGCACCGCCGGCACGATGTTGAAATTAGCCGCCATCGGCGTCATCAGGGTGCCGCAGTAGGCGCTGAACATGCCGATCGCGGCCATCACCGCCGGGTTGGCCCCATACATGTTGACCAGTACCGGGATGCCGACGCCGCCCGCCATCACCGGGAAGGCGGCGAAACCGTTGCCCATGACGACCGTGAACAGCGCCATCCCCAGGCAGAATACCGCGACCGCGACCAGGCGCGAATCCATGTTGATGTAGGACGTGGTCACGTGCGCCACCGCCTTGCCGACGCCGGCCTCGGTGAACAGCAGGCCGAGCACCGCCAGCATGTGCGGCAGCACTACCGCCCAGCTGATCGCGTCCACCAGGCGGCGCGCCTCGCGCACGCCCTGCAGCGGCGTCGAACGGGTCAGCCAGTTGGCCGCGGCCAGGGCGATGATGGCGCCGCAGCCCAAACTCACCAGGGTCAGGTGCTTCTGGTCCAGCATCGGCAGGCCGCCCAGTTGCACGTCCTTGAGCAGGGTCGCGCCGATCACGGTCACGATCGGCAGCAGCAGCGCCGGCAGGAACAACAGGTTGCCCAGCCTGGCCGCGCTGGCGCGGCGCGCTTCCTCGTCCGGCATCGAAGGCTTGCCGCCGTGCACCCAGCCGAAGCCGGCGACCAGGGCCATCAGGATCATCAGCGCGCCGACGGCGGCCGGCGGCAGGCGCTCGCCGGCCAGGTAGAGCAGCGCATACAGGCCCCAGAACAGCGCCGTGGTGACGCGGCGCGGATTGCTGCGGTCCAGCAGGTTCATCACGGCCACCGCGCCCAGCAGCAGGCCGACCAGGATGTAGAAATGTTCGAGCGTGAGCGTCATGCGGCGCCCCCGCTCATCTGGCGGCGGATCTGCGCGTCCAGCCGGCGCAGGTTCCAGGCATGGATGATGAAGGCGGTGATCGCGGTCGGGATGCCCCACAGCGCCATGTGCAGCGGATTCACGTTGATGCCCTCGGCCTGCAGGATGGTCTGCATCAGCACGATGGCGCCGAAGGCCACGAAGATGTCTTCGCCGAAGAACAGGCCGACGTTGTCGGTGGCGGCGGCCATGGCGCGGATGCGGTGGCGCAGGTGCTCGGGCAGCGGGCCGGACTTGGCTTCGGCGGCCGCTTCGGCCATCGGCGCCACCAGCGGGCGCACCATCGATGCGTGGCCGCCCAGGCTGGTGAGGCCGGCGGCGGCCGTGGTCTCGCGCGCGAACAGGTAGACGATCAGGAGGCGTCCCGCGGTCGCCGAGCGCACCCTGGCGATGGCGGTCTGGGCGCGCTCGCGCAGGCCGAAGCGTTCCAGCAAGCCGATGGCGGCCAGCGGCAGCAGCAGGATCAGGGGCAGGTTGCGGGTCTTGACGAAGGCGTTGCCGAGCGATTCGAGGATCGCCATCACGGGCATCGCCGCCGCCGCGCCGGTCACGCCGCAGGCGGCGACGACCACCAGCACCGGATTGGCGCGCAGCAGGAAGCCCGCGACGATGACCGCTACGCCGAGCAGCGGCCACAGGTTGACGGCAGATTGCATGGAGTCTCCAGCTTGTTATTGTGTAAGCCGGGGGAATATTACTCCATGTTCATATGCACGCCGGCAGCGTGCTACTCCGGGCGGACCGGGTTGGCGGCGAGATCGCCGACCACGGTGCTCCACTGGCGGACGTGGAAAGCCTTCACCAGGCCGTGGGTGACATAGGGATCGCGGGCGGCGAACAGCTGGACCGGTTCCGGAGTGTCGCAGTCGAAGACCAGGACGGCGTGGTCGGCCGGCTCGGCCAGGGCGCCGGCCAGCACCAGTTCGCCGCGCTGCTGGGCTTCCCAGGCGAGCTTCAGGTGCTCGTTGCGGAACTCGGCGCGGCGCTCGAGGTAGTCGGGGGCGAGGTCGTAGGTCAGGATGTAGTGCACTGCGGGCTCCGGTTTTTTTGGTTCAGGAAGTCGATGGTAACGGATTATCTTGCGTGTCGCGGTACTGCGTAGAAACTTGGGTCCCCGCCTTCGCGGGGATGACGTTTAGAAGCAGCAAGCCACAATATCTGCCGTAGTCCGCAGCGCTAATACGTCATCCCCGCGCAGGCGGGGACCCAAGTTTGCCAGCACACCATGCACGCAGAACCCAACCGTGCTCTCTCCTCCCCGCCCCTTATGCCACACTGATCCAAACGCATCCAGCCAGGAGAACCCCATGCCCAAGACCATGATCGCCGGCCACCTGCTGCACCCGATCCTGAACAAGATTCCGGCCACCCTGATACCGCTCGGCCTGCTGCTCGACGCCGCGCACCGCTCCACGCGCGACCCGCGCTATGCCGACGCCGCCTTCTACAGCCTGGCGGGCGGCCTGGTCGGCGGCCTCGCAGCCGGCGCCGCCGGCGCACGCGATTACCAGAGCATCGCCGACGACACCCCGGCCAAGAGCGACGCCACCGTGCACGGCGTGCTGAACGGCACCGCGCTCGCCCTCACCGCCGCCAACCTGGCCAAGCGCGTCAACACGCCGCACCACGCGCCGCGTTCGATGGCGCTGTCGGTCCTGGGCGCCGCCGCCGTGCTGGGTTCCGCCTGGCTCGGCTACCGCATGCTGGGCTCGCCCGGCATGCCGGTCCCCGCCATCAAGCCGCCCGCCGACGCCCTGCCCAACGAAGAGCGCTACGACCACACCGTGCTCGACGTCGATCAATACGCGGCCAGCGGCGAAAACGAACAGACCTACCGCGCTCCGCCGCAGTAATGTTGTATTAACGCAACCATTCCGCCGCAAATTCGGGGTGTGCTGGACAGTGCTATGTGCCGCACAGAACAAAATCTGGCCACAGCGCTAGACTGTGCTTCATGTACACACCGAAAAAAATTGCGGCGGGGTTTACGGGTTTTGCCAGCGTCTTGTGGCTGGGCCTGACGGCTGCGGTGGCGGCAAGCCAGCGCAGGCTGGTCTTCAACCCCACGATCGAGCGTGAGGTGCAAAGCCCGCGCAGCAGCGGGCACCGCACCCGCCAGGTGGTACTGCGCTCCCGGGACGGCACCCGCCTGTGCGGCTGGCTGATGACGCCCCAGGTGCAGGGCCCGCGCCCGGCCGTGATCTACTTCGGCGGCCGCTCCGAGGAAGTGTCCTGGGTGGTGCGCGACGCCGGCAAGCTCTTCCCCAATATGACCGTGCTGGCCATGAACTACCGCGGCTACGGCGAGTCGCACGGCGACCCGGCCGAGAACCACATGGTCGAAGACGGCTGCCTGTTCTACGACTGGCTGGCCGCGCGCGGCATGGTCGACGCCCGCCGCATCGCCGTCGTCGGCCGCAGCCTGGGCTCGGGCGTGGCGGTGCAGGTGGCCAAGGAGCGCCCGGTGCACTCGGTGGTCCTGATCACGCCCTACGACTCCATCCTGGCGATCGCCAAGCGGCGCTTCCGCGCGATGCCGATCGAGTACATGCTGCGCCACCGCTTCGAGTCGATCAAGTACGCGCCCTCGCTCACCGCCCCCACCTATGTGCTGCGCGCCAGCGAGGACGACGTGGTGCCGCATTCGCACACCGACGAACTGGTCGCCAAGCTGGCCCAGCTGGTCGCGGACGACACCGTGCCCAACTCGGACCACATGAACATCCCCTACCTGGAAGCGACCCAGGCCCTGATCGCCAGCTTCCTGACACGCCAGTTCAGCCAGCCGGTGGCCATCCCCGCGCTGCCGCCCGCGCCGTCCCCGGCGATCGCCGAAGCAGAGGCCGAAATCACGGCGGAAGCGAAATAATTGTTGAGTGTTGGCTACACTTATATTTCCCTCGAATAAATTGCCAAGTAAAATGGTATTTGTCATCAATATGCCGGATGATGCATATTTGACAGGCTGAGCTGCGAGGGTCCAGGTATGGCGAACCATGCGCGGCACGCGGCCGGTTTTCCCAGGAGTTTCCTGTTGCGATGATGCGACATGGCAAGGCTTCCACCGGGTAAATCGTCCCCGCGTTACAAATCGACACCCCATGAGCGTTCCAAGGCTGACACAATCGCGCTGCGCGATGATCCTTCCTTCGTACGCCATGGACGATGCAGCTTGCGCTGCCCGCGTCTTCGGCAAGAAGGCGGCGGGTACAATATCGCTATTCCAGGAGCCACTACATGAAATTTAAGCATCTCAGCATGACCATCGCGGCCCTGTGCGTCGCCGGCAGCGCTTTCGCGGCGCCCGCAGCACCGAAGCTGGGCGTGGTCTACGACGCGGGCGGCAAGTTCGACAAGTCGTTCAACCAGTCGGCCTTCGAAGGCCTGCAGCGCTTCAGCAAGGAGACCGGCATCAAGGTCCTCGAGGTCCAGGCGAACAGCGATACCCAGGCCGAGCAGGTGATGCGCGGCCTCGCGCGCAAGAAGATCGACCTGATCGCCGCGATCGGCTTCTCGCAGACCCAGGCGGTCCAGAAGGTCGCCAAGGAATTCCCGAACGTGCGCTTCGTGCTGATCGACAGCATCGCGCAGGGCAACAACATCAACTCGGTGATGTTCAAGGAGCAGGAAGGCTCCTACCTGGTGGGCGTCGCCGCCGCCATGGCCTCCAAGACCAAGAAGCTGGGCTTCGTGGGCGGCATGGACATCCCGCTGATCCGCGCCTTCGCCTGCGGCTACGCGCAAGGCGCCAAGGCCCAGTATCCGAAGATCGAGATCATGCAGAACATGGTGGGCACCACCGCCGCGGCCTGGAACGACCCGGCCAAGGGCGGCGAGCTGGCGCGCGCCCAGTTCGAGCGCGGCGCCGACGTGGTGTTCGCGGTGGCGGGCGGCAGCGGCATGGGCGCCCTGCAGATGGCCAAGACCAAGGGCAAGCTGGCGATCGGCGTCGATTCGAACCAGAACTACCTGCACCCGGGCACCATGCTGACCTCGATGATCAAGCGCGTCGACGTGGCGATCTACGACTCCTTCATGGCGCAGAAGAACGGCACCTGGAAGGCCGGCGTCACCTACAAGGGCATCAAGGAAGGCGGCGTGGACTGGGTCCTGGACAAGGACAACCGCGCGGTCGTCACGCCGGAGATCGAAAAGCGCGTGAACGCCGTGCGCACCGACATCATCAACGGCAAGATCAAGGTCATCGACTACCGCGCCGGCAGCAGCTGCCCGGTCTGATCGCCCCATCCCCATGAAAAGCGCGCCGCGCCGGTGAACCCGGCCCGGCGCGCTTTTGAATAAAACGAACCACAACACACAGATCGCAATGCAGCCAGCCGTAGAATTTCGCAACATAAGCAAGGCCTTCGGGCCGGTGCAGGCGAACGCCGACGTCAGCTTCTCGATCGCCAAGGGCTCGATCCATGGCGTGATCGGCGAAAATGGCGCCGGCAAGTCCACCCTGATGAGCATCCTGTACGGCTACTACAACGCCGACAGCGGAGAGCTCCTCATCGACGGCTCGGCGCGCCAGATCCGCACCAGCCACGAGGCCATCGCGCTGGGCATCGGCATGGTGCACCAGCACTTCATGCTGGTCGAGAACATGACCGTGCTCGACAACGTGATGCTCGGCACCGAAGGCGCATTCAAGCTGGCTGCCAAGCGCGCCGAGACCGAAGCCAAGCTGCGCGAGATCTGCGCCAAGTACCGCCTCGACGTCGATCCGCTGGCCACCATCCACGACCTGTCGGTGGGCGCCCAGCAGCGCGTCGAGATCCTCAAGCAGATCTACCGCAGCGCCGAGATCCTGATCCTGGACGAGCCGACCGCCGTCCTCACAGCCCAGGAAACGGCCTCGCTGTTCGAGATCCTGCGGCTGTTCAAGGAACAGGGCAAGACCATCATCCTGATTACCCACAAGCTGGGCGAGATCATGGAGATCACCGACCAGGTGACGGTGATGCGCGCCGGCCGCGTGGTCGGCGCCGTATCGACCGCCGAGACCTCGAAGGAACAGCTGGCCAACATGATGGTCGGCCGCCCGATCGAGGGCAACCTGCCGCGCAAGCCCTACAATCCGGGCGCTACCTTGCTGAAGGTCGAGAACCTGCAGCTGGAAGACAAGCACAAGGTCAAGCTCCTGGCCGACATCGACCTCACGGTGCGCGCCGGCGAGATCGTCGCGATCGCCGGTGTGTCCGGCAACGGCCAGAGCGAACTGATGGAGATCCTGTCGGGCATGCGCCTGCCGACCTCCGGCAAGGTCGAATTCCTCGGCAAGGCCCTGCCCTACGCCGGCCGCTCGAACGCCGACGGCCTGCCCGCCGTGTTCCGCCAGCTGGGCATCGGCCACGTGCCGGAAGACCGCCTGCGCGACGGCGTGATCAAGGATTTCTCGGTCATGCAGAACACCGTGTTCGGCTACCAGGACCGGGTCAGGAACCGCGCCGGCCTGTTCGATTTCAAGGCCATCGCCCAGCGCTGCGCCCACTTGCTCGAAGCCTTCGACGTGCGTCCGAAGAACCCGGACCTGCGCATCGGCCTCCTGTCCGGCGGCAACCAGCAAAAGGTGGTGATCGCGCGCGAAGTCTCGGCCAGCCCGAAGCTGATGCTGGTCGGCCAGCCGACCCGCGGCGTCGACATCGGCACCATCGAGAGCATCCACACCCAGCTGCTGCGCCTGCGCGACGAGGGCGTGGGCATCCTGCTGGTCTCGACCGAGCTGGAAGAAGTGCGCGCCCTGGCCGACCGCATCGTGGTCGTCTCCGGCGGACGCATCACGGGCGAACTGAAAGTTGAGGAATTCGATACCACCCGCATCGGCCTGCTGATGGGCGGGATGCACAAGCACTGATCGCCAATGAGCATGAAAACCACTGAACTCCCACGCTGGGCCTCGGGCTTCGTCCTGCCGGTCCTGAACCTGCTGTCCGCGCTGCTGGTGGCCGCGCTGGTGATCCACCTGCTGGGCGAGAGCCCGGTCGAATCGCTGCAAATCCTGGTCAACAGCGCCGTGATCAATCCGGAAGGCCTGAGCTACACGCTGTTCTACGCCTCGACCTTCGTGTTCACCGGCCTGGCCGTCTCGGTCGCCATGAAGGCCGGCCTGTTCAACATCGGCGCCGAAGGCCAGATGTACCTGGGCGGCCTGGGCCTGACCCTGGCCATGCTGTCCTTCGACGCCACGCTCTCGCCCTGGCTCCTGATCCCGCTCGGCATGCTGGGCAGCGCCGTGTTCGGCGCGGCCTGGGCCTTCCTGCCCGGCTACCTGCAGGCCAGGCGCGGCAGCCACGTGGTGGTCACGACCATCATGTTCAACTTCATCGCCGCCAACCTGATGAACTGGCTGATCGTGGGCTTCCTGATTCCGGAAGGCGACCAGAACCCGGCCAGCCGCACCTTCACCGAGGCGGCGGCGATGCCGCGCCTGTTCGACTGGTTCCCGGCGCTGGGCGACACCCCGCTCAACATCTCCTTCCTGCTGGCGATCGTGGCGCTGGTGATCTACGGCGTGGTCATGTCGCGCTCGCCCTGGGGCTACAAGCTGCAGGCCACTGGCCTGAACCAGCACGCGGCCCACTACGCCGGCGTGCGCATCAGCCGCATGATCATCGTCGCCATGCTGATCTCGGGCGCCCTGGCCGGCCTGGCCGCGGTCAACTCGATCATGGGCTCGACCCACTACCTGAGCCTGAACTTCCCGGCCGGCGCCGGCTTCGTCGGCATCGCGATCGCGCTGATGGGCCGCCAGAACCCGGTCGGCATCTTCCTGTCGGCGGTGCTGTTCGGCGCGCTGATCCAGGGCGGCTTCGACCTGTCGCTGGAAAAGCCGAACATCCCGCAGGAGACCTTCATTTTCATTCAAGGCCTGATCATCCTGTTCTGCGGCGCGATGGAGAACCTGTACGCGCCGGCGGTCCTGAAACTGATTAATCCATCAACTAAGGCTCGCAAGAAGGGTTAAGCCATGGAAGACTTCCAGTTCGCCAGTATCGTCGTTTCGACGATCCGCAATGCGCCGGTCCTGATGTTCGCGGCCATGGCCGGCCTGTTCGCCGAGCGCAGCGGCGTGGTCGACCTCGGCCTCGAGGGCAAGATCCTGGCCTCGGCCTTCGTCTCGGCCGGCGTCGCCTACAGCTACCAGGACCCGTGGATGGGTATCGCCGCCGGCATCCTGGTATCGGTCGCCCTGGCCCTCGTGCAGGCCTTCGTCTCGATCACCCAGAAGGGCAACCAGCTGGTGGCCGGCATCGCGATCAACATCGCCATGAGCGGCCTGACCTTCGTGGTGGCGCAGTACTTCTTCCAGCAGGGGGGCCGCACGCCGGACCTGGGCGAGGCGCGCCTGTCCGACGTAGTGCTGCCCGGCACCGCTGCCCTGGCCGACATTCCCTTCATCGGCTGGCTGGTTGGCCACGTGATCGGCGGCCACTCGGTGCTGGTCTACCTCGCCTTCCTGCTGGTGCCGGTCGTGCACTGGGTGCTGTACCACAGCCGCTTCGGCCTGCGCCTGCGCGCCTGCGGCGAAAACCCGCATGCCGCCGACGCGGCAGGCGTCTCGGTCGAGCGCACCCGCTACACCGCGATGCTGATCGCCGGCGTGCTGTGCTCGTTCTCGGGCGCCTACCTGTCGATCGTCCAGAGCGGCTTCTTCCTGCGCGACATGTCGGCCGGCGCCGGCTACCTGGCGCTGACCGCCCTGGTGTTCGGCAACTGGCGTCCGCTGCACACGGTGCTGGGCTGCCTGATGTTCGGCTTCTTCGGCGCGGTGCAGATCCAGATCGAAGGCGTCGAGCTGCCGGTGGTCGGCAAGATTCCTGGCTCGCTGATCCAGATGATCCCTTATGTGGTGACCGTGATCGTGCTGGCCGGCCTGATGGCCAAGTCGGTCGCGCCGAAGGCGCTGGGACGCCCGTTCGTGAAATCGCGCTGATCGCCCCTGCTCGGCGCATGGCCCGCTTCGGCGGGCCATTTTTTTGTCCGTCGGCACGGGTTATTGCACAATTTGTTAGCAATTGTGACTACGGTAAGGCTTTGTAAGGACGGTCAACAGGGCCCATCCGTGGCCCGTTGATGAGTCAGGTGAAACGATAAACGTACGCCAGAAACCAACCAGAAAGGATTCTTTACATGAAGAACACCATTGCTACCCTGATCGTCGCCCTGTCCGCCACCTCGGCTTTCGCCCAGACCGCCACCCCGGCAACGCCGGCAACGCCAGCCACCCCGGCCATTTCGGCGAGCGCGGCTGCCCAGACCACCGATTCGACGACCACCGCAGCAACCGCGGCCACTCCTGCTGTGCCGGCAACCCCTGCCACCCCGGCTGCTCAAGCCGATGCGGCGGCGGCAGATGTGAAGGCTGACGTGAAAGCCGACGTCAAGGCTGACGCCAAGCACGACAAGAAGACCAAGCACGAAAAGAAGACCAAGTAAGGCGCGCTGCGCCCGGGCCGCCCCCTTGTGTGCCCGGGCTGCGCTTTCGCCGTGCGGCCTTGCGCCGCACGGTGTTTCTCTACAGGGACGCCGGAGAGATCGTTTCCGTTCCGCTGGCCCGCCGGCTTGAACGCTTCCAGGTCCAGGCGAACCCCACCCCGCCCGACACACCCGTGTCGCGCAGATGCAGCGGACTGTCCCGGTTCGCGGCGCCGTGATAACTCTCGAATCGCAAGAAACCGAACAGCCGCAGGTCGCGGTTGATCCTGCGCGTCCCGAACACCCCAACCCGCGTGAGCATCAGGCCCGCATCCGCCGCATAGGCCGGCCGCGCCGCGTTCGCATACTGCGGCGCCACTTCGTAGAAATAGCGCTGGATACGCTCGTTGCCGACGACGGCGCTGAGCTGGCCCTGGAAAGTCCAGGCCCCACCCTCGCCCACGCGCTCGTAGACCAGGCGCGGCTCGAAGGTCCAGCCCTGCTGGCGCAGGCCGCCCCGGGCCTCGATCACGGCCCTGAGCGGCAATTCGGCGCGCAGCCGGGTCGAGCGGTCCAGGTCGGCGATCTTCACCTTCAGGCGCGGGCCGAATTCGAGCAGGGTGCCGAGGTCGGGCATGCCGGCGCGCACCTCGACGTCATCGGAATCGGAGGGCAGCGCACCGGCCAGGCCGACGTCGAACTCGACCCGGTCGGAATGGAACAGGCGCGCGCCGATGCCGGACTGGTCGGCGCGCAAGACTTCGCCGCGATACAGGATGAAGGGCAGCGCCAGCAGGCGCGAGGAGCGGTCGTCGGCGCCCGGATAGGCGGGCGTGGAAATGGCGGCCGCGCCGATGCCGATTTCCCAGAGCGGAAGATTGCGTTCGTCGGATTGGGCGCTGGCAAGGAGAGGCAGGGAGCAAGCGGCGCAACAGGCCGCCTTGAGGATGGAGTTCATGGCGCTTGGAAGGAATAGGTGGTGTGCCGCATTCTAGCCACAAGCCCTGCCTGGGCGCGCCGCGCAGATCAAGCGGGACCGGGCACCACCAGCAGCTCGACCTCTCCCGCCGCCGCCGCGCCGGCCAGGTCGCCGTGCACGCGGCTGAGATCCGACCCCTCGCGCACGCCCATGAAGCAGGTGGCGCGGTTGCGTCCGCCCGACTTCGACAGGTAAAGCGCCAGATCGGCCACGTGCACCGCATCCATCCAGTCCTGTCCCGGCCAGGCCGGCCAGGCGATGGCGCCGGCCGAGGCGCGCACGGGAATCTCGCGCCCCTCGTGGATCACCGGCTCGCGGCCCAGCGCACTGAGCGCCTTGGCGGCGATCACCGGCAGTCCTTCGGGCGAGGTGCCAGGCAGCACCAGCACGAATTCCTCGCCGCCCCAGCGCACCACCGCATCCTGCTCGCGCACCAGGGCGCTCAGGCGCGCGGCGACTTCCTTCAGGACCGCATCGCCGGCGGCGTGGCCCCAGGTATCGTTGATGCGCTTGAAGTGGTCGACGTCCAGCAGCAGCAGCCCGACCGCCGCCTGGTAGTGGCGGTCGCGCGAGCGGCCGTGGACGGTGGCTTCCTGCTGCGACATCAGCTGCTCGAAGTGGCGGCGGTTGAAGACGCCGGTGAGCGGGTCGTGCACCGACTGCGAAGCCAGCGCCGCGTTGTCGACCAGGAGCGCCCGGTTGCGGCGGCGCGCCTCGCGCAGCCACAGCACCAGCAGCACGGCCGACAGCAGCAGGACCAGCGCCAGCGCCACCCACAGGCGCTGGCGCCAGGCATGGGCCGCCACTTCCGCCTGCGCGCGGGCGTTCTGGAGCGACAGGCGTTCGATCTCGCGGTTCTTGCGCTCGGCGGAGAATTTTTCCTGCAGTTCGAGCACCGCTTTCTCGCGTTCGGCGGAGGTGATGGCGCCGGAGAGCTCGACCACGCGCCTGAGCGCGGCCAGGGCGTCGCGGTGGCGGCCCGCGCGTTCCAGTACGTTCGCCTGCTCGGATAGCAGGTCCACCACTTCGCGCCGGCCGCCCGCCTTCTCGGCATAGGCCATCCCCTGCCGCATCAGCGCCATGCCTTCGCCGACGCGGCCGCTGCGCGCCAGGGCGCTGCCGCGGTTGCTCAAGGCGAAGGCCAGGCCGATGTCGTCGCCCACCTGGCGGGCGAGCCGTTCCGCCGCCTCGGTCGCGACGATCGCCTGCGCGTACTCGCCGCGGTGGATGTGGTAGGCCGAGAGATTGGAATGCGCGATCTGCTCGAGCGCCTCGGCGCCGGGCGTGTCCTTCGTCATGCGCAGCACGTCGAGCAGGGCCTGGTATTCCTTGGCGGGCTGCTTGAGCGTGCCATAGGCATAGCTCCGGTTGATGCCGGCCTGCGCCATCGCGAAGCGAAAGCCGATGCGCTCCGCGATCGCGTAGCTGTCGTCGACCACGCGCAGCGCGCTGGCCATGTCGTCACGCGCGAAATGCACGCTCGCCAGCGCATTCAGCAAACGCGCCTCCGAGGCCGGCAGGCCGGCCCGCTCCGCCGTTTCGACCGCCTGCAGGCCCAGGCTCAGCGCCGCCGCATCCTCGCCCTGCAGCATGCGGGCGCGCGACAGCGCGCCAAGGCGCAAGGCCTCGAAACGCAGGTCGCTGGAGGGCGGCAGCGCCGCCAGCTGGTCCAGCAAGGGTTGAATGGCCGCGCGCTTGTTGGCCAGGTCCGCTTGCCCGATACGCAAGGCCAGCAGATAGGAGCCGCAGGGTGTGCAGCGCCCGCTCCCGGCCAGCCGTTCCAGCTGCTTGAGGGCGGTCGCGAGCTCAGGCTTGTGCTCGCCGTGCACGGCGAGCTGGGCCAGCGTGACGTGGTAGCGGAGTTGCTGCGCCACGGGCGCGCCGGCATCGGGCCGGTCCTCGGCCGCCTGCAGGCGCTGGATGCCCAGCAGCGGCGACGCGTAGCCGTGCCGGTCGAGATCGTCGAGCACCGCAGTCACGGGTTCCGCGGCGGCCAGCCCGCTGGCGAACAGCAAGGCGGCCGACAGCAAGGCCGGCAGCGTCAGGCTGCGAGCGAGGGGTAGCGAGGGAAGAGAGAACATGCAAGCGTGCGAGCCAAAATTGTCCCGCACGCATTCTAGCGCCGAGCAAGTCCGCCCGGCATTTTGTAGCCAACAGGAAATTCTGCCGGCCAGGCCCACGGTCAGCCCTGCTCCGGGAAGATCGCCTGCAGCAGCGCCGCCAGGTTATACCCGCCCTTGATCAGCTGGGTCTTGGCGATCGCCGAGCTCGGCACCGGGTAATTAGCCGGCACTTCCAGCGCGAAGGTGTAGTAGGTCTCGCCCTTCTTGCTGGTCTGCGGGGTCAGCTTGCCCGGCGCTACCTCGGCATAGGCCAGCTTGGACACCACCAGTGCGTCGTCCGCCCACTGGTAGGGCCAGGTCATCGGGTCGCCCTTGGCCTTGGCGACCTGCGGGTTGCCGGCGATGGCGGCCTGCGCGAACTGCTCCGGGGTCTTGACCTGGATGCGGCGGAAAGCGTAATCGACCGTGGTGCTGTCCCAGTAGGAGTGGAAGGGCTTGGTCAGCGCCTTCGGCACGCCTTCCTTGACCGGCGCCGGGTCGCCCGGCGGGATCAGGCCGGCGGCCAGCCCGGCGATGGTGGCGTCGTCCAGCAGCAGGTTGTTGCCGCCGCGCGAATCGAAGATGGTGGCCTCGTCGACTTCGGCGTGGGTCTTGGGCACGACGAACTTTCCGTCCTTGCTGACGAAGGCCGCGCCCACGTGCAGCGGCTGGTGGATGTCGCCTGCGAAGTGGGCCAGCAGGATCAGGGCCTGGCGCTTGGTGAACTTGTGCGGGTTCAGGCTGGGCTCGGTCTTGCCCTGCAGGACCGCGATGCACTGCTTGAGGGTCTGCACGATGTCGACTTCCGAGGTGCCCACGCCGTGGTCATGGTACTTCTCCAGCTGGAAGGGCACGTCGGTGTAGTGGTACTCGCTGTGCTTCGGGTTGCCGTTCACGTACTCGACCATCTCCGCGGTCTGCGGGCCGCAGTACGTGCCCTTCACGCAGTCCGCCCAGTTGGCGATCGATTCGAGCGATTCGCCCGGCTGCAGCAGGGCGGCGATCTGCTTCTGGGCGTAGGTGCCCTTCAGCAGCTTGTCGGCGATCGCGCCCACGGCGCGGTGGCCGTCGCGGCCCCAGGCCGCGGCGTCGAAGGAGGCGAAGGCGCTGGTCAGCGCCAGCACGCATGCGAGTTTTTTCATGGTGTTTCCTTGATCCGGTGATTGCACGATTTAGTTCAGCTTCAGGATGCGTGCTGCCGCAGGCGCCGGCGCGGCGCCCTGCCCTTCGTTCTTTTTCAGGTATTCGGTGAAGGCGTCCAGGTCCAGCAGGCCGGTCTCGACGCGCCTGGTCCCTTTGGCGAATTCCGGGAAGTTGTCGCCGCCTTCGGCCAGGAAGTTGTTGGCGACCACGCGGTAGGTCTTGCCGTCCTCGATCGCCACGCCGTTCAGCTTGATGCTGCCCGGGACCACGCGGCTGCCCACCGGGCGCCTGGCGTCCCACTGGTAGCTGAAGCCCTGCGATACCTGCAGCATCGAGGTGTCGGAGGCGGCCGGGCGCGCCCATTGCTGTTCCAGCAGATTGCGCAGCTGGGCGCCGCTCAAGTCCATCACCACCAGCGTATTGCCGAAGGGGAGCACGGCCTGGGTCTGGCCGAAGTTGGCCAGGTTGCCCTCGCCCGCCTCCAGGTCCTTGCGGATGCCGCCTTCGTTCATGAAGCCGATCTGGGCGCCCTGCTCGCGGGTGGCGGCCAGCACGGCGTCGGCGATCACGCCGCCCAGCGCCGATTCGCCGGCATCGTTCTTCTTGCGCAGCACCGGCGCGCCGGCCACCGTCGCGATCGGGCGCGCCAGCGCGGCGCGGCTGCGTTCCTTGACCGAGGCCACGAAGGCGGCGATCTTCGGATCGGCCGGGTACAGGTCCTGGCTCATGACCACGTTGCGGGCCTGGAGATCGGTGACGCTGTCGGTGCGCGGATCGACCTTCATCGAGATGCGCGTCAACAGGTGGCCGGCGGAAGCGGCCTGGGTCACGGTGCGGCCCTCCACCTGGCACAGGAAGCCCTGGTGGGTATGGCCCGAGATCACCAGCTTGATCGCCGGGTCGAGCTTCTTGACGATGTCGACGATGGCGCCTTCCAGGCCGGTGCAGCCCGGCTGCAGCGGCGCTTCCTTCGTGGTGCCGCCTTCGTGCACCAGCGCGACGATCACGTCGGCGCCCTGGGCGCGCATGGCGGGAATCGCCTTGTTGATCGCTTCGGCTTCGCCGCCGAACTTGAGGCCGGCGATGCCCGAGGCCATGACGACGGAATCGGCGCCCTGCAGCACCGCGCCGACCAGGCCGACCTTCACGCCCTTCACTTCCTCGATGCGGAAGGCGGGGATGAAGGGCTGGCCGGTGGCGCTGTCGATCACGTTGGCGGCCAGGTAGGTGAAGTTCGCGCCCTTGAAGTCCTTGCTCATCTGGCAGGCCTTGGCCGGGCGCGGCGAATCGCAGCCGCCGTGCTGCTGGCGCAGCAGCTCCTTGCGGCCCGCGTCGAATTCGTGGTTGCCGACCGCGCTCACGCGCAGGTCCAGCATGTTCATCGCCTCGATGGTCGGCTCGTCGGCCCACAGCGAGGACAGCGCCGGGCTGCCGCCCACCAGGTCGCCGGCGGACACGAACAGCAGGTCCGGGTCTTCCTTGCGCCAGGCCTGCAGCGCACTCGCGACGGCTTCGAGGCCGCCTGCGCGGATCGCCTTTTCCTTCGCGCCGTCGGCGCCGGTCGGCACGTAGCGGCTCGGCTCGAGGTTGCCGTGGAAGTCGTTCATGGCGACCAGGCTGATCTCAACAGGTCCCGACGTCTGTTGCTGGACGGCGCAGCCGGAGAACGCGAGCACGAGCAGCAAGGGAGCGCTGCGGGCGAGGATGGGGACAGTCTTCATGGTCGTCAATACGGGGCTGGAATGTAAAAACAGGCCCTTGCGGGCCTGCTCGATACTGCATGCTGCGGTCCGCCGCCGGAGCGGCGGACCTGGTCGCCAATCAGATGTCGACCGACAGGGTCACCGACGCGAAGCGCGGTGCGCCCAGGTAGTAGCGCAGGGTGCCGGTGCTGCTCACGCCCGGGAACGGGGTGGTGTTGGTCACGCTCTGCGACGACGGGTTGCGGTACTGCTTGTTGGTGATGTTGCTCAGGTTCACCTGCAGCTTCGGACGCTTGAAGATGCCGTAGTTCGCGAAGGTGTAGCCGGCGTCGAAACCGTAGGTGGTGTAACCCGGTGCCCACTCGTCGTTCACCAGGGTGCCAGCCTGCTTGCTGGTCGACTTGGCTTTCAGGCGAGCGAAGAAGGTGCCCTGGCTGTATTCCAGCGACAGGCCAGCCTTCAGCTTCGGCGTCAGCGGCATTTCCTTGCCGGCGGTCGGCAGGACGCCGGTGGCGCTCACGCGCAGGTCGTCTTCGATCTTGCTCTTGGTGTAGCCGAACGAACCGTAGGCTGCCCAGCCGTTGATCGGGGTGTTACCCATTTCGATCTCGAGGCCGTAGTTCTTCACGTTGCCAGCGTTGGTGTAGCTGCTGGTGTTGGTGATCGGGTCGAAGGCGGTCGCCTGGCGGTTCTTGAAGTCCACCATGAAGGCGGTCACGGTCGCGATCAGCTTGTCGCTCTGGTGACGGTAGCCGATGTCGGTGTTCCACGAGGTCTCTTCCTGCACGTCGCCACGCAGGGTCGCCACGCCGTTGGTCAGGATCACGTTGCTGCCGACGTTGTTGAACACGAAGTTCGGCGGCGCTTTCATGTTCTTCGCGATGCTGGCGAACAGCTGGTTGTCGTTGGTGATGCGGTAACGGGCGCCCAGCTGCGGCAGCACGTCGTGGTACTTCTTGACGATGTTGTAGTTGTTCTGGTTGCCTTCGCTGGCGAAGTTGGTGAAATCACGCTCGATGAACGGGGTACGGATACCCAGGTTGATCGTTGCGCGGTCATCCATCAGCGAAATGGTGTCCTGCAGGAAGAACTGGTAAGCGGTCGAGATGGTGTCCCAGTCGCGGCTCATGAACGGGGTGCCATCCGGACGGCGGACCTGGAAGATCTGCAGGTACGGATCGACCGGGCGGCCGTCGGCGGTCACCGGGACCATCGGGCCGGTCTGGCGGTGGCTGGCGCGCTCGTACCAGAAACCGGTCAGGATCGAGTGGTTGTTCCAGGCGTAGTTGATCGACGAGGTGATACCCGGACGCTTGGTGTCGGTCTGCGACGCGTTGGCCATGATCACGGTGTCGAGGGTGTCGCCGTCGCCGTTCAGGTCGACTGCCGCGTTGGTGCGGCCGGTCGCGGCGTTGTAGAAGCCGGTGCTTTCGCGCTGGACGCGCTGCTGCAGGCCGCCGTTACCGAAGCCATACCAGAAGTACGGCAGGATCTTCAGGTCGAGGTTCTCGCTCAGGCGGAACTTGGCGGTGGCCGAAGCGATCGCGTTCTTGAACGGGTTGAT
Organism: Massilia sp. ZL223; assembly: GCF_018119395.1. Classification (GTDB taxonomy): domain Bacteria; phylum Pseudomonadota; class Gammaproteobacteria; order Burkholderiales; family Burkholderiaceae_D; genus Telluria. The sequence continues at coordinate 32,796 of NZ_JAGPWD010000042.1, forward strand.
GTACAGGCCGTGGTACAGCGGGGTCTGGGTGGCTTCGACCTGGGCGGTGCCGCGCACGCCAGGCAGGTGGCCGGCGAAGACATCGCTGGTGTCGTAGAAGTAGCCCTTCTCGTTGATTTCTTTCAGCGTCAGGTTGTTGATGCTGTTGTTCAGGGCTTCGTTCCACAGCAGGGTGGCGTGGATGTAGTTGAAGCGATCCCAGTCGTAGTTGAAGCCGGCGTCGATGTGGTCACGCTTGGCGACGCCCTTGCCCTTCCACTTGTCGGCCATCGCGCGCGATGCCGAGATGAAGAACTTCGAACGCTTGTCGGAGAACTTGCCGCTGTCGTAGCGGACGAAGGTCTTCCAGCTGTTCAGCTGGCCGACGGTCTGCATGAAGCGCACGCGCTCCTTGTCTTCCGGGTTGCAGGTGTTGATGCCGAAGTTGCCGCCGGTAGCGCCGACTTGCGGCGAGTCCACGTCGGTCGAACCCTGGGTCACGAACTGGCTGCAGGTGTTTTCCTGGTCGACGTATTCTTGCGGGTACACCGAGAACGAACCCGAGTCGTTCACCGGCACGCCGTTGATGGTGGCGCCGATCTGGTCGCTGTTGAAGCCGCGCAGGGTCAGGCCGCCGCCGAACAGGCCGGTTGCGTCGTGGTTGTAGCTGTTCACTGCCGGCAGCAGTTCCAGAGCCTCATAGGCGTTGCCGGTCGGACGCTGCTTTTCCAGTTCCGCTGCGGTGACGGTCGAGCGCGCTTTCGGCGCTTCTTCGAAAACCATCAGGCCCATACCCAGTTTCTTGCCGGTGATGATAACTTCCGACCGAACCTGGCCTTCGTCAGACGTGGCCGTGGCGGTCTGAGCTTGAGCCGCGCTCACGCAAGCCAGCTGGCATGCCAGGGCGATCAGGCCAAGGCGCAGCTTCGGTTGTTGGTTGAATTGCATTCAAAACTCCCCTAGAGTGTCATTATTAAAACTACAACAGCAAGCAGACCAGCTGCAAAATTCTTGGCGAAAACCATCGCTTTCGCGGAGGGCACGGCAGTGTAAGGTCTGAGTATGTCCGGCTGATGACGCACCGATAACAAGCGGCCCAAGGACGAAGGAAAATACTTTCCATTTCGACATTCGGCGACTATGCATGAGCACATGTACGCTGACAAATACCGTTTCGCTTCCAGATTTATACGAAATACGTATAAGTAACCGTGGGAGGAGCCGCGTGGCTAGCCAGCAACATCCTTTTCTCCAGCGGAAACAAGCCGCGGCGCGATTATAAGAGGGGAAATTCTTGCGTGAAACGAATAAGCTTATAAATTCATTTCATTAAGGGGAGAGGCAGCGCAATGTGTAGCGCATTGGCCACATATCAAGCATGTCAAGACCCGGCGCCGGACGGCGCCGGGTTGAAGGCTCAGCGCTTGCCGGCGGCGCTGGCGGACTTGCTCAACCCCGCGATGCGGGCTTCGAATTGCGCAAACCGCGCGTCCAGCTGGCGGGTCAAACGTTGCTTTTCCGCCACGGACAGGAAGGCGTAGCGGATGCTGTTGTACGAGGCCTTCTTCACTTCCGCGTAGCCCGGCTTGTAACGGCTGGCGAACAGGACGTACTCGTTCGACAGGGTGTGGCGGGTCACGCCGGCGTCGTCGGTCGAGATCACATAGGGCACGCCGTACTTACGGTACAGGTTGATCGGGTGGTTCGTCCCTTCAATGCCGCTGATGAAAGCGTTCGAGGTCAGGTTGATCTCGACCGGGATGTCGTCCTCGCGCATCTTCTGCATGATCGCCGGCGCATTGGTCTCGTGCGCCAGGTCGAGGCCGTGGCCGATGCGCTGGGCGCCCGCCACCACCAGGGCCTGGTCGATGTGGAACTTCAGGCCTTCCGGCGGCACGTCGCCCATGGCCAGCTCGCCCGCATGCATGGCGACCTTCACGTCCGGGTACTTGGCGCGCAGGAAGCGGAACATCTTCATGTGCAGCGCGTAGTCGCGCATCGCGATGTGGCTGCTCTCCTGGCCGACGATATTGACGCCGACGATCTTGTCGTTCGCGACGGCCGACTTGAACGCCGCCATCATCGAGGAGAACACCAGCGAAGGGCTCATCAGGCGGAACACGTAGGTCTGGTAGCGCATCGTGAAGCGCTCGTCGTCGATGCCTTCGGACGCATCGACGACGGTGCCCACGAACTTGTCGATCGACTTGTTGAAGTTCTCGTCCTTGTCCAGGGCGGCCCAGGCGGCGGCCAGCTGGGCGTCCAGCGCGGCGTCGTTGCCGGCATTGGCGGCGGCCTGCTTGTCGAAGTCGGTATTCGGCAGCGCCGGCGCCGACTTGAACATGGTTTCGATATAGCCGACGTTTTCGGCGATGGCGCGCTTCTTGAGTTCCTGCAGGCCTTCGCGGAAGTTGCTGTTCGAGACCGGGCCGAAGAAGCCGAAGGTCTGGAAGAACAGGCGGTCCGGCGGCGGCTGCAGCGCGCCGTGGTTGCCGAAGTCCTTGTTCGACCAGCGCTGCAGCAGCTCGCGCCAGGTGTGGTCGTCGGCGTAGATCTCGGCCGAGCTCAGGCAGGTGCGCTCCGCAACCGGCTTGGCGCGCTCATAGGCGATGACCTCTTTCTTGGTTTCGATCTGGTAGGTCTGCTTGTTCACGCAATAGCCCTGCTTGTCGACGAAGTCGACGTACTGCTCGACATAGATCGCGCCCGAGTAGTGGTGGTGCAGGTCGCCGCCCTTGGGCATCTGGGTGAAGAACAGGGTCAGCTCGGCCAGTTTCGGCTCGCCGGCGATCAGGGAGGCATAGTGCTTGGCGGTGGCGCTTTCGTTCACGCTCGACGCCGGGCCCTTGGCCAGGGCCGGCTGGGCGGCGACGGCCAGCGCCAGCATCGCGCCGGCGGTCAGGTGTTTGCTCATATGGTGCTTTCTGGTGGGAGGCGCGCAGCGCGCCGGGTTTGGCGGCAACTCTAACTGCTTCGTTCAATGTTGGCAATATTGATGGGGTTGGGGCTGGCAATGATCATGCAAACTTGGATCCCCGCCTTCGCGGGGATGACGTGCTTATTGTGTTGGCTTTAAAACCGTCATCCCGGCGCAGGCCGGGATCCAAGTTCACTTACCCCGCCCGTGCACCCTGTTCCCACCCGAGTAAGTCGCCTCCACCGTCCGGTCATCCCCCAGCAGCGCCAGCGCGAACAGCAGCTCTTCCAGCGAGTTGCAATGCGAAGTGCGCCTTTCCATCAGCGGCGTCGCCTTCGGATCCAGCACCACGAAGTCCGCCTCCCTCCCTTGCGCGAAGCTGCCGATGCTGTCTTCCAGCCGCATGCTGCGCGCCGCGCCCAGGGTGGCCAGGTAGAACATGCGCAGCGCCGGCAGGTAGCTGCCTTTCAGGCGCGCCACCTTGTAGGCTTCGTTCATGGTCTGCAGCATCGAGAACGAGGTCCCCGCTCCCACGTCCGTCCCGAGCGAGAGCAGCGCCTTGGCGCCGTCCGCGCGCTCGAAGTCGAACAGGCCGCTGCCCAGGAACAGGTTGGAAGTCGGGCACACCGCCGCAGCAGAGCCGGTGGCGGCCATGCGCGCGAAGTCCTCGTCGTCGAGCCAGATGCAGTGGCCGAACAGGGCGCGCGGGCGCATCAGGCCGTAGCGCTCGTAGACGTCCAGGTAGCTGCGCGCCTGCGGAAACAGCTCGCCCACCCAGCGGCATTCGTCCTTGTTCTCCGACACGTGGGTCTGGATGAAGGTGTCCGGGTACTGGGCCGCCAGCTCGCCCGTCAGCTTGAGCTGGGCCTCGGTCGAGGTGGGGGCGAAGCGCGGGGTGATCGCGTACAGCGAGCGGCCGCGCTTGTGCCACTTGTTGATCAGGGCTTCGCTCTGGCCCAGGTCGCCCTCGAGGTCGCGCAGGAAGTCCGGGCAGTGGCGGTCCATCAGCACCTTGCCGGCCACCATGCGCAGGCCGCGCGCTTCGCTGGCCTCGAAGAAGGCGTCGACCGAACCCGGATGCACGGTGCAGTAGACCACGGCGGTCGTGGTGCCGCAGCGCAGCAGCTCGTCGAGGAAGAACTCGGCGGTCGAACGCGCATGCGCCGGGTCCTCGAAACGGCGCTCGGTCGGGAAGGTATAGGTCTCCAGCCAGGGCAGCAGGCCCGGGGCCGGCGAGGCGATCATATCGGTCTGCGGGTAATGCAGGTGGGTGTCGATGAAGCCCGGCGTGATCACCTTGCCGCGGTAGTCGACCGGCTCCAGCCCTGGCGGCAGGGTAGCCGCGAGCCGGGCGTAGTCGCCGGCGGCCTTGACCTTGCCATCTTCGACGACCAGCAGGCCGTCCTCGTGCCAGGCATGGGCGCGCTCGTCGAAGGCCGGGTCGGCGTGAAAATGCAGCAAGCTCGCACGGTAGGCTTGCACGTTTAGCGGTGCGGTGGACATCAGTTGGATTCCGAAGAAGGTTCAGGGTGCGCGGCCGCTTCCCACAGGGACAGCAGCTGGGCCGCGACGGAGGCCGCGATCACGGCGGGCGCCTTGCCGGCAATGCCGGGCAGGCCGATGGGACACACCATGGCGGCAAGGCGCGCTTCAAGGATGCCGCGTTCGCGCAGGCGGTGCTCGAACTGGCGGCGCTTGGTGTCCGACCCGATCAGCCCATACCAATCGTCCCAAGGGCGCGACAGTATCGCGTGCGACAGGCGCAGGTCAAGTGCATGGCTGTGGGTCATGACCAGGAAGGTGGTTCCGCGTGGCGCTTTTTCAACAAGCGCTTCGGGCGTGTCGGTCGCCTCAATGCTCACGTTGGCGGGCACCGTCGCTGGGAATTCCTCCTCGCGCTCGTCGACCCAGGTCACGCGGCAAGGCAGTTCGGCCAGGGCGCGCACGATGGCGGCGCCCACATGGCCGGCGCCGAACAGCATCAGGTGGGCGCGCGGAGCCAGCACGGCATCAAGCAGCCAGCGGCGTCCGCCCTCCTCCACCAGCACGTGGGTGCCCGCGTCAAGCGCGAAGGACGGACCGGCCTGGCCCGCCAGCAAGCGCCCCTGGCCGTCGAACAGGCCCCACTGCGCCTGGCCGTCGAGCGCCACCAGGCGCCAGCTGTCTTCGTTGCGGCGCGCGGCCAGCAGCGCCAGCTGTTCCGCGTCCACCGGCTCGAAAGCCAGGTAGGCGATGCCGCCGCAGCATTGGCCCAGGCTGGGGCCGAGCGGGAAGCGTTCCAGGCAGGCCTTGCGTCCATCGCGCAGCATGGCGCGCGCGATGTCGAGGGCGCGGTGCTCCAGGTGGCCGCCGCCGATGGTGCCCAGGAAGCCATCCGCCTGCACGAGCATGCGCGCGCCCGGTTCGCGCGGCACGGAGCCTTCCACGCGCGCGACGGTCACGAGCACCGCGGGCACGCCCGGTGCGGCTGTCAGCCAGTCGTCCATTCAGGCGTCCTGGCTTGCTGCCGCTTCGACGGCCGCATTGACTGCTGCAATGGCCTTGAGGATCTCCTCGCAGGTCGCCGGTGCGTTCAATGGCGGGTTGACCTTGTGCCCGCCGACCGCCGAGATGGCGTCGCGGATCGCGAAGAACACCGAGAACGGCAGCAGCAGCGGCGGTTCGCCCACGGCCTTGGAGCGGTGGATGCTGTCCTCGACGTTGGCGTTCTCGAACAGGCGCACGCGGAAGTCTTCCGGGCAGTCCGAGACGCCGGGGATCTTGTAGGTCGAGGGTGCGTGGGTCATCAGCTTGCCCGATGCGTTCCACCACAGCTCCTCCGTGGTGAGCCAGCCCATGCCCTGGATGAAGGCGCCTTCCACCTGGCCGATGTCGATCGCCGGATTCAGGGAACGGCCGGCGTCGTAGAGCGCATCGGCGCGCAGCAGCTTCCATTCGCCGGTGAGGGTGTCGACCACCACTTCCGACACCGCCGCGCCGTAGGCGTAGTAGGAGAACGGATGGCCGGTCATGGTCTTCGGGTCCCAGTGCAGGCCGGGGGTGGCGTAGAAGCCGTCCGACCACAACTGCACCCGCGCCAGGTAGGCCTTGGCGACCAGCTCGCCGAAGGGCAGCGCCAGGCCGTTCACGAACACGGTGTCGGCCGCGAAGCGCACTTCGCTGGCCGCGCCGCCGTACTGCTGCGCCGCGAACGCCGCCAGGCGCTCGCGGATGGTGCGCGCCGCATCCTGGGCCGCCTTGCCGTTCAGGTCCGCGCCGGTGGAGGCGGCCGTGGCCGAGGTGTTGGCGACCTTGCTGGTATTGGTGGCGCTGGCGCGCACCCGCCCCAGGTCCACGCCCAGTTCATGGGCCACGACCTGCATCACCTTGGTGTTGATGCCCTGCCCCATCTCGGTGCCGCCATGGTTGACCAGGATCGAGCCGTCCACGTAGACGTGCACCAGCGCGCCCGCCTGGTTCAGGTGGGTCACGTTGAAGGCGATGCCGAACTTGACCGGGGTGAGCGCGAGGCCTTTCTTGAGCACCGGGCTGCCGCGGTTGAACGCTTCGATCGTGGCGCGGCGCGCGCGGTATTCGCTGCTGCCTTCCAGCTCCGCCACCAGTTCGTGGATCACGTTGTCGACGATTTCCTGGCCATAGGGCGTGACGTTGCGCTCGCTGCGGCCATAGAAATTCAGGCGCCGGATGTCGAGCGGGTCGCGCCCGAGATTGCGTGCGATCTCGTCGATCACGTACTCGATGGCGATCGCGCCCTGCGGCCCGCCGAAGCCGCGGAAGGCGGTGTTCGACTGGGTGTTGGTCTTGCCGCAGGCGGCGCGGATCTCGACGTCGGACAGGTAATAGGTGTTGTCGAAGTGGCAGACGGCGCGCGTGGCCACCGGCCCGGACAGGTCGGCCGAGAAGCCGGCGCGCGAGACCATGTCGACCTTGGCGGCGACGATGCGGCCCGACTCGTCGTAGCCGACTTCGTACAGGTAGTGGAAGCAGTGGCGCTTGCCGGTGACCAGCATGTCGTCGTCGCGGTCGGCGCGCAGCTTGACCGGACGGCGCAGGCGCGCGGCCGCGATGGCGGCGGCGGAGGCCCACAGGGCCGACTGCGATTCCTTGCCGCCGAAGCCGCCGCCCATGCGCCGGCATTCCACGGTCACGTGGTGCGAATGCAGGCCGAGCGCGTGCGCGACCACGTGCTGCATCTCGCTCGGGTGCTGGGTCGAGCAGTAGACGTGCATGCCGCGGTCCTCGCCCGGCACCGCGTAGGCGATCTGGCCTTCGAGGTAGAACTGCTCCTGCCCGCCCACGTACAGTTCGCCCTTGACCACGTGGGGGGCGGCGGCAAACGCCTGTTCGGCGTCGCCGCGCGCCAGGCGCATCGGCGGCAGCACCCAGGACCGGGCGGCGCGCGCCTCCTGCGGCGTCATGACGGCCGGCAGGTCTTCATACGTGACCTGTGCCAGGCGCGCAGCGCGGCGCGCATTGTCGTGGCTGTCGGCGACCACGATGAAGATGGGCTGGCCGACATACTGCACCAGCCCATCGGCCAGGATCGGATCGTCGTGGATGATGGGGCCGCAGTCGTTGGTGCCGGGGATGTCGCCGGCCGTCAAGACCGCGACCACGCCGCGGCTGGCGCGCACCGGTTCCAGGTCGATGGCGGCGATGCGCGCATGCGGGCGCGCCGACAGGCCGAGGGCGGCATGCAAGGTACCCGCGAGTTCACGAATGTCGTCGGTATAGGTGGCCTGGCCGAGCACGTGCAGCTCGGCGGATTCGTGGAAGCGGGCGCGGCCCACTTCCTTCCAGGTCTTCAGTTCGGGCACGACGGTATCGTTCATGCTGCACTCCCTGCCAGCGCGAAGGCGTTGACGCTGCTTGCCGGCAGCGGATCATTGGTGCGCGTCTCGAACCAGAAGCGGCGCAGCAGGTTCTGGGCGGCCTGCATGCGGTAGCTGCTGGAAGCGCGCATGTCGGACAGCGGCGCGTAATCCTGGGCCAGCGCGGCCATGGCCGCGCGCAGCGTGTCCTCGGTCCACGGCTTGCCCGCCAACAGGGCCTCCGCCGTGCTGGCGCGCTTGGGCGTGGCGGCCATGCCGCCAAAAGCGATGCGCGCGCTGGCGATGGTGTCGCCGATCAGGGTGAAGGCGAAGGCCGCGCACACCGCCGAGATGTCCTGATCGAAGCGCTTGGCCAGCTTGTAGGTGCGGAAGCGCAGCCCGGGGCGCGGCAGCGGCACGCGCACGGCCTGCACGAATTCGCCCGGACGCAAGTCCTTCTGCTGGTAGCCGAGATAGAAGTCTTCCAGCGCCAGCACGCGCTGGCCGCCGCCGCTGCCCAGCACCACCTGGGCGCCGAGGGCGATCAGCCAGGGCATGGAGTCGCCGATGGGCGAGCCGTTGGCGACATTGCCGCCCAGGGTGCCGGCATTGCGGATCGGGAGCGAGGCGAAGCGCTGCCACAGCTCGGACAGCTCGTCCGGATAGTGGCGGCATACGGCCGCATAGGCGTCTTCCAGGCTGACGCCGGCGCCGATCTCCAGCATGCCCTCGCCTTCCTCGACCGCCTGCAGGGCCGCGACCTGGCCGAGGTAGATCACGTCGTTCAGCACGCGCATCTGCTTGGTGACCCACAGGCCGACGTCGGTCGAGCCGGCCAGCAGCACGGCCGCCGGGTGCCCGGCGCGCAGCGCTGCCAATTCTTCCAGGGTGCGCGGCACATGGAAGCGCTGGCCGTGGGCGGTGTAGGAAAAACCGTGGCTGCGCTGCAGTCCGCTCAGGCGCTCGGCCAGGGCAGCGCGGTCGAAAGCAACCGGCGGCAGCTCGCTCATGCGGCGCGCGGCGTCGATGATGGGACGGTAGCCGGTGCAGCGGCACAGGTTGCCCGAGAGCGCGTCGTCGATCTGGCAGCGGGAAGGCCGTTTTCCTTCCTGCTTGACGTACATGCCCCACAGCGACATGGCGAAGCCCGGGGTGCAGAAGCCGCACTGGGACCCGTGGCATTCGACCAGGGCCTGCTGCACCGGGTGCAGCGTGCCGTCGGGCTGCTGCAGGTCCTCGACCGAGAACAAGGCCTTGCCGTCGAGCGTGGGCGTGAACTGGATGCAGGAATTCACCGCCTTGAGCGTGACCTCGCCGTCTTCCAGCGAACCGATGACCACGGTGCAGGCGCCGCAGTCGCCTTCGGCGCAGCCTTCCTTGGTGCCGGTGCAATGCAGGTCCTCCCGCAGGTGCTGCAGGATGGTTTGCGTGGGCGCGGCGTCCCGGATTTCGTGGACGGCGCCGCGGTAGAAGAATCGGATCGGTTCTGACATGCTGGTCTCGCAGTGACTTTGGCAAACGCGCAAGGGCGGAAGGCTACCATCCGCGACCGTCCTTCATATAATCAAAATCTGATATTGCTTATCAACAAATCCAAATATCAACTATTCAGGCGCAACACTTCATTCTACGTAAGGGTGCACGCTTTTCCAGTGATTCGCGATATCGATGCGGCGCGCGACCCAGACATGCTGGTGGCGCTGCACGTAGTCGAGGAAACGCGCCAGCGCCGCCGCCCGCGCCGGCCGGCCGACCAGGCGGCAATGCAGGCCGATCGACAGCATCTTGGGCTGGTTCAGCCCCTTGGGATCGCCCTCCGCGTAGAGCACGTCGAAGGCGTCCTTCAGGTAGTCGAAGAACTGGGTGCCGGAATTGAAGCCCTGCATCGCGGCGAAGCGCATGTCGTTGGTGTCGAGGGTGTAGGGCACCACCAGGTGCGGGCTGGTGTGCGGGGCGCCGTCCGGCCCGGTGTGCTCGACCCGCTGCCACAACGGCAGGTCGTCGCCGTAGTGGTCGGCGTCGTAGGCGAAGCCGCCGTGCTCGACCACCAGGCGCCGGGTGTTGGGTGAATCGCGTCCCGTGTACCAGCCCAGCGGCGGCGCCCCCGTCAGTTCGCGGATGATCTCGACCGCTTCGCGCATGTGGGCGCGCTCGGTGGCCTCGTCCACGTTCTGGTAGGAGATCCAGCGCAGGCCGTGGCAGGCGATCTCGTGGCCCAGTTCGCGAAAAGCGGCCACTGCTTCCGGGTTGCGCCTGAGCGCCATCGCCACCCCGAACACGGTCAGCGGCAGACCGCGCTCCTCGAACAGGCGCAGCACCCGCCACAGCCCGGCGCGCGAACCGTATTCGTAGAGCGACTCCATGCTCATGTGGCGCATCGGGAAGGCGGCCGCGCCGATGATCTCGGACAGGAAGGTTTCCGAGGCCGGGTCGCCGTGCAGCACGCAGTTCTCCCCGCCCTCTTCGTAGTTCAGCACGAACTGCAGGGCGATCCGGGCGCCGCCAGGCCATTGCGGATGGGGAGGATGGCGGCCGTAGCCGGCCAGGTCGCGCGGGTAATTGGCGTAGGTGTCCATGGAAAGCGCTGGAGGTGGGTATATCGTCGATCATATATTGCGCTAAGCACAACGGTATATGATTGCCCGCATACGGCAGTTCATCGTTCACATATAGGAGCCATATGGGCAAGCTTTCCACCCACGTCCTCGACACCGCGCACGGCCGTCCCGGCGCCGGGGTCAAGTTCGACCTCTATGCCGTCGATTCCTGCGGCCGCACCCTGATAAAGAGCGAACTCACCAACCAGGACGGACGCTGCGCCGGGCCCCTGCTCGAAGGCGCCCAGCTGCGCGCCGGGCAGTACGAACTGGTATTCCACGCCGGCGACTACTTCGCCGCCCAGGGCGTGGAACTGCCCAGCCCGCGCTTCCTCGACCGGGTGACGATCGCCTTCGGCGTCTTCGACCCCGATCAGAACTACCATGTGCCGCTGGTGATGACGCCCTGGTCCTATTCGACCTACCGGGGCAGCTGAACATTCTGCCAGTGGCGGGCTGGTTTGAATGAACGTAATATTTACGCAATTCAAACAGGAGCCCGCCCATGCACCCCAGCGCAGCCGCAGAGTATCCCTACGAACAGGCGCAGCCCTCCGGTGTCGCGGCGGCGCGCATCGGCATCGGCCTGCTGCAGGGCCTGGTGTTGTACCTGCTCTATCAGGCGGGCGAAAGCCAGGCCTGGCCGGCAACCCGGCCCCTGCTGTTCGTACCGCTGCTGCTGGTGGCCGCCCTGGTGCCCGTGATCCTGATCAGCGGCCTCGGCCAGCTGACGCGGCGCCAGCTGCTGCTGTGGGCAGGCACGGCCGCTGCGCTGGCCGCACTGCTGGGCGTCTACGATGCCTGGGACCAGTTCGGCGCGCCGCTGCCTTTTTTCCAGAAGGACAAGTGGCGCCCGACCATGCCTTCGGAAGAGCTGTGCGGCTTCATGATCGCGAGCTTCTTCATCGCCCATGCGCTGGTGCTGTCCGGGGCGCAGGACCGGCGCAGGATCGCTTCCTACACCACCTACTTCGAGCTGGCCTGGAAACTGGGTGTACAGCTGGCGTTCTGCGGCCTGTTCGTCGGCGTCACCTGGCTGGTGCTGCACCTGGGCGCCGCGCTGTTCATGCTGGTCAAGCTCGGCTTCCTGCGCGAGACCATCCAGAAACCGTGGTTCGCGATTCCCGCGACCGCCTTCGCCTTCTCCTGCGCCATGCACCTGACGGACATGCGGCCGGCGATCGTGCGCGGAATCCGCAACCTGCTGCTGGTGCTGCTGTCGTGGATCCTGCCGGTGCTTACCCTGCTGGTGGCGGGCTTCCTGTGCAGCCTGCCCTTCACCGGGCTGGACGCCCTGTGGGCGACGAAAAGCGCCGGCGCCGTACTGCTGGGAGCGGCCGCCGCCTTTGTCATCCTGATCAATGCCGCCTGGCAGAACGGCGCAGCGCCGGTGGCGCGGCCGGTTGCGCTGGCGGCCAGGATCGCCAGCCTGCTGCTGGTGCCCGTGGTCCTGCTGGCCATCTACGCCCTGGCCCTGCGCGTGCAGGACCACGGCTGGAGCAATGACCGCGTGATCGCGGCCGCCTGCATGCTGGTGGCGAGCTGCTACGCGGGCGGCTATGCGGCCGCCAGTCTGCGCAAGGGCTGGCTGCCCAGCCTGGCCGGGGTGAACATCGCCGCCGCCTTCGTGGTCCTGGCCGTGCTGCTGGCGCTGTTCTCGCCGCTTGCCGATCCCGGCCGCCTGTCCGTCAACGACCAGCTGGCCCGGCTGCGCGACGGCAAGGTAACGGCGGCGGATTTCGACTTGGCCTACCTGCGTTTCCACAGCGGCCGCTACGGGCGCGAAGCGCTCGACCGGCTGGAAGCCCAGGCCGCCGGCCCGGATGCGGCCCTGCTGCGCTCGCGTATCGCCGCGGTCCGGGCCATGCGCGGTCCTTACGACAAACTGCACGATCCCGTCAGGCTGGCCAGCAATGTGCGCGTCTGGCCGGAGGGCACGCGCCTGCCGCCCTCCTTCCTGGCGACGGAATGGGCCAGGATGGACAAGGTCGATCTGCCGGACTGCCTGGAGCACCCGGGCGCCGGCTGCGACGCCTTCCTGATCGACTTCGACAACGACGGCAGGGCCGAAGTGCTGCTGCTCGGGGATAACGAAAAATGGACGCAGTCGGCGGTGCTCGGCGAGACCGCCGGCGGCAAGTGGCGCAAGCTCGCCCGCCTGGCGCCGGTGTCCATGTGCGCCCCCTTGCGCCAGGCTATGCGCGAGGGCAAGGTCCGGCCCCTGCCTTCGCGCCTGTCCGATCTCGAGGTCGCCGGCCAGCGGATCGCGGTGGCAGCGGACGAGGACCGCGAATCCGCATGCCCATCCACCCCTGCCGCCCAGCAGGACGCGGCCCGGCAGTGAAACTTGCTATGCTTGGCTCACCGCTCAGGAGAGCCAACGAGGCGAGTTCATGTCCCTGCACATCGTTCATTTCATCGGGCCCATCAACCACAATTCCGCCTGCGCGGTGCGCAACTGCTGCCTGCAGGCGCTGCAGAACGGCGCCACCGAGATCGAACTGCACATGTCCACCGAAGGCGGCAACATGACGGCCGGCTTCGCGCTCTATTTTTTCCTGAAGTCGCTGCCCCTGCCGCTTACCACCTACAACATCGGCAGCGTCGAATCGGTCGGCGTGGTGATCTTCCTGGCCGGCCAGAAACGCTATGCCTGCCCCGGCACGCGCTTCCTCGTCCATCCCCTGCACTGGGGCTTCGGCAGCCTGGTCGCGGCCGACCATGCGCGCGTCTCCGAATGGCGCGACTGCCTCGACTTCGACGCCGAGCGCTATGCCAGCATCTTCCTCGACGCCACTCGCGAAGCCGGCCGCGAAACCGACATTCGCGGCAATCTCACCGGCAACGCCCGCATCTTTACCGCCGAAGAAGCGGTGCAAGCCGGCATCGTTCACGACGCCATCCAGGCCCGCCTACCCGCCCAGGGTACGACTTGTCATTGGTGGAATTAATTCTGACAATTGCCTGTTTCAACTAAACAACAAGAACGTTGTCAATTTGTAGAGGAATCTCTCCAATTGTCATAAATCTGTTGCTGTCAAAATTGCCGCGTGGATAGAATCATTTCAATGATTCACGGCGCTTACCGCTTTTGCTGCCCATAGTCAGCGCCTCTTTTCCACGAGCAGCCCACGCAACGAAGCCTTTATGAACAAGAAGATCCTCGCCAGCTTGCTGGCACTCCCGCTGGTCGCTCCCGCGGCCTTCGCGCAGGAGACCTCCGGTTTTCCGGCAGTAAAAATCAGTGGTTTCGGCACCGGCGCCCTGACCTGGACCAATGAAGACCGCGCCGAATTCGCGCGTCCGAACCAGGTGAGCGGCGCCGCCGACAACGTCCGCACCGGCGTCGATTCGAACCTGGGCCTGCAGGCCGACATGCCGGTCAACAGCTGGCTGTCCTTCACCGGCCAGGTGCTGGTGCGCAAGGATGCGGAAGAACACTACGGCGCCGAACTGGGCTGGGCATTCGCCAAGGCGCGCATCAACGACAACCTGAGCGTGCGCGTGGGCCGCGTCGGCCTGCCGGTGTTCATGATTTCCGACTATCGCAACGTCGGCTACGCCAACACCATGCTGCGTCCGCCGGCAGAGATTTACTCGCAGGTGCCGTTCAACAGCATCGACGGCGCCGACATCACCTGGCAGAACAGCTTCGGCGACACCACCCTGACCTCGCAGCTGGCCTACGGCGGCGTCAAGTCGCCGCTGTCGGGCGACATCCACGCCAAGGGCAAGCAGATCGCCGCCCTGAACGTGTCGGCCGAACACGGCCCCTTCATCCTGCGTGCCGGCCACGCCCAGGCCAAGATCACCGTCGAGGATTCGACCTCGCTGAACACCCTGGTGGGAGGCCTGCGCGCCGCCGGCGCCGGCTACGGCTTCACGCAGCTGGTCACCCTGGCCAACGAGATCGAAGCCAAGGAAAAGAAAGCGACTTTCAGCTCGCTGGGCCTGGCTATGGACTGGAACAACATCGTGCTGCAAACCGAGTACGCGAAGCGCAAGACCAAGGCCTACATCAACGACACCACCTCGTGGTACGTGATGGGCGGCTACCGCTTCGGCAAGTTCCTGCCTTACTACTCGCACGCCAACCTGAAGATCGACAGCGCCGTCGTCAACACCGTGCCGGCAGCCTGCCCGGCCGGCTACCCGGCGGCCTGCACCCCGACCATGCAGGCGCTCGGCGCCGGCGTGCGCCGCCTGCCGAACACCGGCGTCGGCCAAGGCGAGCAGACCACCGACAGCATCGGCATCCGCTGGGACTTCGCCAGCTCGGTGGCCCTGAAGGCGCAGATCGACCGCGTCAAGCCGAAGAACGGCAACGGCCTGTTCGTCAACGCCAAGCCGGGCTTCACCGGTCCGGTGACCGTGGGCGCCGTCGCCCTCGACTTCGTGTTCTAAGGAGCGGGCGATGAAGAAACTCATGCTGGCCGCAATCGCGGCAACCGCCTTCGGCGCAACGCCGGCCATGGCCGAAGTGGTGGTCGTGGTAAGCGCCAAGGCCGCCGAATCGACCATGACCAAGGAACAGGTCGCCCAGTTCTTCCTGGGTAAATCGACCGCGATGACCCCGGTCGACCAGGCCGATTCCTCGCCGATCCGCGCCGAGTTCTACAAGAAAGTGGCGGACAAGGATGCGGCGCAGGCCAAGGCCCTGTGGTCCAAGCTGGTGTTCACCGGCAAGGCCACGATGCCGAAGGAAGCCGGCGACAACGCCGGCGTCAAGGCGGCGCTCGCCGCCAATCCGAAGGCCATCGGCTACATCGACAAGAGCGCAGTGGACGCGACCGTCAAGGTCGTCTACACCGCCCAATAAACCGGAGTAATCCGGTAAGACATGCCCGCCACCGGCCCTTGCGCCGGTCGGCGGGTCACGCATTCTGGAGGCAACAATGAGCATCAAGCGCAGGATCTGGGCACTGCCCGTCATCTCCGCCATTATCTTCGGCCTCGGGGCCGGCGCCAGCGCCATGATCGCGACCGGCGCGCTGAACTCGATCACCACGACCGAGAGCGTGGACTATCCGGTCCTGGATGCCTCCAAGGCCCTGTCCCTGGACGTGGCCGCCGTCACCGACGGCCTGCAGGACGCGGTCGCCGAAGGCGACAAGGACAAGATTGCCCAAGTGGGCGAGCAGGCCGCCAAGCTGCGCGCCAAGCTCGACAAGTACAGCCAGATCCCGGGCCAGCGCGATACCTTCGCGCGCCTGGGCAAGGAATTCGACGCCTATTACGCGCCCGCCCTGTCGTCGGCGCGCATCATGCTCGAAATGGAGCAAGGCGACCCGCAGGCCGCCGTCGGCAAGATGCAGGTGGCCCTGGCCGTCCTCAACAAGGACCTGGCCGCCACCAACGAAGCGGCCAAGCGCCAGTTCACCGAAGGCATCGCCAGCAGCAAGGAAAGCGTCAACCGCGTCCTGACCGCGATGATCCTGACCGCGCTGATCGTGATCGCCTGCCTGGCCGCGGTGTCGTGGTTCGTGGTGCGCACCATCTGGCATCAGCTGGGCGGTGAGCCGGAATATGCGCGCGAGATCGCACAGGCGGTCGCTTCGGGCGACCTGTCGATGGACATCCGCCTTGAGGCGGGCGACAACGCCAGCCTGCTGGTGGCGCTGAAGGAAATGCGCGCCCGCCTGGCGACCCTGGTGGCCGAGATCAAGACCTCGGCCGACACCATCGCCAGCGCCAGCGGCGAGATCGCGACCGGCAACGCCGACCTGGCGCGCCGCACCGAATCGCAGGCCTCGAGCCTGGACCGCACCACCCGCGCGATGGAAGAACTGACCGGCGCCGTGCGCCAGAACGCGCAGAACGCGACCGAAGCGAATTCGCTGGTGGAATCGGCGACCAATATCGCAACCCGCGGCGGCCAGGTGGTCGGCGGCGTGGTGAGCACCATGGGCGACATCAACACTTCGGCCAACAAGATCGTCGAGATCATCTCGGTGATCGACGGCATCGCCTTCCAGACCAACATCCTGGCGCTGAACGCCGCCGTGGAAGCGGCGCGCGCGGGCGAACAAGGCCGCGGTTTCGCCGTGGTGGCGGGTGAGGTGCGCAACCTGGCCCAGCGCAGCGCGGCGGCGGCCAAGGAGATCAAGGAGCTGATCGGCGACTCGGTGGCGAAGGTGAACGCCGGCAGCGCGCTGGTCGACGAAGCCGGCGTGACCATGGACCAGATCGTGGAGTCGGTGCGCAAGGTGCAGACCATCATGGCCGAGATCAGCGCGGCAGGCGCGCGCCAGAGCGCGGGCATCGAGGACATCGGGCGCGCGATCACCAGCATCGACGAAATGACCCAGCAGAACTCGGCGCTGGTCGAGGAAGCATCGGCGGCGGCGGAATCGCTGACCGAGCAGACCGGGCAGCTGACGGGGGCCTTGTCGGTGTTCAAGCTGGACAATGCGCCGGTGTTGTCGGCGAATTTGGGGAAGCAGCGGCTGGCCTTGCGCTGAGATCTGCTTGCCTTCATGGAAAGCCGCCTCTCAGGCG
>NZ_JAGPWD010000043.1 GCF_018119395.1 Massilia sp. ZL223
CCCCCCCCCCCCCCCCCCCCCCCCCCGCCCCCCCCCCCCCCCCCCCCCCCACGGTTTTGATGGTGGTGGCTAAGGCTTACTGCACCACCTTGAACTCGATCCTCCGGTTCCTCGCCTTCCCTTCCGCCGTCCGGTTATCCGCCACCGGCCGATCCGGCCCTTCCCCCGACACCGCGACCGAATCCTCGGCCACGCCATGGCTGACCACATACGCCTTGACCGCCTCCGCCCGCGCCTGGCTGAGCGACAGGTTGCTGGCCCTGGACCCGGAATTGTCCGTATGCCCGATCACCTCCACCTTGACGCCCTTCAGCTTGAGCATGGCCGCCGCCATCTGGTCCAGCACCGCCATGCCCGCCGGCGTCAGGGCCGCCTTGCCCGACTCGAACTCGATGATCCGGTTGGCCAGGGCCTCGTCCAGCACGCTCTGCTGCGACACCGCCACCCGCAGCCCGTTGTTCACCGTATAGGTCGGATTCAGGCTGGCCGCGATATCGCCGGCGATCTTCTGCCGCTGCTCCTCGCTCTCGACATCGCCGCGCAGGCTGACCTTGTTGCCGTCCACCTTGAGCTGGCCCCCTTTGATCAGCTTGAGGTTGGGCCCCACGAGTCGCTGTACGTAGTCGTTCCAGTTGGCCGGCGTCGACACCGTGCCGACCGCCAGCTGGTCCACCACCCGCGACGCGCCGTACAGCGTGCGCAGGCGTTCCAGCAAGGCCGCCTTGCTGGCCTCGTCGGCGACGGTGCCGCTCACCACGACGGGGGCCTCGGATTGGGCCTGGGCGCCGCCGGCCGCCAGCGCCAGCAGCAGGAAGATGCGATGAAGTCTCACGCCGCGCCTCCAATGAAGGTCTTCATGAACAATTCGCGCGCCAGATACAGCGGCAGGTCGGACTGGGCCAGGTAGCTGGCCAGCTCGCGCACGTCGGTGTCGAACTGCAGCTGCTCGTCGATCCAGCCGGTGTCCTCCAGCCGGACCTGCAGTTCCGCGCCGACCAGCGGATCGATCATCGCGCGCAGGGTCTGGGCCAGGGCGCCGCAAAAACCCACCACCAGCACCGGCCGCTCGTCCTGGCGGGTCAGGAACAAGGCCAGGTCGAAGCTGGAGCGGCGCAGGAAAGGCGCGATCAGTTCGAGCCACAGCGCCGCCACCGCGTGCCGTTCCTCCTGCCCCGCCGGCAGCGGCAGGACGAGGCTCTTGTGCAGCTCGGCCGGCTGGCTGTGCATCACCGGCTGCAGCAGCAGGCCCAGCGCTAGCACCAGGCGCGCCGCGCCGCAGCGGCCCAGCATCGCGTCGAGCGAGCCGACCGTGCCCTCGGCCAGCAGGCGCGCCAGGCCGTTTTCGTCGCCCGGCGCCACGGCGCCCTCCGCGATGGCCTGAAGCCAGGGCGCCGGGTCGCTCGCGGCCAGCACCTTGGGACAGGTCTGCTCCAGGAACATCCACAGCGGCCCGAAGGCCAGCGGACAGCGCGCGACGAAAGCCGCCGGATCGGCCACTTCCAGCGTGCGGGCGGCGAGAAAGGGAAAGCGCCGTCCCGACTGGTCGCGACTCGGCACCAGGTGGCCGGCCAGCGCATGGCGCCGCGCCGGCCCCACCAGGGCGAAACTGGCCGGGGCCATGGCGTCGTAGTTGATGCGCCAGCGCGCATCCGACGGCAACAGGGTCATCACCTGCGCCAACCATTGATCGAGCATGCCGATCGCCGCCGTGTCGGGCGCCAGCTTGACGAAATCGGCGCGCGCCGGGATCTTGCCGAAGTAGCCGATCCGCTCGTTCCGCATCACGGCGCTCCGTTCAGGCTGGCCACGGCGGCCGGCGCTTCGGCCGGCGCGGCCCGTCCGACGATGGCCGGCGGCAGGCGCATGCCGTGGAAGCCCTTGCTCGAGGCCTGGGATCCGCCGCCGCTCGCGTCCGGGCTGCTGACGATCTTCAGGTCCACCGACACCGCCGCCGCATTGGCCCCATTCCCGGCGGCCCAGCGCAGCTCGAAGGAGCCGTCGTCCTTGCGCTTGCGCTGGGCGGCGGCCACCATGCGCTTCAGGCCGAACTGTCCCGGCTCGTTGAACAGCTCCACCGTGCGCCCGTCGAAGGTCACCGCCGTGATGCGCGCTCCCGCCACACCCTGCGGGCCCGGATGCACCATGTTGGTCCAGCTGGGGGGAGTGTTCTTGTAGCGCAGCTGCTGGCCGTCGACTTCGATCGTGTATTCCATCAGGCCGGGCCCGGGCTTGGGGAGAAGCTGGAATACGGTCTGGTCCGCGGCGGCCGTGGCCACGCCATTGCTCGAGAGCGGCGCCACCCAGCCCGGGAAAGCCGCCACCGCCTGCGGTTCGAGCTTGATGCCGATGTCGGCCCAGGTGCGCGCGGCCAGCACGTCGCCGCGCCGCACCACCAGCGGTCCCATGGCCGTGTTGACGAACTTGGCCACCGCGCCCTCGGGACCGAACACCTGGCCGATTTCGGCCGGGCTGGCCTCCACCTTGGAGGCCGCATCGAAAGGATATTTGTTGGCCAGGGTGCGCTGGAAGGGTTCGACCACCTGCGCCTGCCAGGTCTTGTTGATCTCCGCCTCGGACGGCAGCACGATCATGGCGAAGGTCTGGATCAGCGGACGCACCAGCAGCGGGCGCAGCGCCGACTTCTGGCTGTCGCTCATGCCGGTCAGCATCTGCTCGTCGACGTAGCGCAGCGCCTCGGCCAGCTCCGAGTCCTTGCCTTCCAGCGTCTGCTGCATGAACTGCTTGGCGCCCGGGCCGGGATCGCCCTGGTTCTTGAGCTGGTTCAGGCGCGTGCGCAGGCGCGACAGCGCGTCGAGGTAGCCCGTCATCAGGGAGGCTTCTTTTTCCTTGGCCCCGACCAGGCGGGCGACGGCCGCGAACTCGCGCCCGATCGGTCCCGCGCCCGCCTGCTGCTGCGCCAGCAACTGCGCCGGATCGACCGCGTCGGCCAGGGTACGGGCGTCGGACGGCGCCCGGCGCAGCACCACTTCCTTGAACCACTGGACCACGCCGCGCTCGGTCTTGCCCAGCGTGACCTGGACGCCGCCGGGGCTGTCCCAGGCCGTTTCCTGGTAGATGGTCTGCAGCAACTTGGCGATCGGCGAGGTCTGCGGATCGCCAAGGCGGTTCATGGCCTGCACGCTGCCGTCGAAACCCTTCAGGTCGGCGATCGCCACGCCCTGCACGAACTTCATCCACTCCTTCGCATACTCGGCCTTGTACATGTCGATCAGGGCCTTCTGGATCTGCTCGGGGCTGCCCTCCAGGGTCAGGTCGTCCTTGGCGGCGGTCTTGAGCACCCAGTCGACCGTGTTCAGCTCGCGGTTGGAGGCGTCGCGGATCGCGCCGAGCACGAACTTTTCCCAGGCCGCGCGGGTGAAGGCGCCGCTTACCGCGTGGCTGCCGGCCACCAGGGCCTGGTCCTGCTCACCCACGATGCGCGCCACCGTCACCGCCGGGAAGCGCGTCGCGGCGCGCGTCTTGATGTCGGCGTAGACCCGTTCGCGCGCCGGCGTGCCGCGCACCACGCGGCGCAGGTGCTCGCGGGTGCCGTCCAGGAGGCCGAGCTTGAGCGTGACCTGCGGCCAGGCCGGGTCCTGGATCTGGGCCAGGTGGAAGGTCAGCAGGCGTTCCGCGCTGCGGATCATCTGCTCGCGCGACATGGCGCCGCGGTTGGCTTCCAGCCAGTTGCGCCAGTAGCGCGTCAGCTGGTCGTTCAGGTGGCCCGGCTCGGCATGGCTTTTATCGCCCAGCATCAGGTAGGTCTTGAGGGCGTTGTAGGCGTCGCCCACGCTGGTGGGCGAGACGTCCTGGTAAGGCTGGCCGGGCTTCACCGAGGGCGTGCCGGCCTGGCTGGCCGGGTCGAGCTGGCCGGCGTTGGCGTTGACCTCCTGGAGCATGGTTTCGAGCGCCGCCGTCACCGGCTCCACCATCACCGCGCGCACGCCGGCGAAGTATTCGTCGCGCAGCTTGCGCTCCAGGGTCCCGCCCTGGTACAGGCCGAAGGCCAGCGCCCAGGGCTGGTCGTTCCCGTAGCGCTCCAGCTGTTCGATGCGGTCCTGCAGGATGTCCAGCGCTTCCAGGCGCGCCTGCAGGTCGATCCGGCTGGCCTGCAGCTTCTTCACCTTGTCCAGGTCGGACTGCACGTTGCCCACCAGCTGGCGGTTGCCCATGTAGGACCAGGACCAGGCGCCCATGGCCGCGCCCAGCAGGACGGTGGCGCCGAAGAAGGCCGCGATCTTCCAGCGGCTGGCGGCCGGGTTGGTGTAGCGCTTGACCAGCTCCTTGTCGGCGAAGATCACCTTGCGGAACAGCTCGAACAGGAAGTAGCCGGATTGCTCCTCCACCTCGCTGGCGCTGCGCTCGCGCAGCGCCAGGTCGAAGCGGCTGGCCACGCGCCTGCTCGACAGGTCCTGGACGCTGCCTTCCTGCAGCGCGCTGGTGAAGTAGAAGCCGCGGAACACGGGCTTGAACTGGTAAGTGTTCTCCTCGAACAGCGTGGCCAGGAAGGCCCGCAGCGGCGTCTTGATGGCGGCGAACTCCAGCGGGAAGGTGAACACGCCGGGGCGCATGGCGCTGCCGCCTTTGCCCAATGCGCCGCCCATGCTGGCCAGGCTCATCTCCTTCAAGCCGTCGTGCAGTTCGTCGAAATGCTCGTCGAAGAAGCCCAGCACGTCCTGGGGCGCGCTGCGCCGGTTGTAGCGGAGGGTGGCGCCCCAGATGCGGTCGCGTTCCGCACGCTCGGTATCGTGGAAGAAGTCGGTGAAGCCGGCGACCAGGTCGGCCTTGGTGAACACCACGTAGACCGGCGCATGCACGCCCAGCCGCTCGGTCAGTTCCTGCACCCGGGTGCGCAGGTTCTTCGCCAGCTCGTGCGAAGCGCTGGTGGGGCCGGCCACCAGTTCGGCCACGCTGACCGCGATCAGGATGCCGTTGATCGGCGCCCGGCCGCGGTGTCTTTTCAGCAGGTCGAGGAAGCTGAACCACTCGGCGCGGTCGTCCTCCTGCACCGAGTAGCGTCCCGCCGTATCGAGCAGGATGCCGTCGGTGGTGAAGAACCAGTCGCAGTTGCGGGTTCCGCCCACGCCCTGCAAGGCCTTGTTGCCGGGGATCGGGAAGCTCAGGCCGGAGTGGACGATGGCGCTGCTCTTGCCGGCCGCCGGGTTCCCGATGATCATGTACCAGGGCAGCTCGTAGAGCGCCGCGGCGCCCCGCGTCAGGCCCAGCTTGGAGGTCTTGATCGTGGAGATGGCTTCGGTCAGGCTCTTGCGCAGGACCGCAACATCGTCCTTGCCTGTGTCCTTACCTGAGTCCTTCCCCGCTTCGCCTTGCGCGATCGCCTCGCCGAGCCGGCGCGCGGCCCGGCCGCGCAGCCAGCGCCGCACGGCCCACCATGTGCCCCAGCAGGCCAGCAGGGCAAGGCCGGCGATCGCGGCCCAGATCATGCCGGCGCCGGTCAGTTCGGCGCCGATCACCAGAATTGCCGCGAGCGCGGCCACACCGATCGCGACAAGCACACGCCTGTCGGTCAGAAACTGCCAGAGTCGTGCCATGACGGGATATGGTTGAGGGTTGCGAAATAAGTCCTACAGGAAATGCTCGCACGCCTGCGCCGGCCGTCACTTGAGACTGCGCAACTGACCCGGAAGCCCATGCCATCAGGGTGGATCAGCGCCGCATTACGCCGCTCAGGCGCAGCTCGATATGGCCGAAGTCCATCATGGTCCAGCGTCCGCCCCAGGTCAGGCCCAGCGATTCGGCCACCTCGCCAT
The DNA here is from genome assembly GCF_018119395.1 of Massilia sp. ZL223. Taxonomy (GTDB): domain Bacteria; phylum Pseudomonadota; class Gammaproteobacteria; order Burkholderiales; family Burkholderiaceae_D; genus Telluria. The sequence continues at coordinate 5,772 of NZ_JAGPWD010000043.1, forward strand.
ACAGCTGGTAGCCGCGCATGGCCCAGGGGTCTTTTTCCGAGATCACCAGTTTGCCCTCGCGCAGGAAGGCGCAATCGGCGGCCAGTCCGTACTGGTGCCAGCTCTGGAAGGCGCGCGCATTGGTGACGTGGCCGCCGGCCTGGGCCAGCTGGTCCTGGCGCGCGGGGCTGCGGTAGCCTTCCAGCAGGGCCATGTCGTAGCCATGCTTTTCCTTCATGATCTTGAAGGCCAGCAGCAGGCGCTGGCTGAAATCGGGGTGCAGCAGGCCCCAGTTGCGGCTGGCGCCGGCCAGCATCGGGCGCACCAGCTCCACTTCGCGCGTGGTGAAGACCACCGGCGGCAGCGCGACGGGCGGGACCAGGTGCTCGCCCTTGAGCAGGGCCGCCACCTGGGCGTCGGGCAGCACCTCCGCGCTCTCGTAGACGGGCAGCATGGCCGGGTTGCTCAGGGCCAGCGCCAGCAAGGGTGGAATCAGCACCACCGGCATGCCGATCGCGAAAGCGGGCTTGTGCTGTTTGACGAACCGCAGCAGCCGCTCCCCGGCATCCGGCGCCGGCTCCTCGCGCAGCAGGCCGGCGTAGCGCTCACCCGCATACCTCCACGCGCGGGTGCGCTGTTCCAGCCGGCTGCGCAGGCCGAGCAGTCCGCGCGCGATCGCGCTCCGTCCCCTTGGAAAAAGCACAAGCCAGATCGCGATGGACGCCAGGCAAACGTACAGAAGGGCGACAAAGATCAGCATCAGGACTCCCTAAATTGTTTCTAATCAGAACCAGGAAAGCCCATCTTAGGAGTACTGCCGTGCGTCCTTCAGACGAAAATCAAGCCACCTCCACGCGCCCCAACCTGATGTCGGCATCCAGGCCAGGCGCCAGCCGCCACGGTGAAGACAGCATCCTGGCCAAGCTGGAACGCGATCCCGCGCGCCGCCAGGGCGGACGCAGGCTGCTGCGCAGGATCGGCTATGGCGCGGGCGCCATGCTCGCGGTCGCCCTTACGGGCACGCTGGCCTGGCTGGCCGCCGACAACGGCAAGTCGCAGCCGATGCTGGCCCAGGCCGCCGTTCCCGAGGCGCCGCACCCGGTGACGGCGCCAGCGCCACACCAGCCGGGCGCCGCCGCCCTCATCGACGAACCGCCTCCCCCGCCGCCGCCGCTGCGCCTGCTGGAGGGCCCGCGAATGGCCGCGCCTCCGCCGGAACCGGCTCCGGAACAGCGTCTCCCTGCGCCGAAGGCTGCCCTCGCGATCCAGGCTGCGCGGCCGAAGGCGGTGGCGGCGGCAAAGCCGCGCCCGCCCGCCGCGCGTCCGGCAACGCGTCCCGCACGCACGGCAGCGCCGCCAAAACAGGCCGAGGCGCCGGTGGACAGCGACGTCGCCCTGATCTCGGCCGTCATCGTGCACGCCAACGGCCACGCGGAAGCACGCGAGGAGGAAGCCCGCGCCCGGGATTGAGCCCCGGTGCGTGGTAAAAAGCCCGCGTCCTGGTCTTAACAGGGCGAAACTGCTGGGTCTTCGCTGCGCGGAACGTTATACTGTACATAAGCACAGTAAGGCGTTCCGTCATGATCAGGGTTCTGGAAAACGAGTTTTATTATCTGGACAACTTCCAGCGCGTCCTCGACTGGATCGGCGAACGCTATGGCGATCTGCTGGACGAGGACGAGCACGCTTTCCTGGCCGCTTTCCCCGTCTTGCCGCGCAATGCGCGCGCGCTGTTCGTGCGCATGGTCATGCGCAAGGGCGAGCTGTTCCGCGCCAGTAAGCTGAACTACGTCGAGATCGGCTGCCCGGTCGAGGCCGCCGGTCATTTGCTGGGCACGGGCTGGGTCGTGGCCGATCCCGAGCTCACCCTCGACGAGCTGTTCGACCTGCTGTCCAAGCCCGAGATCCTCGAAGCCTTCGGGTCCCGGCTGCGCGTGAAGAACGCGCGCAAGGCCGAACAGCTCGAGGCCTTGCGCGAAGCCTGCGCCGACAGCCTGCCTTTCTCGCACTGGTACAAGGATTGCCCCGACCTGGCGCTGCGCATCCTGGTCAAGCCCCTGTGCGACCGCCTGCGCCTGATCTTCTTCGGCAACCTGCACCAGGACTGGACCGAATTCGTGCTATCCGACCTCGGCCTGTTCCGCTACGAGCAGGTCGAGTTCTCGCCGGATTCGCGCGGCTTCCGCCAGCGCCGCGACGTCGACCATTACCTGCAGCTCCATGCCTGCAAGGAGCGATTCGCGGCAGGCGAGCCGCTCGACGACGTGGTGGAAGACCTGCCCTGGCACGCCTTCGACAACGACTGGCTGGACAGCCGCCGCGAAAAGCTCCTGTTCCAGATCGGCCAGCACTACGAAAAGCTGAAGGACTGGGACAAGGCCTACGGCGTGTATGCGCGCTGCCGCTTCCCGGGCGCGCGCGGCCGCGCCATCCGTGTGCTGGAAAAGCACGAGCGCTTCGACCTGGCCTACGAGCTCCTCTCGGCTGCCCAGGCCGCGCCCGAGAGCGAGGCCGAGCGCCAGCAGCTGGCGCGCATCGCCCCGCGCCTGGCGCGCAAGCTGGGCCACGCCAAGCTTGCGCCACGCCGCAGCCAGGCGGTCAGGCGCATCGACCTGTGCCTGCCTCTCCCCCTTGATGACTGGTGGGTCGAAGGCGTGGTGCGCGACCATCTGGCGCTCGAGGAGGCGCCCGTGTTCTATGTCGAGAACGCGCTCGCCAATTCCCTGTTCGGCCTGCTGTGCTGGCGCGCCGTGTTCGCGGCCATTCCCGGCGCCTTTTTCCACCCCTTCCACCGCGGCCCGGCGGACCTGCACAGCCTGGACTTCCACCAGCGCCGGGCAAGCGAATTCGCGGCCTGCCTGGCCGAACTCGAGGACGGACGCTACCAGGACACGATTCGCCGCAACTACGCCGAGAAGTTCGGCATCAGCACGCCCTTCGTGTACTGGGACGCGCTCACGCCGGAACTGCTCGACCTGGCCCTGGCCTGCATCCCGGCCAGCCATCTGCGCCGCTGGTGCGAGCGCATCCTGGCCGACGTCAAGACCAACCGCAGCGGCTTTCCGGACCTGATCCAGTTCTGGCCGCGCGAAGGCCGCTATACGATGATCGAGGTGAAGGGCCCGGGCGACCGCCTGCAGGACAACCAGCTGCGCTGGATCGACTACTGCGCGGCCCACGACATGCCGGTGGCGGTGTGCTACCTGCAATGGGAGCAGGCCGCTTGACCGGTGTCGCCAACTACGCGGTCGCGGTGCGCGCCCTGTGCGAGTTCACCGCCAAGCAGGGTGACCTCGACCTGCGCTTCACGCCCTCCCCCAGCGCCCAGGAAGGCATCGCCGGCCATGCGGTGGTCGCGTCCCGGCGCGGCGGCAATTACCGCAGCGAGGTCGCGCTGTCCGGCCAGTGGAAAGAGCTGACCGTGCGCGGCCGCGCCGACGGCTACGATCCGGACGAAAACCTGGTCGAAGAGGTCAAGACCCACCGCGGGAAGGTCGATTCCATCCCCGACAACCACCGCCACCTGCACTGGGCCCAGCTGCGCGTCTACGGCCACCTGATCTGCGTCGAGCTGGGCATGGAGCGCGTGAACCTGGCCCTGGTCTACTACGACATCGGCAGCGGGATCGAGACCGTGCTGCGCGAAAGCCGCGACGCGGACTGGCTGCGCGAGCACTTCGAGCAGCTGTGCGAACGCTTTTCGAGCTGGGCCGCCAGCGAAGCGGAACACCGAACCGCACGCGACACCGCCCTGGGCGAGCTGCGCTTTCCGCATGCCGACTTCCGTCCCGGCCAGCGCCAGCTTGCCGAAAGCGTCTACCGCGCCAACGCCGGCAAGCGCTGCCTGCTGGCCCAGGCCCCGACCGGCATCGGCAAGACCGTGGGCAGCCTGTTCCCGGTACTGAAAGCGATGCCGCAGCAAGGCATCGACAAGGCCTTCTTCCTGGCCGCCAAGACGCCCGGACGCCAGCTGGCCCTGCACGCCGCCGCCAGTCTGGGCGCCGGGCCAGGGGGCCTGCCCTTGCGGGTGCTGGAGCTGACCGCGCGCGACAAGCTGTGCGAGCATCCCGACAAGGCCTGCCACGGCGATTCCTGCCCGCTGGCCAAGGGCTTCTACGACCGCCTGCCGGCCGCGCGCGCCGATGCCGCCACCGTGCCGATGCTGGACCAGCAGGCGCTGCGCGAGGTGGCCGCGCGCCACGAAGTCTGTCCCTACTACCTGGGCAGCGAAATGGCGCGCTGGTCCGACCTGCTGGTCGGCGACTACAACTACTACTTCGACGGCGGCGCCATGCTGTACGCGCTGGGCCTGAACAACGGCTGGAAGCTCAGCGTCCTGGTCGACGAGGCGCATAACATGGTGTCGCGCGCACGCTCCATGTACACGGCCGAGATCAGCCGCGGCCTGCTGCGCAGCGCCCGCGCCGGCGCGCCGCCGGTGCTCAAGAAAGCGCTGGAAAAGGTCGGCCGCGCCTGGACCGATGTCGATCGCGGCGCCGCCGCGCCCTACCAGGTGCTGGACGGCGTACCGGAAAAGCTGGTCAACGCCCTGCAGAACGCCGGCAGCGCCGTCAACGACTACCTGGCCGAATTCCCCGGACCGCTCGACCCCGACCTGCAGCGCTTCCACTTCGACGCCCTCGCCTTCGTGCGCCTGGCCGAATCCTTCGGCGAGCATTCGCTGTGCGACCTGGCGCGCGACGGCGCTGGTTCGACACTGCGGGATTCGACGATCTGCATCCGCAACGTGGTGCCCGCACCCTTCCTCGGCCCGCGCTTCGCCTTCGCCCACTCGACCACCCTGTTCTCGGCCACCCTCAGCCCCTGGCATTACTTCTGCGACCTGCTCGGCATGCCAGCGGACACCGCCTGGGTCGACGTCGAATCGCCCTTCCAGGCCCACCAGCTCCAGGTCCACTTCGCCAGCACGATCTCGACGCGCTACCAGCACCGCAAGGCCTCCGTCGGCCCCATCGCCGACCTGATCGCGCGCCAGTACCGCGAACAGGCCGGCAATTACCTGGCTTTCTTCAGCAGCTTCGATTACCTCGACCAGGTGGCGGCCGAGCTGGCCGACAAGCATCCGGAGGTCCCGGCCTGGCGCCAGGAACGGCGCATGAGCGAGGCCGAGCGCCAGGCTTTCCTGGACCGCTTCGCGCCCGGCGGCGCAGGCGTGGGTTTCGCGGTATTGGGCGGCGCCTTCGGCGAGGGCGTGGACCTGCCGGGAAACCGCCTGATCGGCGCCTTTGTCGCCACCCTCGGGCTGCCGCAGGTGAACCCGGTCAACGAGCAGCTGCGCGAACGCATGCAGAAGCTGTTTGGCGCCGGCTACGACTACACCTATCTCTATCCCGGCATCCAGAAGGTGGTGCAGGCGGCTGGCCGCGTGATCCGCACCGAGAGCGACCGCGGCGTGGTCTGGCTGATCGACGACCGCTTCGCCCAGCCGGGCATCCGCGCGCTGATGCCGGCCTGGTGGGAACTGGATGCGCCGGCCTAGCCGAGCCGTTCGCGCACTTTAGGGTAGCTGCCGCGGCTGATCGGCAGGCGCGCCCCGCTGTGCAGGACGGCACAGTGGTTGTCCTTGCTGACCGCCTCGATGCGCGCGATCGCGCCGACCTTGACGATGTAGGAGCGGTGGATGCGCACGAAAGCAGCCGAATCCAGCTGGCCCTCCAGCTCCGACAGGCGCTGGTTCTTCAGCCAGTGCTTTCCTTCCGCAGCGATCTGCACATAGTCGTCCTGGGCCTCGATGTAGTCGATGCTTGCCGCCGCCACCACGTGCACCCGGGCGCCGTCGCGGATCAGGATGCGTTCCAGCGGCGCGTGGCGCTGGGCCGCCTCGGCCACCACAGCCTCTACCTGGGCCGCCTGCGGCGCGCGCGCCCGGACATGGGCCAGCGCCTGGGCCAGGCGCTCGCGCGAAAACGGCTTGAGCAGGTAATCGATCGCGTGGACTTCGAAGGCGCGCAGCGCGAACTGGTCGTAGGCCGTGGCGAAGATATAGTGCGGCTTGCTGCCGGCCAGCTCTACCACTTCGAAGCCGTCCAGCTTGGGCATCTGGATGTCGAGGAAGACCAGGTCCGGATCGTGCTCGGCGATCGCCTTGACGGCCTCGAAGCCGTTCGCGCATTCGCCCACGATCTCGATGTCCGCGTGCTCGGCCAGGAATTCGCGCAGCAGCATGCGCGCCAGCTGTTCATCGTCGACGATCAATACCCGCATTCCTCACTCTCCCTCAGTCGCCTGCTTCGGCGGGCAGCACCAGGTCTACCCGGAATAATTGTTGTTCCCGCGCCCAGTGTACGCTGGCTTCGCTGCCATAGGCCGCCGCCAGGCGCTGGCGCACATTGACCAGGCCGATGCCGGTCCCGGCCGCGTTCCTGGCATCGTCGTCGGCATCGTTCTCGACCCGGATGCGCAGCAGCGAGCCGGCCCGTTGCGCGCTCACGGTGATGACGCCGCCTTCCAGCCGCTGGCCGATGCCGTGCTTGACCGCGTTCTCCACCAGCGGCTGCAGGATCATCGGCGGCAGCAGGCAGCGCGCGGCCTCCGGACCGATCTCGCTCGCGAAGCCGAGGCGCGGACCGAAGCGCACCTGTTCGATCGCCAGGAACTGCTCGACCAGGGCTACTTCGTCCGCCAGCGCCACCTTGCGGTGCGCTTCCAGTCCCAGGGTATGGCGAAAGAAGCCCGCCAGTTTCAGGGTCATGTCGCGGGCGCGGCTTGAATCGATGGCGGTCAGCGCGCTGATGGAGTTCAGGCTGTTGAACAGGAAGTGCGGATCGATCTGGGTGCGCAGCATGCGCAGTTCCGCGTCCTGGGCCAGCAGCTTGAGTTCCAGCTCGCGCGTCTCGGCGCGCCGGGCGCGTTCGAATTCCAGCGCCAGATAGTGCGCCGCGCCAGCCATCCCGTAGAGCAGCACGCCGACCCCGAACATCACCGCCGCGAAGGGCCGCGACATCCTCACCGCTTCCCAGTCCGGCGCCAGCGCCTGCCACACCCCCGCCCAGGCCGCGCCCGCCGCGCACCACAGCACCGAAGCCGTGACCGCGCTGATCGAGAACACGGCCAGCACCGATCCCAGCGGCTTGCCGGCCAGCGGAAAAGCGCGGCACAGGTAATACGCCGAGAAGCCGCAGGCGCTGGCGTAGACCATGCTCAAGGGCACCGCGAACAGCAGGCTGGCGAGCATGCTCGCGCCGGTGGTCGCCTTGATCAGGCCGGAAAGCAGCAGGCCCAGCATCAGCCAGGCCAGCAGGTAGAGCGCGGCGCTGCGCCGCGCCCAGAAGCCTTCGCCCATCAGTTGCGCACTTCCACGCCACCCATGATTGCGTAGCCGCGAATGACCAGGCGCCTGGCGCCGTCCGGCGGCTGGATGGTCTTGTCCTCGAAGCCGCCCAGGATCGGGGTGCCTTGCAGGATGACGGTCCAGTCGGGCGGACACTTGATGGTCACTCCACCCCAGAAGGCAAAGACATTGATCACCGCCTCCCCCTGGGGCTGGATCGCACAGCCGCGCATGTCGAGCGAGCAGCCGCCCATCACCGCCGTGATCTCGCCGCCGCGGAACGCCTGGCTGCTGACGCGGCGCTCGAAGCCGCCCATGATCGCGGTGCTGTCGATGATATCGTCGGCGATGCCGTCCTTCGCGCCTTCGGCCACCAGGCGCCGTCCGCGCGCCGCCTTCACCAGCATCAGGGCGCCCAGGCCGATCAGGGCCAGCGGCCACACCGCGCGCCAGCTGAAGTCGATGATGTCCATGCGGTCCAGGGTGAGCAGCACGCCGATGCCGACCAGGATCCCGCCCACCAGCCGTCCGCCCGGCGTGGCGGTGTCGCACAGCTTGACGGTGCCGACCACGATGAAGAGCGTGGGCCAGAACGAGACCGCCTGGTGCATGTCGAGGATGCCGAGGTTATCGAGCAGGAACAGCAGTCCCATCGCGATCACCAGGAAGCCCAGGACCACCTGGCTGGTCATGCCGCTGCGCGGCTGGATATTATCTTTCATGACGGTTCCCCGATTGGTTGTTGGCGAAGCGGCGGGCGATGAAGGGCTGGAACACCAGCTTCACGCCCCAGGCAAGGATGAACAGCGGCCAGCTGTTACGGAAGGTCAGGCCGAACAGGTTCTCGAACACGGCGAACAGCCACAGGCCGATGAAGACCAGCCACAGGCCCCCGCCGAATTCCTTCGGGCTCGGATAGCCGATGGTCTGGTTGATGCCGATGACGACCAGCAGCAGCGGCCAATAGCGCCACAGCGACTCGATGTCCATGTAGCCCATGCGGTCGAGCAGCACGGCGCCGCCCACCAGGATCAGGAGCAGGCCCCATACGACCTGCTTGCGCAACCGATACGCGTCTTCCGAATTCATGTTCTTGCTCCCTGTGTGTGATCGAACTGGATGCACGATACCGGATGCCCGGACGGGAGCGGAAGCGGTTTTCGGCGAATGGCGGGCGGCGGGCGGCGAATGGCGAAGAATTCGGCCGGCCGCGAAGGGAAGGCGGCGAACGGCGGCGAGGAGTATGCGCTGCGGGTAAAGAGCAGGCAAAAAAAGCCCGCCTCATCTGGGCGGGCTTTTCGGAACCGAAGATGAATCAGGCGGAGGCGGCAGCCTCGCGTGCAGCCTGCCCCTTGGGCTGGTTGCGGTACTTGGCGCGGGCCTCGGCCTGGCGCACGGCTTCGCGTGCGACGTTCGCGCGCTTGATCTCGAGCCTTTCCTTCTTGCCGCGGTGCTGGGCTTCGTTCTTGTTGCCGATCTTGTGGGTCATGATGCCTCCTATGGTATGCGGAATAGAGTGCCGGCCATGGGCGCTTCGCTGCGCGCCACCGTGCCGTGCATGTTACGAGCGGTTGGTGCCCATCTTGAGGTCCGCAGGCATCAGCATGCCCCAGCCAAGCTGGCGCCGGATTTCCTCCGGGGTTGGGGGCGGTTTCGGATCGCGCGAGCGGCGCTCGAGGTATTCGCGAACCAGATGCTTCGGTGGGTGCTTCACGTCGGACATGGCGACCTCCGCTTCGTTGTAGGGCCGGCGCATCCTGGTGGCCGCGCCGGCCCGAATTCTGGTGCCGGTCCTCGAGGCGACCGGCTAACCTGCTGAGGTGTCGGGACACGCAGAACCGAATCGCACGTCCCTCACTCACACGGCTTCATGATAATGGCGCAGCGGCTGCGTGACCGTTAGGTGGCGCACACTTGTTTGTCAGACGACACGCCGTCCGCATGACAGCGGATTTAACGTCGAGGCAACAGATCAGGAGAATGAAAAAAGGGGAGCCGAAGCTCCCCTCTCGTTGCGGCGCCGCGTCAGGCGATCAGAACTTGTAACGCAGGTTCAGGAAGTACTGGCGGCCACTGACGTCCAGCTTCTGCTGCTCTTCCGTGCTGTAACGGTACTGAGCGCGCTTGGCGTTGGTCAGGTTGGTCGCGCTGAACGCGAGTTCCAGGTTCGGCGCGATGTAGTAGTTCGCGTTGAATGCAAGCGTGGTCACACCGTCGGCATAGGTCGGCGCGGTCGGCATCAGGATGCCGTTGATGGTCGACAGGCCCTGGCTGTTCGCGGTCGGCGACGGCGCGGTGCTGCTGTTCACGTACTCGCCGCGGTAGTTGGCCACCAGGCGGGTCGACAGCTTGTCGTCCTCGTAGTACAGGCCGATGTTGCCGGCCCATTCCGAGGCGCCGACCATCGGACGGCCGTCGTCGACCTTGGTCTTGGCGCGGCTGACGTTCGAGGTGAAGCCGAAGTTGGTCTTGCCGAACGGCTGCTCGTACGAGACCTCGATGCCGTGGATCTTCGCGCCCTGCTGCGAGGCGGTGTTGATCGCGAAGGTCTTGACGGCGTTGTCGCGCGGGTCGGTCAGCTCGATGGTCGAGGTGCCGGTGGCGCCGGTCTTCGGATAGCCGTTGATCTTCGAGTGGAACACGCTCACCGACACGGCCGAACGCGGTGCGAAGTACCAGCCCCAGGACAGGTCGACGTTATCCGAGGTCAGCGGCTCCATGTCCGGATTCGGGCCGGTCACGCGGCAGCCCTGGGCGTCGCAGGTCGGGGTGCCGAAACCGCTGCCCAGCACGTTGTAGTTCTGGCGGCCGATGGTGCGGCTGGCGCCGAAGCGGCCGATCATGTCCTTGGTGATCTCGTAACGCAGGTTCAGGCTCGGCAGCCAGTTGTCGAAGTGGCGGTCGGTCGGCGTCTTGTAGTACATCGTGCCGCTCAGGGGATCGAACGGCGCGCCGTCCGGGATGCCCACGGCGTCGCCCGCGTTCGTGATCGCGCCCGGGAAGGCGGCGCAGGTGGTGGCCGGCGTGCCCGGCGCCGAGCGCAGGCAGGCGCTGCGCGGATTGACCGGGGTGGCGATATTGGCCTTGACGTTGGTGCGCACGAAGCGCAGGCCGACGTTGCCCGACCAGCGGTCCGCCTCCAGGTTCGCCATCCAGTAGACGGCTGCCTGGCGCTCCTTCATGTCGATCTCGGAACCGACGCGGCGCTCCCACTCCGGCGTCGTCTCCTTGGTGTTGGCGGCGATGTAGTCCTTGGTCGCGTCACGGGTATAGGTGAAGCCGGTGTTGTCCCAGAAGCCGCCGCCCAGGTCCGCGCCGAAGTCGCCCGGATACGGCTGCCAGCCCTCGGTCGGGGTCACCGGATTGCCGATCAGCGCGCCGGTGGTGCCGTTGACCAGGCTGGCGCGGAAGGCCGGGCCCCAGCGGCCGCTGGTGCGCTTGTGTTCGGACATGCGCACGCCGGTCTCGAGCGACTGCATCCAGCCGAAGTTCAGCTTGTGCTCGGCGTCGATCTGGGCGCTCCACTCCTTGTCCTCGGTACGGATACCGGACGCGGCGCGGTCGACGATGCGGTAGCCGCTGCCGTCCGGGTTCAGGCCCGGCTGGTTGTTGCCTGCGCCGTGGTACTTGACGTAAGGCGCATCGTGCAGGCCGCCCAGCGCGTACGAGATGCCGGTGCCGTAGCGGGCCAGGGTCAGGCCCTGGTCGAGTTCGGTCTTGCCGACGCCGCGGGTGGCCGACAGCAGGGTCTTGACGGTCAGGTCGTCGTTGACGCGGTACTTGGCGTCCAGGTCGAGGAAGGAGCTGGTGGCGTTGGCGCCGTCGCGGAAGAAGCCTTCCGAGTTGCCGACGTACTGGGGCGTGGTGCCGTCCGGGTAGACGATGTCGGCCGCCTTCAGCACGCGCAGCTGGTGGCCGTAGACCGTGGTCTCGTTGACGATCACCGGATTGCGGATCTGGGCGTAGACGCGCTGGCCGTTGGAATTGGTGTTGATCGCGGAGGCGCCGGTGCCGCCCAGCGGGTGGTTCTTACCCAGCAGCATCGAGTAGATGGCGCTCGAGGTCAGGCGGCCGTGGTTGTCCGCGTCCAGCGAGGAGTGGAAGCCGGTGACGTTCACTTCGAGGTCGTTGTTCGGCTTGAACTGCAGCGCGATCATGCCGCCCTTGCGGTCGCGCACCGATTCCACGAATTCCGAGCTCATCGAACCCGGCATGCGCACGCCGTTCAGGTCGGAGGCCTTGTAGCCGGTACCGGCCAGCGAGGCGTCGGTGATGCCCAGCATGGTCGCGGTGTTGATCACGTCCCAGCCGCTGCTGGTGCCGTAGGCGAAGCGCGAGACGGAATCGCGGCGCACGAAGCGCTTTTCGGCGAACAGCGAGGCGATCACGCCGAAGGTACTGGCTTCGTTCTTCCAGGTGACGGAGCCGTTCAGGTCCGGCGCATAGCGGTCGGCCAGGTCGACGTAGCTTCCGCCCACGCTGACCACGCCCGAGACGCGTTCTTTTTGCGACAGCGGCTTGCGGGTGGTGACGTTGATGGTGCCCGCCAGGCCGCCGTCGACGATGTTGGCCTGCGAGGTCTTGTAGACCACGGCCTGGTTCAGCACGTGCGAAGGCATCAGCGACAGGCTGGTCGAGCGCGAGCTCGAAGCCTGGTCGGCGACATACCAGTCGGCGCTGGAGACGGCGTGGCCGTTGAAGATGATCAGGGACATGTCCGGGTTGGTGCCGCGCATCGACACCTTCTCGGCTTCGTCGTAGTCGGTGCGCACCGCCACGCCGGCCAGGCGCTGCAGCGAGTCGGCCAGGTTCTTGTCCGGCATCTTGCCCACGTCTTCGGCGGTGATCACCTCGACGTTGGCGGAGGCATCTTTTTTCACGGCCAGCGACTTGGCCATCGATGCGCGGATACCGGTCACTTCGACCGTCTGGATCTGGGTTCCGGCCGGAATCTCCTGCGCCATGGCCGGTAGCGTCGCCAGGCTCCACACAGCCATCGACACCGCCGCGGCGAGCGGCTTCTGTTTGAACATCATCTCTCTCCTGGAAAGGGTGCTATAGATCTTGCAAAGGCAGACGACAGGCTGCCCTCATTGGAGTATTGATGATCCGTCAATGAGGGAATAATGACTTGTGTTAACGGTTATATAACTTGGAGGAATGTACATATTCGGCTTCCTGGCTGCAAGCCCCTGTGCAGACCGCTTGCATACCGCTACCATTCCACTAGTTATGGGAACATGCTAAAAAATCATTACCTACGATCCCTTTTGAAGGGGTAGCGTGATGTTTTTTCACCACACTTTGGGACCTCGCCATGCGTTTCGCCTCCCTGCTCCTTGCCGCCGCGGCCCTGGCCGGCTGCGCCTCCCCTCCCCTTACTCCGAGCGCGCCTGCGGCTCCCCCGTCCCTGGCGGAGATCCTGCAGAAGCAGATCTATCAGATGAGCCCGATGGAGGCGGGGCGCTACATCGCCCACATCCACGAGGCCGAACCGGACCTGCGCAAGCGCATCGCGGCGATCGGCCGCAAGAACATCGGCCAGCCCTACTCCCTGCACCTGCTGGGCGAATTTCCTTACGAGATCCACGACCAGCTGCCGCTGTTCAGCCTGGCGCAGAGCGATTGCGTGGTGTTCGCCGAGCACACGTATGCGATGGCGCTGTCGCAATCGTGGGAGGAATTCTTCTGGATGCTGCAGCGCATCCGCTACCGCGACGGCGTGATCGGCGTCGCCACCCGCAACCACTACACCGAGATGGACTGGAACGTGGCCAACCGCTGGCTGCTCACCGACATCAGCGCCGAGCTGGCCGGCGCTGGCGGTCCCACCTACGACATGCAGGTGGACCGCGCGCGCTTCCTGCGCACCCGCCACAACACGGTGCGCGAGATCCCGGTCGAGACCAGCCGCCAGGCCTACGTGCCGAAGGACCAGGTGGCGACCGTCGCCGCCCAGCTGCAGGAAGGCGATTTCGTGAATGTGATCTCGACCCGCGACGGCGAGTACTGGGCCTCCCACGTGGGCCTGGTGGTGCTCGGCCCGGACGGCGAGCGGCGCTTCCTGCATTCGGCGGAACCGATGGTGCGCGAAGAAAGCTTCGGCGCCTTCATGGCGCGCGCGGCCGAGCGCGAGGCGCGCAACGCCAGGGAAGGCAAGCGCGGCCAGGTGCTGGCGGGCTTCAAGTTCCTGCGCCTGAACGAACGGATCGATGTGCCGCCGATGGCGCCGCAGCCGCGTCCGGGGCGCAGCGGCGGGGCTTAGGCGCCGCACATTGGGCGCCGGCGCGACGCCGCCTGGGTTGCGGCGTATCGCTGGCGCCCGGGCGTCGGTGGCCGCCGGGACTGGCACCTGCACCTGGGCGTCTGCCGGCGCGCCGCATTCCGGCCGCCGGGCCCACTGGCCTGCATCCGGACACTCCCGGCGCGTGCGCCCACATTGCCGATCCGCCTGGCGGTTGCGGCCGGCTTCCATTGCAGCGCGAGTCACGACCAGGGTAGGCTTGCAGCGTCCCAAGCCCCGGTGCCCCCCGCAGCCCCCGCAACGCCACAGTCCCGCAGTCCTGTACTGTAGTCCTGTAGTCCTGTAGTCCTGTAGTCCTGTAGTCCTGTAGTCCTGTAGTCCTGTAGTCCTGTAGTCCTGTAGTCCTGTAGTCCTGTACTCCCGCAGCCTCGCAGCCCGAGCCGCCTGTACGGCGGCCCTCCCCTCGGCCGCAACCACTGCCTTTCCAATTTCTCCCCCACTGGTCCGGCTCCGCGTCCAGCTCTTCCATTCCCCGAGCTTTTTAATTTCTTCCCATAAGAAATAAACAACTAGAAATCTTATTCTGAGATATTTCCAATTCCCAATTTCCTATTTCCAATTGGAAGACATTCGGGGAATTTCCTCCGGCCCGGTTGAGTGAACTCAAACTCAGCGTCCAATTCGAGCGAGATAATAAACTTACAAATAAACGTCAAGTCTAATCGAGGCATTATTTTTATCAGGAAAAGCCTTGAGTAAATGCGGGCATTACGCAGGCAGCGTATTGCGCGCGCCATGCTCACTCACCTGAAAAGCCATAACCATGTCCATTCAAAGCCGCAAAGTTTTCAGCGTGCTGTGCGCGCGCCTGGTACAGATGAACCGCAGGGCCAAGATGACGCTGATGGTCGCGGCAGACCTGGTAATGCTGCCGCTCTGTTTTCTTATCGCCATGATATTGCGCGGTGGGGATTTAAAACTGGCTATGGAATTTGGGCCAGGCTCCTATTTCCTGATTGCCGCCCTGACTGTTCTTGCCTTTTCCATGGCCGATTTATACCGGGCCGTAATTCGTTTTATCGACCATCGCTTATTAACCATGTCCGGATTATCGCTGGCCATCGCGATTTTCTGCGCCTACCTGGCCTTGCTGGCGTTGAACGAAATCAGTTTTCCGCGCAGTGCGCTCACGATTTACTGGTTTATCGCCTTTTCATATGTCGTGGTTTCCCGCATTGGCCTGCGTAATCTGCTGCGGACCTACCGCAGCCGCAACGGCACGGCGGTGCCGGTGGCGATCTACGGCGCCGGCGAGGCCGGGGCCCGGCTGGCCCAGGCCCTGCGCGACAGCGACGACTACCGCGCGCTGTGCTTCTTCGACGACAAGCGCACTCTGCATGAGCGCACCATCGCCGGCCTGCGCGTGTTCCCGACCGGCCGCCTGGCCGCGATGGCGCCCGAGCTGGGCATCCGCACGACCGTCATTGCCCTGCCGACGGCGGCCCCGGAACGCGTGCGCGACATCATGCAGCGGCTCGGCCAGGCTGGCGTGCCGGCCAAGATCCTCGGCCGGCTGGTCGACCTCGACGGCGACAAGGCCGCGCCGCGCGAAGCCATCCGCGAACTGAAATTCGAAGACCTCCTCGGCCGGCCGCCGGTGCCGCCGCGGATGGACCTGTTCGCCCGCTGCGTGCGCGGCAAGAGCGTGCTGGTGACGGGCGCGGGCGGCTCCATCGGCAGCGAGCTGTGCCGCCAGATCGTCACCCTGACTCCGGCGCGCCTGCACCTGCTGGACCACTCCGAATTCGCCCTGTACACCATCCGCCAGGAGCTCGCCACGCGCTTTCCCGAGCTGCCCATCCAGGCCCACCTGGGCTCGGTCTGCAATGCCGACCTGGTCGACCGCATCCTGCGCGAGGGCAAGGTCGACACCATCTACCATGCAGCCGCCTACAAGCACGTGCCCCTGGTGGAAGCCAACATCGTCGAAGGGCTGCGCAACAACGTGCTGGGCGCCCAGGTGATCGCGGCCAGCGCCGCCCGCCATGCCGTGCGCACCTGCGTGCTGATCTCCAGCGACAAGGCGGTGCGTCCGACCAACATCATGGGGGCCAGCAAGCGCATCGCCGAGCTGATCTTCCAGGCCGCCGCGGCCCGCGGCGGCGCCGGCACCACCTTCTGCATGGTCCGCTTCGGCAATGTGCTCGGTTCGTCCGGCTCGGTGATCCCGCTGTTCCAGCGCCAGATCGCGCGCGGCGGCCCGGTCACGATCACCCATCCCGAGGTATCGCGCTATTTCATGCTGATCGCGGAAGCCGCCCAGCTCGTGATCCAGGCCGGCGCCATGGCCAAGGGCGGCGACGTGTTCGTACTGGACATGGGCGAACCGGTGCGCATCGTCGACCTGGCCCGCACCATGATTGCCATGCATGGCCTGACCGAGCGCAACCCGCAGATTCCGCGCGGCGACATCGAGATCCAGTTCGTCGGCCTGTTCCCGGGCGAGAAACTGCACGAGGAGCTGCTGACCGACGGCGTGGTCTTCCCCAGCGAGCATCCGCGCATCATGCGCATGAAGGAAAGCGCGCTGCGTCCCAGCGTGCTCGAGACCTGCATCACCTGCCTGATGATGGCTTGCGAAACCCACGAGCGCGGCACCATCGAATCGATGGTCAAGGCCATCGTGGCCGAATACGTGCCCCAGGCCCCGCAAGCGGCCCCGGAGGCCGAGGAACATACCGCCGAGAGCGCCGGCCTGAACAGAAAATTCGTGCCTTTCCGAATCGAGCGCATCTGAGCGCAAGCGATCGACACCTGACCACCCATCACTCTGAAGCCACCGGCGAGGATATCCATGCGAGACGAGAACCAATCAGACCACCTGAAGCAGCTGCTGGCCCGGCTGCAAGACCGTAGCGCCGTGATCGGCATCGTGGGCCTCGGCTATGTCGGCCTGCCGCTCGCGCTGCGCTATGCCGCCGAAGGCTTCCGGGTTCTCGGCATCGACATCGACGCCGCCAAGGTGGCGACACTCAACCGCGGGGCCAGCCATATCGCCCACATCCAGGCGGACACCATCCAGTCCGCGCGCGCCCACGGCTTCAGCGCCAGCACCGAATTCGCCCGCGCGAGCGAGGCCGACGCGCTGATCATCTGCGTCCCCACGCCCCTGAGCCCCTACCGCGAGCCCGACCTGTCCTATGTGCTGGGCACGGCCGACGCCCTGCTGCCGCACATGCGCGCAGGCCAGATCCTGTCGCTGGAGAGCACCACCTACCCCGGCACCACCGAGGAAGAGCTGCGCCCGCGCCTGGAAGCCCGCGGCTTCACGGTTGGCCAGGACGTCTTCCTGGTGTTCTCCCCCGAGCGCGAGGACCCCGGCAATCCCGATTTCCACACCCGCACCATTCCCAAGGTCTGCGGCGGCTCCACGGGAGCCTGCCTGGACGCCGGCCTGGCCTTGTACCGCCAGGCGATCGATACGGTGGTCCCGGTCAGCTCCACGCGCGCGGCCGAACTGACCAAGCTGCTGGAAAACATCCACCGCGCCGTCAACATCGGCCTGGTCAACGAAATGAAGATCATCGCCGACCGCATGGGCATCGACATCCACGAGGTGATCCGCGCGGCCGCCACCAAGCCCTTCGGCTTCACGCCCTATTATCCGGGCCCCGGCCTGGGCGGCCACTGCATCCCCATCGATCCCTTCTACCTCACCTGGAAGGCCCGCCAGTACGGCTTGCATACCCGCTTTATCGAACTGGCCGGCGAGATCAACAGCGACATGCCGCACTGGGTGATCGGCAAGCTGGCCGACGCGCTCAACGCACGCGGGCGCTCGATCATGGGAAGCCGCGTACTGGTGCTCGGGATCGCCTACAAGAAGGATGTCGAGGACATGCGCGAATCCCCCTCGGTCGCGCTGATGGAACTGCTGCGCGACAAAGGTGCTCAGGTGGACTATTCCGATCCCCACGTCCCGGTCTTCCCACCCATGCGCGAGCACCGCTTCGACCTGGCCAGCGTCGACCTGACGCCCAACGCGATCGCGTCCTATGACGTGGTGCTGGTGGCGACCGCCCACAGCGCCTTCGACTACGCGCTGATCCGCCAGTACGCCAACCTGATCGTCGATACCCGCGGCGTCTATCTCGACCGCCTGCCCCACGTCGTCAAAGCCTGATTCCGTCCGGAGATCCCATGCGCAACTACCCACCTGCCATCCTCGACCGCAAGATCCGCTTCGCCCTGGTCGGCTGCGGACGCATCGCGAAGAACCATATCAACGCCATCCGCACCCACCACGAACGCTGCGAACTGGCCGGCGTGTGCGACATCGACCCGCGCGCGCTCGAAGAAGCCGCGGCCCAGACCGGCGCCCGCCCCTATGCGAGCCTGGACACGATGCTGGCGCACTGCGAGGCGGATGCGGTCGTGATCGCCACGCCCTCCGGCCTCCATCCGGCGCAGGCGGTCCACATCGCGCGCAGCGGACGCCATGTGGTGACCGAAAAGCCGATGGCCACGCGCTGGGAGGATGGCAAGCGCATGGTCGCCGCCGCCGACGAGGCCGGGGTGCGCCTGTTCGTCGTCAAGCAGAATCGCCGCAACGCCACCCTGCAGCTGCTCAAGCGCGCCGTCGACAAGAAGCGTTTCGGCCGCATCTACATGGTGAACCTGAACGTGTTCTGGACTCGGCCCGACGAGTACTACAACTCGGCGCGCTGGCGTGGCACCTGGGAATTCGACGGCGGCGCCTTCATGAACCAGGCCAGCCACTATGTCGACCTGCTCGACTGGATCGTCGGTCCGGTGGAGAGCCTGCAGGCCTACACCGCGACGCTGGCGCGCGACATCGAGGTCGAGGACACCGGCGTCATCAGCCTGCGCTGGCGCAATGGCGCCCTAGGCTCGATGAACGTCACCATGCTCACCTACCCGCACAACATGGAAGGCTCGATCACCATCCTGGGCGAACGCGGCACCGCACGCATCGCCGGGGTGGCGGTCAACCAGGTCGAGCAGTGGGAATTCGCCAGCCCCGACCCGGACGACGCCGCCATCAAGGACGCCAGCTACCAGACCACCTCGGTTTATGGCTTCGGCCATCCGCTCTACTACGACAACGTGATCCGGGTGCTGCGCGGCGACGCCGAACCCGAAACCGATGGACGCGAAGGCCTGAAGTCGCTGGAGATCCTGGTGGCGGCCTACCGTTCGGCGCGCGACGGCAAGCGCGTCGCCCTCCCCCTGGAGTACTGAGCATGGACGCACTCATCCACCCCAGCGCCATCGTCGACGAAGGCGCCGTCCTGGGCGAAGCCACCCGGGTCTGGCATTTCGCCCATGTCTGCGCCGGCGCGCGCATCGGCGCTCATTGCTCGCTCGGCCAGAATGTCTACGTCGGCAACGACGTGCGGCTGGGCGACCAGGTGAAGGTCCAGAACAATGTCTCGATCTACGACGCGGTCACGCTCGAGGACGAGGTGTTCTGCGGACCGAGCATGGTCTTCACCAACGTCTACAACCCGCGCGCCGCCGTGCCGCGCAAGCACGAGTACCGGCGCACCCTAGTGCGGCGCGGCGCCAGCATCGGAGCCAACGCCACCGTCGTGTGCGGGGTGACGATCGGCGAGTTCGCCTTCGTCGCCGCCGGCGCGGTCGTCAACCGCGACGTCCCCGCCTTCGCCCTGGTGGCCGGCGTGCCTGCGCGCCAGATCGGCTGGATCAGCCGCTACGGCGAACGGCTCGCACTTCCCCTGCGGGGCGACGGCGAGGCCCGCTGCCCGCATACCGGCGAGGCCTACATCCTGCGCGCCGGCGTCTGCCGCCCCGCCGAGGCCCGGGAACCAGTACCAGGCCGTATCCAAGACCGCGCCCCGACACAGGCGCTCCCTCCCGAACAAGGATAATTCATGGAATTTATCGATCTCAAATCGCAATACAAGGCCTCGCGCGACCTGATCAACAGCCGTATCCAGGCCGTTCTCGACCACGGGCAATACATCATGGGTCCCGAGGTGGCCGAGCTCGAACAGCGCCTGGCCGACTATACCGGCGCGCGGCACTGCGTCACCGTCTCGTCCGGCACCGAAGCCCTGGTGATCGCGCTGATGGCGCTGGGCGTGGGCCCTGGCCACGAAGTGATCACCACACCATTTTCCTTCATCGCCACCGCCGAAGCGGTGCTGCTGGTGGGCGCCCGTCCTGTCTTCGTGGATGTGGAGCGTGAGACCTGCAACATCGACCCGCGCCTGATCGAAGAAAAAATCACGCCGGCGACGCGCGCCATCATCTCGGTCTCCCTGTATGGCCAGCCGGCCGATATGGACGCCATTAACCAGGTCGCTGCCCGTCATTCGCTGGCCGTGATCGAGGACGGCGCCCAAAGCTTCGGCGCGACCTACCGCGGGCGCCAGAGCGGAGACCTCTCCACCATCGGCTGCACCAGCTTCTTCCCCAGCAAACCGCTCGGTTGCTATGGCGACGGCGGCGCCCTGTTCACCAGCGACGACGCACTCGCCACCGCGATGCGCGAAATTCGGGTCCACGGCCAATCCCGCCGCTATGTGCATACGCGCCTGGGCGTCGGTGGGCGTATGGACACGCTGCAATGCGCGATCGTGCTAGCCAAGCTCGAGCGCTTCGCTTGGGAAATCAAGCAGCGCCGCCGCGTGGCTGCCGCCTATGACGAAATGCTGCATCCGCACGTGCCGGTAATGGCCTGCCAGGCTGATCGAACCAGTGTTTACGCGCAGTACACCGTGCTGGTCGAAGAGCGCGATCGCGTACGCGCCGTGCTGGATACCGCCGGCATCCCGACCGCAGTGCATTACCCGGTGCCGATCCACCAGCAACCCGCTTACGCCCATCTCGCCGCTGGGGAATGCTATCCGGTGTCGGAAGACATGGCGGCGCGCGTACTCAGTTTGCCGATGGGCCCCTACTTATCGGCGACCGAGGCTCAGCAAGTGGCGAATACGTTGCTGCGTGCCGTCGGGCTTCGGCAAGCAGGCGAGGTGGAGGCTGAAGCCATGTCGAAGTAGATTCGGCCACAGCTCCACTGTCTGCTTTCCGTGCGCCGAGCTTTCGTCGTGGCCGGTGGGCTCACCTGTGCCGGCAACGCGCCAGACCTTCCGCACCATCTGCCGGAATACTTGCGCCATGCAGCTATCGGCGGGCGACGGGCGACATGCACCATGTGCCATGCGGTTCACAGAGTCCGCTTGACGGAGCGCGAGCGCTGGTGTGCGGTAGCCGCCATTCCAGCCCTCTAACCGTCGGCTAGACCGAGATAACAGGTGGCTGGTGACTGGTGATTGGTGAGTGGTGAGTGGTGACTGGTGGCTGACCGCTGGTGGCCAATTGCTGGTGTCCGGTAGGTGGCGGCTGGTCGCTGGTGACTGGTCGCCGGTGGCAGTTGCAAGCGGCTGGTGGGTGTGGCCCGCGCCCTTCGCTTGCGCCAGGGTCGCGTGATCATTTCGAGGTTCTCTCATGCAAAAGATCGTTCATCTCACATCAGCTCATCCGCGCAACGACACACGCATCTTCATCAAGCAGTGCCGAACCCTGGCCGCGCATGGGTACGATGTCACCCTGGTCGTCGCCGACGGCCAGGGTGACGAGCGACGCGATGGGGTACGCATCGTCGACGTCGGCCGCCTGTCAGGCCGGATGAGGCGTATCTTCTCGACCACGCGGCGGGTGCGCGACAAGGCATTGAGTCTCGACGCCGACATCTACCAGCTCCACGATCCCGAACTGCTCCCCACTGGCCTGGCGCTCAAACGGCGCGGCAAGACCGTCATTTTCGATTCCCACGAGGATGTCCCGCGCCAGCTGCTGAGCAAACCCTATCTCGGTCCCTTATCAGGCAAGCTCATTTCGGCGACGTTTTCCCTTGTCGAGCGCTACGCCTGCGCCCGCTTCGACGGCATCATCGCGGCCACGCCCTTCATCCGTGAAAAATTCCTCGGCATTCACCCGGTTACGCTGGACGTCAACAATTTCCCGATGATCGGTGAGCTCGACAGTGCAACACCCTGGGCCGACAAACACAACGAAGTGTGCTACGTCGGCGGGATCGGCGAAATACGGGGCATCCGTGAACTAGTCCATGCGGGCCAGTACCTACGCTCGTCGGCACGGATCAACCTGGTCGGCAAGTTCTCCGAACCTCAGCTTGAAGCTGAGCTGCAGGCACACCCTGGATGGCACCGGGTGACCCCGTCCGGCTTCCTCGACCGCACCGGCGTGCGCAAGGTGATGCAGCGTTCCCTTGCCGGGATCGTGACCTTCCACCGCCTGCCCAATCATCTCGACTCCCTGCCGACCAAGATGTTCGAGTACATGTCCGCCGGTATCCCCGTCATTGCCTCGAATTTTCCCTTGTGGCGCGAGACTATCGAAAGAGCTGGCTGCGGACTGTGCGTCGACCCGGCAGACCCGCGAGCGATCGCGGAGGCGATCGACTACCTGGTGACCCATCCGGAGATCGCCAGATCGATGGGGCAGAAAGGCCGCCAGGCCGTGCTGGACCACTACAACTGGACTGTTCAGGCGAACAGGCTAACCGACTTCTACGGAGCGCTATCCCATGTCAGGCAAACTGTCGCAGCTGTTTGACCTCGCCGTCACCGTCACCAAGCTTCCGGTTGCGAACCTGGAATTCCGTTTGGCCATGAATCCGGATGACGTCAGGCGCATGCATGCCCATTTCACCAAGCCCCATCCCAAATACAAGCTCTTCCAGAATAAATCATTGGGTGCCGCGCTGGTCGACCTGAAGCGCTTCGGCAGCCGCGATGATTATATGGGGAAGATCAAGGGCCGCAACTCGGGTGAGCATCATGCTAGGAAGGCGAAATCACGCGGATATGTGGTCATGGAGATCGACAGAAACGATTTCGTTGACGACCTCCACGATATCAATACCTCACTCGATACGCGCCAGGGCCGGCCGATGGATCAGGTCTACATGCGCAAAGAGACCCACTACCCGCGCGAGAAAAACTACAAGTATTTTGGTGTGCTAAGTGCTGCAGGAAAGCTGATGGCCTATAGCAACCTCGGCTGCTACGGCAATTTCGTGGCTTTCGATCGCGTGCTCGGCGTGCGCAACAACGACGGCATGATGCATTTGATGGTCACCGAGATCGTCAGCCAAATGATTGAGAGCGGCAATTATTCTTATCTGATGTACGACACCTTTTTTGGTGCAAGTCCTGGGCTACAGACTTTCAAAAAGATGCTCGGTTTCGAACCTTACCGCGTGAAATATTCACTCCAATGAAAGCCCTACTAAGGCGCCTCTACAGCGACTACGGCATGCCTTCCCGGCTGGCGATGCACGAGCGCTTGATTCGTTCAGGGCGCGACGCCGGCTTCGTCCAGACCTCGGTGCGCGATTTCTTCGACATCACCAAGGCCGGTCAGTGCGCCGCGAACAAGTTCATCGTGCACCGGCACGATATCGACACGGACCTGCGCACCACCAGGAAGCTGCTCCAGATCGAAAAGAAGCACGGCATCAAGTCCACCTACTACTTCCGGCTGTCGACGCTCGACTTCGACCTGATGCATGAAATCGAAGAGTACGGTGGCGAGGCAAGTTACCACTACGAGGAACTGGCCGCCTTCGCAAAGAAGCACAAGATCAAGGATCCCGCCCTGGTCCGAAGCCGTCTCCCGGAGATCCGCGAAGAGTTCCGCAAGAACTTCGACTGGATCGAAAAAAAGCTCGGCAAAAAGATCAGGACGGTCGCGAGCCATGGTGATTTCGCCAATCGCCGCCTCAAGCTGAACAACGCAGAAATCCTCACGGATGGACAGCTGCGCAAAGACTGCGGCATCGAATGCGAAGCCTATGACGCGGCCCTCCTGGACCATATCGACATGTACATCGCCGATCGCCCCCCTCCGCAGTATTACTGCCCTGCCTCGCCATTCGACGTCATCGGCAAGCATGACCGGATCTGCCTGGTGACGCATCCGCGCCAGGTCGAGACCAACTGGAAGGAAAACACCAAGGCCAATCTTTTCCGTTTTTACGAAGCGGTGACCTGGTAGATGCCATGAGTGTCCGACAACACCTTCAGGGCAAGCGCCGCAGTGGTAGAACGCATCCTCGACTTCAGTGCTGTCGCAGCACGATGCGGCGCACTGCATCCATGATGGTGCTGCCAGGCGCTGCGGGCCAGGCCCCTACTCCAATCCTGAACATCAGCGGAACCACTCATGCCCCCGAAGAAAATCGTCACTGTGATCGGCGCCCGTCCCCAGTTCATCAAGGCCAGCGCCGTGTCTGCGCTGCTGCGCCAGGACGAGCGCATGCGTGAAGTCGTCGTCCATACCGGGCAGCACTTCGATACGAACATGTCTGACGTGTTCTTCGAGGAGCTGGGCATGGCGCCGCCCGCCCATCAATGCGCCGTCCACGGCGGTTCTCACGGCGAGATGACGGGGCGGATGCTGGTCGACATCGAGAAGGTGCTGCTCGCCGAGCAGCCTGACGCCGTGCTGGTCTATGGTGACACCAACTCGACCCTCGCGGGCGCCGTGGCGGCAGTCAAACTGCATATACCGGTCGCGCATGTCGAGGCGGGCCTGCGCTCGTTCAACGTGCGTTCGCCGGAGGAAGTGAATCGTATCCTGACCGACCGGGTCTCGCGCTGGCTATTCACACCGACGAACGCGGCGGGCGCGAACCTGCGGCACGAGGGTTCCAGGGCGGATCACATCGATCAGGTGGGTGACGTCATGTTCGACGTGGCCCTGCACCATGGCGCGCGCGTCGACGAGCATGGTGGTGTGCTCGGCGAATTGAGACGGATATACGGCCTGCGGCCTGGCGCCTATTGCCTCGCCACGATACACCGGGCCGAGAATACCGATCATCCCGCGCGATTGACTGCCATCGTCGAAGCGCTCACCCATTTTTCGAAGGAGATCAAGGTGGTGCTGCCCTTGCATCCACGCACCCGCAGTGTCCTTGCGCAGCAGGGCCGGCTCGATGCGCTCGAGCGGGCAGTCATTCTGATGGAACCGCAGTCCTACCTGGCCATGGTGCAGCTGGAAAAGTACGCCGCTCTCATCGCGACCGACTCCGGCGGCGTGCAAAAGGAAGCGTATTTTTACCGTGTTCCCTGTGTCACCTTTCGCGATGAGACAGAATGGGTGGAGCTGCTCGACGCAGGCTGGAACCGGCTGGCGCCGCCCGCCGAGGCCGCCACCCTGCTGTCCAGCCTGCATGCCAGTCTCGGCAGCAAGGGAGCGGAGCTGGACGCTTACGGCGCCGGTGACGCCGCCAAGCGCATCGTGGCGCGGCTGCTGCGCGACCTGCACTAGTCCGTCCTGCCGTCGAGCCCCGCCTGATTGCCGCCATGGACGGCTTCCGCTCCGCCTTCGGCATTCGGTTGCTGTTCCTTTGGTGTTCGCCGAAGCCTAGCAGTTGCTCACGCTGAAGCATTTCCGCTGTGGCGCTCTTAACAGCGTGACGGGACATCTCTCCTGAGGCGCCAGTCTCCCTGGATGCCGCAGTTTGGGGGATATCAGCAATGCCCCGGTCCTCATCATGTTTTAAGGAGATCAACTCAGCCTCATCAACATTAGAAGCACGATCAAACGCCAAGTCCTCGACAAGCTTCATGCTTTTCGACTTCTTCTTCATGGCCGTGCACCACCTCGGCAGTGGGTTTCTTGAAACAGCCCTTCCTCCTGCCTTGTCCGGCCCGTCACGCAGATTTTCGATTCCCGGCCATGCAGTGATGGGATATTCCAGGGCTACGAACAGCCTTTTCGATTCAAGCGATGCACTGATTCTATGTTTCTGGGCCACAGGCAGCTTTTTCGATTTAAGCGATGCACTGATTCGATGTTTCAGGACTACAGACGGCTTTCGATTCAAGCGATGCACTGATTCGCTGCTCCAGGACCACAGACAGCCTTTTCGATTCAAGCGACGCACTGATCGGATGTAGATGAACATGACAACCCTATTGATCCCCCGAAGCGCCATGCCGGCAAATCCTGGCAGCCTCCGCAACTCGCCTGGCCCTGTCGAAGCGCGGCTGCATGCGGGCCCGGCACGCACTGCAGTCGCATTTACGCTAATCCCATGCGGCCGCTCCCCCAGGTGCCGGCGGCTTGGCCACTTCCTGTGCTACGCCGGCCTGAGCTCCTTACTTGTCGCGTGCACGCCGAGCCCGCACCTCTACGTAGCCCCGCACGGGGCCGACAGCAACCCAGGCACGAAAACCTCTCCCTTCCTGACCATCGCACGCGCGGACGCCGCCGCGGCTCCCGGCTATACCATTCACGTCGCCCCCGGCGCCTACCTGGTGTCGGCGCCAAGCCCGCACAGCGCCGGCATCCTCACCACTCGTAGCGGTACCGCTGCGGCCCGAATCAGGTTCGTTTCCGATACCAAGTGGGCCGCGAAAATCCTTGTCTCCGGCACGGGTATCGCGTGGCGCGCGAAAGGCAATCACATCGATATCGACGGTTTCGACATCAGCGGAAGCGGCAGGCATGGCATCCTGGCCGACGGAGCCGACTTGAAAATCACAAACAATTTCGTTCATGACTTGACCATCAGCGGCGGGTGCACCGGCAGCGGCGGCGCGGCGATCGATACGAATGGGGGCCCTGGAAACGTGCTCATCCAGGGCAACGTCATCAGGAACATCGGCCATGCAATGATCGGAAGGTGCAATACCGTGCAGGGAATCTATATCGCGAATCCGAACAATACTGTCGTCAATAATATTGTCTCCGGCGTCGCGGCAGCAGGGATCCAGCAGTGGCACGGCGCAACCGATTCAACGATCGTCAACAACACCGTGTTCCGATGCAAAGTCGGCATACTGATCGGAGGCGGCGACGCTGGGGTCTTGCCCCATGGCTCACAAAACAACGTGGTCGCGAACAACATCGTCTATGACAATATCACTTACGGCATCGTCGAGGGCGGCAAGGTGGGCGCAAATAACCGTTATACCGACAACCTGATCCATTCCAGCGGAACCGCTATCCGCGTGGGCGGCCAAGTGAGCGGCACGATGCTCACCGAGCCTCAGTTCCTCGACTACCAAAAGGACGGGACAGGTGACTACCGTCTGAAGCCAGGTTCACCAGCTCTGCGAGGCGATCCTGCGCTCGCCGGTCCGGCCCACGCTTCGCATTCTGCAGAAAAGATGCCGCCCCGGCTCGGTGCTTACCAAAACGGACCCGTTGCGCAGTAGAGGAAGACGTTGGATAGTCGCGACATATCCATTATTCAGAATCGCTCTGGCTTTTCTTATTCCACAACAGAGCGCCGAGCAATGGCGGGCGGCGTGGCTCTCCGACCGATGGCATGACGCGTGCGCCTCAGACCGATGGTTTGCTGCGTACCTCCCAAACCGAAAGCTTGCCCCGTGCCCCCAAGCCGAGAGCTCGCCGCGGGCTACCCGGGGCCAATAGTTTGCCGCGTACCTCTCAGACCAATAGCTCGCCGCGTGCCGCCCAGACCAATAGCTTGCCGCGTACCTCTTAGACCGATAGCTCGCCGTGTGCATCCCAGACCGATGGCTGGCCGCGTACCTCTTAGATCGATGGCTCGCCGTGCGCATCCCAGACCGATGGCTTGCCGCGTACCTCTTAGATCGATGGCTCGCCGTGTGCATCCCAGACCGATGGCTTGCCGCGTACCTCTTAGACCGATAGCTTGCCGTGTGCATCCCAGACCGAGAGCTCGCCACGGGCCGCCCAGTCCAGTAGCTTGTCGCGTACCTCCCAGACCGATAGCTTGCCGCGTACTTCCTAAGCCGAGAGCTTGCCACGGGGCGCCCAGTCCGACAGCTTACCGCGTACCTCTCATCCCGATCGCTCGCTGCGTACCTCACAGACCGAGGGCTTGCCGCGCCTCTCCCAGACCGATAGCTTGCCGCGTGGCTCCCAAACAGCGAGCGCGCCGCGTGCCTGCCAAACCGCTAGCTTGCTCCGGGCTTTCCAGACCAATAGCTTGCCATGTTTCTCTCGGACTGGTGCACTTAACGCACGATGCGTGCCTCACACGTTTTCAGCGTCTTCCTGTCGCCTGCTTGCGATGCAGAGGGGTCGATCTGGCGCGACCATCGGTAAGGCTCGTCGCGTCCGGAAACGTAGAGGGCCACATCGACCAAACGGTGATTGAGCGAAGACGGCTTCAGGCCGGCAATCGCCACGAATGCCAGCATAGTCACCGGCGCGGCCCACGGTGTGATCCTCGGCGGCGGCGATGTCGTGGCGACGCGGATCATGACGAAGGCGGCGGCACATCCGAGCAAGCTGCTGGCAATTACTTCAGAGGCCATGTGGAATGTGAAAATCACGAGCAAGACGCCCAGGGCCAAGCCGAGGGCGCCGCCAAACAGCGCTCCCCTGATCCGCCACGCGAACGGCGCCCGGTCCAGCACAACGAAGAACAACACCGGAAGAATGGCTGTCGCCCGCCAGGCATGGCCGCTCAGCGCCTGGAAACCGATAGGGCGTATCTCCAATCCCCAGCCGAGAAACGCCATCTTCGACCAGGCAACCACGCTCAGCCCAACGGCGAGGATCAGACTCCACCACAGCGCCAGCTTCCATGCCCTTCCCACGATAAGCCAGGCGAGAACCGCCCCTGCTGCCGGGATCATGACCGCCGTATGGCCTAGATCGACGATGGACATCCAGGGAATCATGGCAGGCATCTCCATCGACAGAAGCTCCGACCTGCTCAATGCGGCAGGAAGACGGAGCTCCAGGCTTGCTTCCCGGCCCTTGCAAACACTTCCATGATGACCCGGCAGGTCAGGTCCAGATCGGCGCTCGCCAAGCTAGGGTGCACGAGGAACATCAAGCTGGTCTCGCCAAGCTCTTTCGCAACCTTGAGGCGGGACTTCGGACGAAACGCCGTGTTATCGAAGGATTTTTCCAGATACAGTTCCGAACAGCTTCCTTGGGTACATGAGACGCCCCTGACGGAGATCTCGTCCATGATCCGGTCCCGGGTCCATCCTTCCGCCAGCATCTCCGGCTCGACAAACACGTAAAACTTATAAAACGCATGCTCCACATTGGCGGGGACGACGGGCATTCTCAACGCAGGAATCTGCCGGCATACCTGAGCGATCTTGAGTGCGTTCGCTTTTCGTTGCGCCATCCACAAGGGCATCCGCTGCAGCTGAATGCGCCCGATGGCGGCCTGCACCTCCAGCATCCGCCAGTTCGTACCGAAAGACTCGTGGACCCACCGGTACCCGGACGGATGCTGTCTCTCGTACATGGCATCCCATGACTTCCCATGATCCTTGTACGACCACATGGTCTTCCACCATTCGCGGGAGTTCGTGGTGACCATGCCCCCTTCTCCCCCTGTCGTCATGATCTTGTCCTGACAGAAGGACCATGCGGCTATATGCCCGATGCTTCCGACCATCCGGCCTTTGTAGCGCGCTCCGTGCGCCTGTGCGCAATCCTCGATGACGAACAGGCCATGCGCCTCGGCGAGCTCCATGATCGGGTCCATGTCGCATGGCCACCCGGCCAGATGAACGCAGATAACTGCCTTGGTGCGAGGCGTGAGCACGGCCCTGATGGTCTCGGCGGTGATGTTCTGGCTGTCCCGGTCGACATCGGCGAACACAGGGATGGCGCCGGCATTGACGATGCAGCTTGCCGATGCTAGGAAGGTCCTGGGCGTCACGATCACCTCGTCGCCCGCCGAGATGCCCAGCGCCTTGAGCGCGCAGTCGAGCGCCAGCGTCCCGTTGGCAAGCGACACCGCAAACTCCGTCCCCACCCATGCCGCGAATTCTCTTTCGAATTCCCGGCATTCGGTACCGGTCCAATAATTCACTTTGTTCGACAGGATGACATTCTTGACAGCCAGGGCCTCTTCCTCGGAGAAACTGGGCCAGGTGGTGCATAAGGTTTTCATGTACGCCTCACGAGAAAATCGTCTGCAAGATGTATTTCATGTCGCGCCAAAAGGAATAATTTTGGGCGTATTCCTTGTTAATCCTGACCTTGTCGGGCCAGATGATGCGATCGTTATAAAAAGCCGGATCATCGACACCAGCCAGCACCGTTTCCTCATTCTTATATTTGATTGACGCTGGGCCGGTAATACCAGGCCGCAATGACAGGATGATCCTGTCGCTTCCTGTGAGCGTATCGGCATAGCCAGGCACGTCGGGTCGTGGGCCGACAATGCTCATGTTCCCAAGGAGTACGTTGAACAGTTGCGGCAATTCATCGAGCTTATATTTTCTGAAGAATGCGCCAGAACGGGTGACGGAAGAAATATTATCAGAGGCGATTTGGCTCCTTTTGCTTTGGCTCGAATACATGGTCTTGATTTTGCAGACACGTATTGGGCGCCCATGTCGTCCGATGCGCTTTTGGATGAAAAATCCATTACTCCTTGTTTCTATCGCCGCGACAATCCAACAAATGCCGATGACTGGCATGGCCAATACCAAACCAAGCAAAGACGTGACGATATCGAACATTCGCTTGATTAAGCTATCTGTGCGTGACATTGCATTCACCCAGGACGTTCAATAGAAAGACGGTTTTGCACAAGTGGGCAGACATATTTCAACAGCCCCAAGACATGGCGTCACTGCAAACAGCACTCGGTTGCAATCGTGCGCCGCCCACCACCGAGATGCGGGACGGGGCGCTTGAAGCGCCTGACAAAACCGTCAGGGCACGCGCGCGCCGAAGACAGGTCTGCGTACGGCGTTGTGCTACAACGCAGTCATGGCGGTGCTGTCAGGCGCTCTGAACCTCCGCAGGCCTCGAGGAAACGCTTGCTCAGGACTGGGTAGGTAAAGTGGCGCATGACGCATTCCCTGCCACGCGCGCCCATGGCTAGGCGCTCGGCCTCGCTCAAGCCGACCAGGGAGCGAATGCCATGTGCGACTGCCTCGGGGCTTTCCGGCGCAACGGTCAATCCGCAGCCGGCCTCTCCCACCGGATCGTTTCCCGCTTCGACCGCATGTACCACAGGGCGGGCCGCCATCATGTAATCCATGAGCTTGTTCGGCGCGATCCCAAACCGGTACAACGGTTGCCGCTTCCAGCCGATAAAGGCGACGTCAAACCATTGGAGCAGGGCCGGTACCTGCGACTTGGGCACCGGGTCGACAAAATGGACATTGTTCAATTGCGCCGACTGCGCCCGGCGTTTTAACGCCTCCTTTTCCGGGCCGCCGCCCACGAGCACGAAGGAGACATTCTCGTCGCGCATGCTGTTCGCCGCGTCGACCAGCGTATCGAGCGAATTCGAGATGCCGTGATTACCGGCGTAGCCCACGATGGCGTTTCCCGTGCCGGCTATCCGCGCCAGCGTGGCCGCCGCTTCTTTTCCCAGTTCCGGAATGCTGGCAGGCCACTCACCGGGATCGATGCCGTTCGGGACAATATGCAGTCTCTCCATTGTCAAGCCACGCGCTGCAACGTGGGCATGCACTCTCGGAAGCATGGAAACCACCGTGCTTGCATTCCGGTAGACATAGTTCTCGGCCGCCTGCGCGGCCATGATGAATGGGTGCCATCTCGACATCCCGCCCAGTTCCATCGGCGTCAGGGGCCAGAGATCGTGGATTTCGAATACAAGCCGCGCGCCTGCCAGCCTGGCAATCCGATGGGCCGGCCAAATGTCCATTGGATAGGTGCTGGACGCGATGACCACATCCGGCTTGACCTCCGCTGCAAGACGGCTGCCCTCCTGGTACAGGCGATATAGAAACGCGCCGATATTGCGTACCCTGGCGATGCCATTACCGTGGTAGGGAAGCGTCTTGAGCCAGGTATACCGGACACCTTCGATAGATTCTTCCAGGCGGATGCGTCCCTCGAGCTCCGGCTGCTGAACGCGAAGATGCGAGTGGTCCGCAGCGACGATGCTGACTTCATGACCGGAGCGCACCCATTCCCGCGCCAGGTAATAAGGACGGTATTCCATGCCGTGGCGCGGCGAGCCGGCGTAATGATTTATGTAGAGAATCCGCATGAGCAGGCCTTATCTCCCGATGGCGAACGATACGATTTGGGTATTAAGCGGGTGCTTTTGCTTGTAGCGGTATCGGGCGAAGGCTCCCAGGGCCGCGCCCACGCTCATGTCAGGCATGTTTTTCGCTGTGACAGCCCACAGGATCACCGCGCAAACGAAGGACCCGGCCAGGACGAAATCGCCGCTCTTTGTCTTTGAAAAGAATCCATTGAAGAACAGCCAGGCGGCGTGCCACACCAGCAGCGAGCAAAAGAAGACAAAACCGAACAAGCCGAAGTCGACCCAGGTCGTCAGCACGTTGTGGGCATAGTGGCCATCGGGATAGCTGGCGAAGTCGCCGAACACGGGATTCGTCCAGATCGTGCGCAAGGCATCGCTTGTAAACCGCTGTCTGGTGATTGCCGAACTCGAATGAGAGAGGTCGAGCAGCTGCAGTATCCTGTTTTCCGGCAGCGCGGTGACGATCGTTTCGACGCCGCCGACCAGAACGATGGACAGCAGCAGCAGCGCGAAGATGGCATACAGGCGCTGCTTCGCGTAATACAGTTCGACTACCGGAATCAGGAACATGACGGCCGAGAATTCGCTGCGAGCTCCATTCAGGAACAAGGCGCTGGTTGCCACCGCGTACAGCAGGTAGCGCAAGGCCATCGACCTGGTGATCGAGGCGACTATCAGATAAGTGTAGATGTAGGAACGTGCGAAGCCCTGGTAGGTCGCCAAGCTGGCCGGATCCTTGGCCTCTCCCAAGGCCTGCAGGAAGAAGAAGCCGCCGACGGAAAAATAGTAGGTAATGACCGACATGACGAGCAGCGAGACGACGATGATTTTCAAGAAGTTCTTGTCGGTAAAGTCGATCATCCTGAAGATCACGTAGGTCTCGAAGCAAAAGAGGACGCTCGCGACATATCGTTCGACAATGATCGTCGTAGCGCCCGAGGCGAAGTTTGCCGCGAGAACGAGGAGGTAGTAGAGGGCAAGAAGAACCAGGCACAGGTCCAGGGACGTCGCATACGCCCTGTCCCGCTTTACCGCACAGAACAAGGCTGCTGCCAGCGGCAGCAGCAACACCATCGCCACCAGGGTGAAGTAGCCGCCCAGGAAGGCGGGAATGGCGCCGATACCGAGCAAGGTCTGGTAGAAGAAAAAGCCGGGAAACAACAACAGGAAGGCGGAATGCGCCACGAAGGTCGGGCTGATCCTCCTCTTCCGCCGGCTTGTCGCAATACCAGTTGCTTCCATGGTTCATCTGCCGGTTTTATGCCTGCTATCGGCCTCAGCAGGGCCGGGCGCGGGTCCGCGAAAGCTTGCCGTTCCCGCAGGTGCGTTCTTCGAGAACCGATAGGACAGGTGTAGATAAATGATGTACAGAATCGAATAGGCAATGGTGTAATGCAGAAGCACCTCCCGGAGAGGGATCGGGGCAATGAAGATACTAATCGTCGTGATGAACAAGGCGATCTGCCATAAGAGCTCGACTTTTTGTTTGCCGGCGACAAAAAATACATAACTCAGTGGACTGGCGACGAAGTTCAGGAAATACAGGGGGGCCAG
The DNA here is from genome assembly GCF_018119395.1 of Massilia sp. ZL223. Taxonomy (GTDB): domain Bacteria; phylum Pseudomonadota; class Gammaproteobacteria; order Burkholderiales; family Burkholderiaceae_D; genus Telluria. The sequence goes on from NZ_JAGPWD010000043.1 coordinate 38,862, forward strand.
AATCCGCGCAAATTCGCCGGCTTCGCGCCAAGGTTCGCCGAACACCCAGGCACACAGGTCCGGCGCAAAGGCAAAGATGACGAGGGCTGGTACGCATCCGAGCAGTACAAGTGCTTTGAAGGTGCTGAGAAAGGCCGCCTTGCAGTTGCCCAGTGTTTGAAATTCATGGACCGACTGCCGTTTGAAGACCTCCAGCACCGACGCTGCGATCAGGGAAACAGGTGCGGTTAGTATCCTTTCAGTCAGGGCAAACAAGCCTGCAGCGAACAGTCCATATTTTGCGCCGACCAGGAACAATGGGAATTTACCGGCCGCAGTATTCAACAGACCCGCAGGCAAGGAAAAGCGCCAAAACGATTCATGCTTCTTGAGATACCCGAGCTGGGAGCGTGTCGGCACCAGGAAAAACCTCGGAAGCGGCGGAGACAGGAGATATATCGCAGCCGCCAGACCGATGCACAGGCCAAGGATTTGCCCGCCTAACAAGGCAGTTCCTCCCGCGCCAATCAGCAAAAAGGCCAGTTGCCCCAGCGCGATGGTCCCAGCGCCGCACACTTTGGCCATTGCCGCCTTGCCGAAGGCGCGGTAAGACGTCGCGTAAGCGAGCACCGTCTGGTTATACGCCGTCAGCCACGCGCCCACTCCGATGGTCATCAAGCCGAACCAGGATATTTTCTGCGCCTGTGGAATGCCGGTGAGGCGCGCAAAGATCAAGGCGCAAGTAATGAAAACTGCCAGCAAGGTCGAGAAATAGGCCACCACGCTGAAACAGGTTTGCTGCTCGTCGGAATCGTGATCGAGGATCATCGCTGCCTCGAGCCGGAGTGTTCCGATTGTGGAAGCGATTGCGATCACGCCCAGCCACACGCTGAATTCTCCCAGATCCGCTGGTGTACACAAACGGGTGATCAGCGGAGCCACCAGTAGCGGGACGGCCTGGGCCACGACCGTGCCGGTCAGAACTGTTGTAGCGTGCTTCCAGAAGACAGGCAGGGATAGATTCATGGTTGACTGCCATGGTTTCGAACTATGTATCCTCGAGCGCATGTGAACATAAATTAAACCGATGATGAGATAAGTGAAGACCAGTCGAATAGTGCGAGATCTGGCTTTTCGCGGATCGAAAAACAGCAAGCATTCTTTTCGCTATTTCGCCGCCTCTATTTCTACGGATAATAATCTCGAGAATTTGGCATTCGCCTTGACATGCCCACCGATCGCCTTTCGTCATGATTATGTTCTGGCTGCCAAATTACAGGATTGATTAGCCTCAATCGAGAAGGCCAGCCCCCTGGTTGCGCGGATTAACGGGCTGGCAAACTCTGTCCCAGCCACAACATTTTTTCCGAATGAAAATACAGTGAATTAATGCAATTTCCTGCTCGGAAAATCCCCGCTTTAAACATCGTTGAATATGTTCCCCGCCTTATTCATTCTCCGGCATTCGCCGGGCATCGACCGCTTTCTTTCCTTCGATTTGAGTCGATTCAAAACGTGGCAGTACTGGTTTGTTAAGGTCGAAACTGTACTTTGAACCCGAATCCTCGATTTATTCGGCCTGATTACGCGAATAAGCAGCGAGCATTTCAGCTGGAAAGCGCCCTTCGCGCTTGTCCGGCGTGCGAATGTTCGCCGCTGCCGTCAGCGGCCCGGTTTCCCCTCCGCAGGGGATGACTGGCGGCTTATTCAAGCCAGGAGACACAATGCACTTGCCTAACATGCCCAGGGTGGCATTCCAGCGTCACGGCCAATTTGACGAAGCAAGCTGGCACTCGATACTCATCTCCCTACTCCGCGGCCTGGCGGCATTCATCGTCGCTACCGCCCACTTGCGTGCGGCAATGTATCCGGCAGTCCGGGACGTGGCCGATCCCCCGCTGTGGTTTCAGGGACTCGCATTTGTCAGCGGCTTTGCGCATCAGGCAGTGCTTGTTTTCTTCGTCATCAGTGGCTGGCTCGTGGGGGGCAGCCTGTTGAACCGTCTTGGGGAGGCACATGCGATCGCCGGCTACGCGATCGACCGGCTGACACGCCTGTGGACTGTGCTGATCCCGACCTTCTTGCTGACCCTGCTTTTCGCACTCGGCATCGGCGCTGCCAGCCTGCGGACCATCGATCTATCGGCTTCCAACCCCTATTCGGTCACGACCTTCGCCGGCAACCTGGTCGGCTTGCAACGCGTGCTGGTGCCTGTCTTTGGGGGGAACTTCCCGCTATGGAGCCTTGCTAACGAAACCTGGTACTACCTGCTGTTCCCCTTGCTGGCCGGGGCGTGCACGACGCCAAACAAGACGGCCCGCCTGTCATGCGCCGCGGCCCTCTTCCTGGTCGCCTACTTCCTGCCGACCTCGATCACCGGCTATTTTCTGGTCTGGCTGCTGGGCGTCGGATTCTCCCGCATCCGGATCGAATGCGGCGACCGGGCGCGCTGGGGCTGGTTCCTGCTCGTTCTCGCAGGCGCCGGGTATTTCAGGTTGACGGGAGAACTGGACGAATTCGAACTGACTACCCTTGGGCAGGACCTGATCTGCAGCGTCCTCTACCTCGTCTTGTTATCCAGCCTGCAGTTCCAGGCCGCGCCGGGCGCCCGCGTCGCGCATCACGTGCGCAAGACCGGCAAGTTTTTTGCCGAGTTCTCCTTCAGCCTCTACGTCTCGCACGTGCCCCTGATTGGCTTGATGCAGCACTGGAGCACGACCCATCTCGGCTTGCGCCAGCTGTCACCCGCCTCGCCCCAGCACACTGCGGTCTACTTCGGGATGCTCGCGACGCTGATCGTCGCAGCCTACTTGTCGTATCTGCTGTTCGAGTCCAGGACTTACCGCATACGGAATGGGCTCAAGAAAAGAATTTTGCGCCGTCCTGCCTCGCGACCGGACGGGAGTGTCTTGTCGACGGAACTCGAGCGCTGAAGAATCGGCGAGCAGTCGGCGAGAGGCCGTCGCATGCCGCCTTTTCCGGCCAAGATTTGGCCTGTGTGATGATCGACACCGGACGACGATGCCGCATGGATTGCCCACCTGGTGCGCGGCTTCGGCCTGGCTGGATCCGCCGCGAGCATCGAGCGAGCACTGCCGGCGACGCAAGGGGGAATGGCACGAGGGGGAGGAAACGCACTGGCCGCCGTGTTCTGGCAGCCACCGTACGAAAAAAAACCGCATCGACGTATCGATGCGGTTCTGGCCGCCGGCTACTTGGCCGCCTGGGTGTGACTTGTGCTGGCCGTTTTGGCCGGCAATGTCGATTCGCGGCTGAGCCAGTTGGGCTGCTAAACGGAAAACCGCGGACGTGGCGGCGCCTGGTGGAGACGCAGCCGGTCCGCTACGGATCGAGCCGCTCGGATTAGTACTCGTAAGCGCCGATATCCAATGCAGCGCCACGCGGACGGGCTACGCCTGCGAAGTCGATGATCGGCGCCTTCAGCGAGGTGCCGCGGTCGATGGCCGGCGAGCCGCTGTAAACCTTGTAGTTGCCGGTGCCGGTCGGCTGGTAGTTCACGAACAGCGGTTCCGCCAGGACCGTGCCGCTGACGGTGCCGCTTACCTTGACGTTGGTGCCGCTGCGAGCAACCAGGTTGTTGGCGTAGCGGTTGTTGCCACCCATCTTCCCGCCTTCGATGATGCCGTAGGTCTTGTTGTCGTAGACGATGTTGTTGGCAACATAGTTGTTGGCCGAACCGGTGGTGGTGCCCGAATCGCCCTGGCCCAGCAAGATGCCGATCTTGTTGTGGAAGGTGGTGTTGTTGACGATCGTCGACGCCGTCGCACCGTGCCATTGCTGGATACCGACTGCGGCCACGCCCGACACGATGTTGTTGGTCACGACGTTGTTGGCGTTGGCGATATAGATGCCTTGCACGGTGTTGCAGGTGCCGATCATGCGGTAGCCGATGTTACGCACGATGTTGCGGTCGATGACGACGTTGCCGACCGGGCCGTAGGTGTCGATTGCCGCGCCGCCGCCGCCGGTGCAGCCGCCGCTGACGGTCAGGTCGTGGATGAAGTTGTGACGGAAGCTCAGGTTGCTGCCTGCAGCCAGGATGCCGTGACGGCCGCTGCCCGAGATGTCGAAGCCTTCGATGTCGACATAGCTGCCGCGCGAATCCCAGGTGATGCCGGTGCCCGAGACGATGATCTTGGCGCCCCACTTCACGTCGGAGATGAATTTGATGCGGGCAGTTGCAGTGCCGCTCTTGCTGGTTCGAATGCCCACGCTACCGGCCGACGGCGCCGAGACATAGTAAGTGCCGGAGGCCACGTGGACGACGGAGCCTGGGGTTGCCAGGTAGTCAGCGCGCGTGATCGTCTTGACCGGACGGGTCTGGGTGCCCGGGTTGGAATCGGAACCGGTGGTCGACACGTAGATATGGGCAGCCATGGCGCTACCGCATGCAGCGAACAAAACTGCTGCGCTGGCGCTCGACTTCAGGATAAAACGGACATTCGGGACAAACTTAGCTGCTTTTTGCATTTCAAACTGCCTTAATAATGGTTGGAGTAGCTTTAAGTACTAGAAACTTCCCAAGTTCAATAGATTGCAGGAATTATTTCCTGCGATATTGAACTGCAAAGCGTCGTTCCCAATCGGGAATGTTCCTCTGCATCAATGCTGCGTGAAGGAATAGCTTTGAGTATGGGAAACTTCCAAAGTTCAATAGTTTCGAAGAAAAATTTCTTAACGTATTGAACTTGAAAGAACTGTTTCTTTGAGGAATTTCCTTCCTGCTTACTGACTACCTGACGTTGCAAGGAGTAGCTTTGAGCGAGGGAAACTTCTAAAGTTCAATAGATCTGCGGAAAAATTTCCTGCAATAACGAACATGAAAGATTTATTTCCCCAAAGAATCGTTTTCGACTTTTTTACAGCTCCAATGTTGTAAAGGAGTAGCTTTGAGCTGCGGAAACTTCCTAAGTTCAATGGATTTACAGAAAAATTTTTCAGGAGTATTTAATTACAAATAGAACTTGCCTTGGGGAGATTGCCCTTGGAATAGTTTGTCCTTTGTATCGGCGGCCCTGCAACGAAGGAGGCACCGAGATTCCAGGACTAGTCCGGATTGGCTAAGCTGCCCTCAACTGATGGGATCGAACGTGATCAGGCAGCGCGGCCATCTTTGGCGCTTTGGAGGCAGTTCGGGCGCGAGCCAGAGCCAGAAACCCAAGGGCGTGGTCCTTGCTTGTGCCTCGGCTCGACAAGGGCGATGTTGCAGTCCCGGCCAACTAGCGTCGGCCCTCGGCTTCTCATGACTGACATGCATTGGGATTGGGGACGACTGCCCTGAGGCTTGCATGGTAGGCGTGTATGGGACCCTCGCAACCAGACAGCTTTCTGGACGGAGGTACGTGGGATAGGGCCGCGGGATGCACGGATGTGGGGACGGCGCGGCTGGATGAGGGTAAGGGCGCGGCTGGATGAGCGTGCGCTGCGACATCGCCGCTTCCTCAAGCTGGCCGAATGAGCGGAGGAGATTGCCTTTGAATAGCCTGGCTGCCGCCACATACTGCCTGACGCAGCAAGCTGGTGGATGCATGGTTCATGCAGCTTGTCATGCGCTCTTCTTCGGGCTCCTCCGCCCATGAAAAGCCCGTAGCGTCGCAGCCAAGCGGCTGCACACTGTCCCGCCCCCAGACGAGCGCCGGCCTTCACGCCGGGGACCACAGGTCCGGCAGCCGTAAACCGGCCTATTCCCTACTCCGCATACTTCAGCTGGCCAATGGGCCCAGCCTGGAACTGCGTATGCGACCGGCCGATGCCATAGGTAATGTTATTGAACAGCACGCCTTGTGGAGACAAGCCTGCGTGGTTCATCCGCTTGACGGATTCGGTGATCTCCGCATCGGTCGTCACCCGCGCCCGTGCGAGCAGGAAGACGGCGCCGGCGCGCGCCCCGACCACAAGAGCATCCGCAGCCAGCAAGAGCGGCGAGGTGTCGATGAGGACCAGGTCGTAGTTGGCGCTGACTTTGTCGAGCAAGGCGCCGAAGTTTGCGTGCAGCAGGAAGTCGGAACGGTTCGGCGGCATCGAGCCCGTGGGGATCAGGTCCAGGTTGTCGATCACATGATGGTGGATGACATCTTCCACCGCTGCCGACCCGTTGATCGCCTTCGATAAACCGTGGTCGCGGCTGATGGCGAAATAGCGATGCAAGCGTCCGCTGCGGAAGTCCGCGTCGATCAACAGCACGCGCTTGCCGCTCGCCGCCATCACGGCGGCGAAGTTGACCGTCACGAAGGACTTGCCCACCCGGCGAGTCGGGCCGGCGAACATCACGATGTTATTCCTGAAGTGCGGCATCGAGAACTGCAAGGCCGCACGGAAGCTGCGCAGACTCTCCACCGCGGGGTCTTCCGGCAGGATCTGCGCCAGCAGCGGCAGCACGCCGTCGTTCCTCACCTTGCGCATCAGCTTGTCTTCGTTGACGCTGTGCGGAATCGAAGCATAGACCACCTTGGCGCGCAGCAGGCGCTCGACCTTGGCGGGATCGTCGATGCCGCCACGCATGGCCTTGCGGGTGAAGGCGATCAGGGTGCCAAGGAACAGGCCGGTGATCACCGCAAGCGCCACGATCAGCGGGCGGTTCGGCTTGATGGGCCGCTCGGGCGCCATCGGCGCGTCCACCAGCCGCACGTTGCTGACGCGGCCCACCGAAATCAGGCGCAGCTGCTGGGCCGTGTTGGAGAGCGCGGTGTACAGGTCGGTCTTGACCTTGATGTCGCGCGTCAGGCGCGCCTCGTCCTGTTCCATCACCGGCAGCTTGCGGATACGGCTGTCGATGGCGTCGATTTCTTCGTCGACTTCCTTGCGCTGGCGGTTGATGGCCGCCACGACCGGGTGGTCTTCGGTGAAGCGGGCCAGCAATTCCGTTTTCTTCTGCATCAGCTCCATGCGCCGGGTGCGCGCAGCCGCCGCCTGGGTCAGGCTCATGCGGGCTTCCTCGCGCAGGTCGACCGTGCCGTGGGCATTGCGGAACTGGTTGTAGCGGTCTTCGGACTGTTCCAGCTGGCGCTTCAGGATGGGCAGCTGCTGGTTGAGGAAGGCCAGCGACTTCTCGGCCTCCTCGGTCTTGCGGGCCAGGTTCTGGCGCATGTATTCGCGGCCGATCTCGCTGAGCAGGGCATGGATGCGCTCGGCGTGTTCGCCCTGCAGCTTGACTTCGATGACGCCCGACTGTTTGCCCTGCTCCGTGATCACCATCGCGTTCTGGATCGCCTGGATGGTGCCCAGGCGCGAACTGCGCTTGATGCGAAAGCGCGCGCCGGGATTGGCGTACAGCCGGTCGACCTTGATCTCGACCAGGCCGTCGGGCGTGCGCACGCGGTACCGGTGCCCGACCGTGGCGTCGAAGGCGATCCTTTGCCCGCCGCCGGAGAAATGGTAGCGGTTGCCGGGGCGCGCGGTGATGATGAATTCGCGGTTCAGCCAGCTGTCCGGCACCTCGAACACCGACACCTCCGCCTTCTCGCCTCCCCAGACGAATCCGCCATGCCCGAACAGGCCCGGCCGCGACAGCGCCCCGCCGTTCTGGTCGGCGAACCAGGAGCCGGCCACGGGAAAGTACACGGGTTGCACCTGGATGTAGAGCTGCAGGTTGTCGACCGCGCGCGACACCACCATGCGCGAACGCAGCAGCTCCATTTCGGCGATCGCCGCTTTTTTGGTCTCGAACAGCGACGAGGCTTCGCTCAGGATGTTCTTGGATGCGGTGGGGCTCTCTTCCTCGACGTGGATCATCAGGTTCGCTTCGTAAACCGGCTTGGCCACCAGCGCGTACAGGACCGCGACCACGGTGATGATGGCGGTGATGGTGCCGATCAGCCAGCGGCTGTCGTACAGGGTGTTCAGATAGCCCTTGAGGTCGACGCTCGACTCTTCTGGCACTGGCTCGGGCGGGCGCGGATCGAAGGGCACCGAGAGTACCGGCGGGCTGTGGTAGATGTGGCTCAAGGGGCGAGGATGCGGGTCGTGCGGCGTGGTCATGGCGAGGCTCCTCCGTTCAGGGCCGGGTGGTGACGCCGACGGCCGAGGTCAGCGCGCCCGGGAACAGCAGGCTGAGATGGCGGTTCCAGTTCGCCAGCGGCGAGGCGGCGACGTACACCACATCCTTGGGGCGCAGCTCGAAGGATTCCGCCATCGCCAGCGCTCCGCTGGCCCGGGCGTCGAGCCGGAACACGCGGGTACGCTCCGGCGTCTTGCGCACCACGTAGACCTGGCGCGCATCGCCGCTCAGGGGGCTGATGCCGCCCGTCTCGCCCAGCGCCTCGTTGAGGGTCAGGCGGCCGTCGTGCATGGTCAGCGCCCGCGGCGTGATCACCTCGCCCGAGACGAACACCTTGCTCTCGTCGCGGGAATGGACGCGCACCACGTCGCCGTGCTCGAGCAGGATGGCGCCGGGATTGACGCCCTTCTGGACCAGCTCGCGCAGGTTGACCGTGTAGCGCTGCTCGCCGCGCTCGAGGACGATGCGGCTCTGGTCGGCCGTCGGGTTCATGCCGCCGGCACGGTTGAGCGCCTCGACCAGGGTCATGGGAATGTCGTCGATCGGGTGCAGGCCCGGTGTGCGCACCTCGCCGTCGATATAGACGCGCTTGCTGCGATAGGCCTGGACCCGCAGCGTCAGGTTGGGATGGGCGATGTAGCGGGCGAGCTTCCGGGTGAGCAGGTCGCGCGCCCGCTCTTCGGTCAGGCCCTCCAGCTTCAGGAGGCCGATCAGGGGGAACTGGATGCGCCCCAGGTGGTCGACGGCGAAGCCCGGCGGCGCCGCGTTCGACGCCGCCCCGCCGCCGTCGGCCAGCGCAGTGGCCGTGTTCATGCCACCCGCGGCCAGCTCGGGATGGTCCCAGACCACGATGGCCAGGATGTCGCCGCGGCCGATGGTGTACGGCGGCGGCTGCGCCACGAACAGGGGGGTGAGATCCTGGCGCGCGGCGCCGGCTTTCGCCTGCTGCTCGGCCTGGATGAGTTGTTCAGTTATGAGCTCGGTAGGTGGAGCGGCGCCGCCGCCGGCCGGACCCGCATGGGACGCGAAACCAAGCCCGGTGGCGCAGCCTGACAGGAAGGGCAGCAACAGGCAGGAGATGACAAGACAGGGCAGCAGTGCCGGGCGCCGGGTAAGCAAGCGGGGCAGTAGCCGGGCAAGTGGCCGCAGCAGCGGCATGGACAGCCGGGACGTGCACCAGGCGTTTCCGCAACCCGATATTGCAACTGAACAAAACGCAGCCATGATTGTTGCCTATCAAAAATAGACGCATTACTTGAGTCGTTCAACTCAGCGTACGGCGTCTATCAGGCCCGGCTTTGCCGCGCGTCAAAGATAAGGGTTGGAGGGCGCGGGAGTGCGGACAGGCGTCTAGCGCATCTCTTCCATCAGCTTCAGACCGTCGGCAAAAGCCCACACGCGGCGGATCTCGATGACGTCGAAGCGCGCCGCCACGTTGGGCGGGAAGGCCGAGTAGCGTGCGTTCAGGCGCACGAAGCGGCGTACCGCCTCGTCCATGTCCGGGCGGCCGGTGGAGCGCAGGATGGTCACGTCGTCGATGCTGCCGTCGCTGCGCAGCGACACGCTGACCAGGGGATCGATGCGCACTTCGCGCGGCGAGAAGCGGGCGCCGCCCGGCACGGCATTGCGTTCGAGTTTCTGGCGCACGCTGTCGACATAGAGGCGCAGGGGCACGTCGCGCTCCGCGCCGTCGGCCACCACGCGGCGCGCCTCTAGCGTCATAGCGGCCGGCTGGGCCGGCGGCGTCACGCTCGGGATGGTCACGCCGCGCAGCAGTTCGCGGGCGCGGCTGCC
>NZ_JAGPWD010000044.1 GCF_018119395.1 Massilia sp. ZL223
ACGATGCCTCGGCGGCGCGCCGCGCCGATTCCTCGGCAAGCTGCCGGGCCAGGCGCTCGGCGCGGGCGCGCTCCGCGGCCTCCTGCTGGGCGCGCTCCTCCGCCAGCCGGCGCTGCGCTTCCTCGATGCGGTGGCGTTCCGCCTGCTCCTGCGCCAGCCGCTGGGCTTCCTCGCGCTGGCGCTGGGCCAGCTGCTCCGCTAGCCGGCGCTGTTCCTCCTGCGCGCGGCGCTGCGCCGCGACCTGGGCCTCGCGCGCCGCCGCTTCCTCCGCCATGCGCTGCTGGACCTGGCGCGCCACTTCCTCCTGTTCGCGCTGGCGTAATTGCGCAGCGGCCTCTTGCGCGAGGCGCGCGTCTTCCTCGGCGGCGCGCTGGCGTTCGGCGAGCAGGCGCGCACGGCGCGCCTCGTTCTCCCGTTCGGCCGCAGCCAGGCGCTCCCTTTCTTCTTCGCGAACGCGCCGCGCTTCGTCCTCGGCGGCCAGCCGCAAGGCTTCCGCCTCCGCCTGCGCGTTCGGGTCGCTCTGTTCTTCCACCGCGGTATCCGCTCGCTGCGCGGTCGCCGCTTCGGGCATGTCCGGAGCGATCGGCTCAGGCGGCTCGCCCGCTGCTTCAGGCTCCGGCGCCGCATCCGCCAGCAAGGCTTCAGGCGCGGGTGCGACCTCCGGCAGCGGAACGACGAACTCCGACTCGATACGCGCCTCGGCGGCGATCAGGGGTGTCGTCACTGACGCTACCCGCCGCCGCGGCGTGACGGGCCGCACGCGCTTGGTGGGGTTGGCCTTGGCCTTGGCCTTGACCTTGGGCTTGGGCGCAGGCGCCGTTTGCGCGGGCGCGGGCGGAACTGGATCGACCAGGCGCAGTCCGGCGACGGGCGCCTGGGGAGCGGGGACGGCAGGACGCGGCGCAGCCAGTGGTGCAGGTGCAAGCGCCGGCGCCGGCAGTGGCGCAGGATCCGGCTTGGGCGTCGGAGGAAGCGGCTCCGACAAGGGCGCGGGCGGGACGGATGGCGCCAGGCTCACGGTGATCGGCCCGCCACTGCCGAGATCGAGTCCGGGCACGCCGAACTGCAGCGAGAGCAGCAGCGCATGAAGCAGAACCGACACCGCCACGCCAGTCGCGAGGCGCCGGTCGGCGCGGCTTTGCTGCTGGTGTCGGCTGCGTGCGTTCGCTGTCGGCATGCCCTTCTGCTTGCGATATTGTCAAGCAGGCATCTTAGCGTTTACTCAGCCGTTGTGCGAGACGTGCACGATAGGAATCGCGCCGCCTGCGCGGCGTGTCAACAAGGGGCGGCGCTCAGGGCCGGGCGGGCGCGAACTGGTAGGTTTCGCCGTGTTTCAGGTAAATGACGTCCTTTTCCAGGCCGGCCGCCTGGACTTCGCGGGCGAATTCCGCGAGCGGGGACTTGAACACGTCGTAGTCGTTGTAATGGATCGGCACCGTTTTCTTCGGCCGCACCAGCTGCATCATGCGCACCCCGTCCTTGCCGTCCATGGTGACCTTGACGACGCCGAGGATGCGGGTGCCGCCCAGGTGCAGCAGGGCCAGGTCGATGCCCGGAAAGTAGGTCGGAATGGCCTTGATGTCGTCGTAGACGAGGGTGTCGCCGCTGATGTACATGCGGTAGGCCGGCGCCTGTGGATCCGGGCCGAAATCGAGCACCGCCCCCATCACCCTGGGCAGCAGGGCCGCCACGCCGGCCGGTCCATGGCGGCCCGGCGTGGCCGTCACGCGCAGGCGCGCCTCCCCGCGCCGCACTTCCAGGCGGTCCCACACCGACAGTCCATAGACGCGCGTAAACCCCATGCGCTTGAGTCCTTCCCCGCCCTCCTTGGTGGTGACGATCGGCGTGGCGCGGCCCAGTTTTTCCTGCACCAGCTGGTCGAAGTGGTCGCCGTGCAGGTGCGACAGCACGACCAGGTCGATCGGCGGCAGGTTCTCGAAGGCGATGGCGGGATTGGTCAGGCGCTGGGACTTGAGGCCATAGCCCAGGTGCACATGGTCGCCCTTGTGCAGGAAATTCGGATCGGTGAGGATGGTGAAGCCCTGGAAGCGGATCAGCACGGTCGCGGTGCCGATGAACTGCACGCTGCCCTCGCCCGAAGCCGCCGCCGCAGGCGCGAGCTGCAGGGTGAACATGTCTCCTTGCGGGACCTCGGCCTGCGTCTGCGCCCGGCTCCGAGCCTGGGTTTCAGCCTGGGCCTCAGCCTGCTCCTGGGCATGCGCGAGCGCTGCGGCGCATGTGAAGAGCGTCGCCAGGGCCAGGCGGTGCAGCGGTCGGGCAAGGGTCATGCGTGTTCCTCCGGTCAGGGCGAACCGGCTGGTTCGCGCTGACGCACAGTAGCACGCGTGCGCGCGGGCAGGCGTACGCTTCGAAGGTTCAGGCCCCGGGCTTGAGCTCGGCGATGCGGCGCCGTGCGGCCGCCCAGTCGGTGCCGGCCAGCGCCGCTTCGCAGGTCGCGCAAGGCTCGAAGGGATTGCAGTCGTGCGTGTAATCGATGCAGTTGGCGCCGATCACGATCTTGGCGGCGTAGGCGTCGACTCTTCCCGTGGGCGAGACGGCGCCGCCCTTGGGCAGCCATTTTTCGAAGGCGTCGAGCGCCACGCCGTCTGGCACGTACCAGCGCTTGCGGGTCGGATTCCATCTGGCGCCGAGTGCTTTGGCGCCGTCCTTGTCGGCGTATGGGACATCGAGAAACTGCATGGTGTGTGACAGGTAAAGATCGATCGAATCGTCCCGGCGGCGCGCGGGACGGCAGCCGCGGCGGCGGCAGTGGCTTGCAGCACGCATGATAACCCGGCGCCGCCCTCCTCCCCAAATCCGCGCCTAGCCGCCGTGCTCGAACAGCTGGCCCGCCCGGTCCAGGATGCGCTGCAGCGCAGGGTGATGGACCCGCCTTTCCACGGTCACGGCGTAGAACTGCTCGACGATGGTGTCGACGATGCCCACCTGTTCCAGGCCGTATTGCCCGCACACGCCGGCCGCCAGCACGGCGGGCACCGCCATGAAGCCTGCCCCGGCGCCGGCGAAGGACATGAGCAGCGCGCCGTCGTCGAATTCGCCGACCACGATGGGACGCAGGCGCTGCGCTTCGAGCCAGGCCTTGAGCCGGCTGTGCAGGGTGGCGTCCTGGCCCGGCATCAGGAACGGCGCCTCTTTCAGGCGCTGGGGAAACGCCCCCGGCCGGGCCCGGCACAAGTCCGGATGGCCGACGACCGCCACAGCACTGGACCCGAGCAGATGGGTATGGCCGCGCACGGTGCCGCCGGGGGGCAGCCCCTGGTCGGAGATGACCAGGTCGAGCCGGTGCGCGCTCAATTCCTGGACCAGGTCGGCGAAGCGGCCCTCGCGGCACACCAGGCGCATGGCCAGGCCGGCGTCGCGGGCAGGCTGCAGCAGGCGGAAAGCCATGGTCTTGGGTATCACGTCGCAGATGCCGACGCGCAGGGTTTCGGCCCCGGTGAAGACGCCGCGCCGGATCGCCTGCTCGAGTTCGTTGCCGATGCTGAAAATCTGCTCGGCATACTGCAGCACGGTCTTGCCTGCCTCGGTCAGCTCCAGCAGGCGCCCCTTCTTGCGGAACAGTTCCTCGCCCAGCTGGGCCTCGAGCACCTGCAGCTGGGTACTGATGGCTTGCGCCGAGACATGCAGCTGCTGGGCGGCCCGCACCACGGTGCCGGTGGTGGCGACCACGTGAAAGTACTGCAGGTGCTTGTAATTGATCACCGGCGAATCCATCCAAAAAATTTGATGATTGCGAAAGTTTATTCGATTTTACTTTCGCATTGTCGCTTCGTATAGTGGGTGTTCCAGTTCACCACCCGAGAGGATTGCCATGAGAACCTATGCCCCCAACAGCCATAAAGCCATTTCGCGCCTGCTCGCGCTGGCGATGATCATCGACGGACGGCTGGCGCCGCAGGAACTCAAGGCGCTGCACCACAGCGGCCTGCTGCGCCGGCTGGAGGTCAGCGAGGACATCTTCGACGAGACTGCCGGCGAACTCTGCCAGGACCTGCTGGCGGCGGCGAGCGCGCGCCAGGCGGGCGCGAGCGGCGGCGAGGTGGAACTCGATCCCGAGACCATCGACCGCCTGCTGGCCGAGGTCGACGCACCCCTGCTGCGCGTGCTGGTACTGCAGGGCATGCTCGACATCGTGCGCGCCGACAAGGTGATCGACCACCGCGAACGCCGGCTGCTGCGCCGAGCGACCCACGCGTGGATGCCGGCCCTCGAACCCGCCGACAGCTGACGACGCCAGGAGGACATCATGGATCTGCTCTATACCGTCTGGCTCGGCGCACCCGTCTGGATGTGGGCGAGCTTCGTCGCCATCGTGGTGGCGCTGCTCGCCTTCGATCTGGGCGTGCTCAACAAGGATGACCACGTCATCGGCGTGCGTGAAAGCCTCAAGCTGTCGGCCCTCTACATCGCGGCCGGCCTGGCCTTCGGCCTATGGGTCTGGCACGCCTTCGGCAGCGAAAAGGCCCTGCACTTCTACACGGGCTTCCTGATCGAGAAGAGCCTGTCGCTGGACAATATCTTCGTGATATCGCTGATCTTCGCGACCCTGGCGATCCCGGCGGCCTACCAGCACCGGGTGCTGTTCTGGGGCATCCTGGGCGTGATCCTGACCCGCGGCATCATGATCGGTGCGGGCTCGGCGCTGGTGGCCAGCTACTACTGGGTGCTGTACATCTTCGGCGCGATCCTGGTGATCACCGGCATCAAGATGTTCTTCGCTTCCGACAATCCGGACCAGATCCGCGACAGCGCCGTGCTGAAATGGCTGAAAGGCCGCCTGCGCATGACCGAGGGCATGCGCGGCAACGCCTTCCTGGTGCGCGAGCCGGATCCGGCCCGCCCGGGACATACGCTGCTGCTGGCCACGCCGCTGTTCCTGGCGCTGTGCATGGTCGAGATAACGGACGTGATCTTCGCGGTCGACAGCGTGCCGGCGATCTTCGCCATCACCAGCGATCCCTTCATCGTCTACACCTCGAATATCTTTGCGGTGCTCGGCCTGCGCGCCCTGTACTTCGCGCTGGCGGCCATGGTGGAACGCTTCACCTACCTGAAATACTCGCTGGCGGCGGTGCTGGTGTTCATCGGTTCCAAGATCTTCCTGGGGGACTTCGTGTTCGACGGCAAGGTGCCGGCCAGCCTGTCGCTGGCGGTGACGGCGGTGCTGATCGCGGCGGGTATCGGCTATTCGCTGTGGCGCACGCGCTCCGGCCTGGACGACCGCGCTGCGTGATGAAGATCCGACGGGCGGGTCGGCGAAGGAAACTGGCCCGCCCTGAGGGAATCGAACCCCCGACCCACAGCTTAGAAGGCTGTTGCTCTATCCAACTGAGCTAAGGGCGGAATGAAGAGAGGCGCTACTATAGCGCGCCAAGCGGGGGCTTGCAACACGGCACTACTCAGTGTGCAAACTTGGTGGGCATGCTGGAGACGCACGAAAAACAGGCCGTCGTGGACGGCCTGTTTGTTTGTCCGGCTGGTCGGAGTACAAGGATTCGAACCTTGGACCCCCTGCTCCCAAAGCAGGTGCGCTACCGGGCTGCGCTACACTCCGACGCGATTTCATGATACTCCCGAAGGAGCGCCGCGCCAACCCGGACACGATTGAAGCCGGTGACGGCCTTCAATCGTGCTTGACGCCTGTCAAGCCGCCAGCTTGTCGGCGATGCGGCGCGCCATGCTTTCCGCGACGTCCGCTTCCTTGGCTTCCACCATGACGCGGATCAGGGGCTCGGTGCCCGAGGCGCGGATCAGCACGCGGCCGCCGTCGCCCAATTCGCGCTCGACGGCTTCCTTTTCCGCCACCAGGGCCGCGTCCTTGGTCCAGTCGAAACCGGCCGGCACTTTCTTGTTGATCAGGGTCTGCGGATAGAGCTTGAGCTCGGCGCAGCACTCGGCCAGCCCCTTGTTGTCGCGCTTGAGCGCCGACAGCACCTGCAGTGCCGAGACGATACCGTCGCCGGTGGTGTGCTTGTCCAGGGCCAGCAGGTGGCCCGAGCCCTCGCCGCCCAGCAGCCATCCGCGTTCCTTCATCACTTCCAGCACGTAGCGGTCGCCGACCTTGGCGCGCGCGAAGCCGACGCCCATCTGCTTGAAGGCCACTTCCAGCGCCATATTGGTCATCAGGGTGCCGACGGCGCCGGCCACCGGGCCGGTCGCCATGCGGTCGCGCACCATCACGTATAGCAGTTCGTCGCCGTTGTAGATGCGGCCGTTGGCGTCGACCATGATCAGGCGGTCGGCGTCGCCGTCCAGGGCGATGCCGAGGTCGGCCTTGTTGCTCACGACCGCTTCCGACAGCGCCTTGGGCGCGGTGGCGCCGACGCCGTCATTGATGTTGAAGCCGTCCGGCTGGGCGCCGATCGAGATCACCTCGGCGCCGAGTTCGTGGAACACGTGCGGGGCGATGTTGTAGGCGGCGCCGTTGGCGCTGTCGACCACGATCTTCAGGCCGCGCAGGTCCAGTTCGTTCGGGAAGGTGCTCTTGCAGAATTCGATGTAGCGGCCCTGGGCGTCGCGCAGGCGGGTCGCCCGGCCGAGTTTGTCCGAGGGCACGCAGCCCATCGGCTGGTCGATCGCCGCTTCGATCTCGAGTTCGACGGCGTCCGGCAGCTTGGTGCCGTGTTCCGAGAAGAACTTGATGCCGTTGTCCTGGAAGGGGTTGTGCGAGGCCGAGATCACGACGCCGGCCTGCAGGCGCAGCGCGCGGGTCAGGTAGGCGATCGCCGGGGTCGGCATCGGGCCGGCCAGCATCACGTCCACGCCGGCGGCCGAGAAGCCCGCTTCCAGCGCGGCTTCCAGCATGTAGCCGGAAATACGGGTGTCTTTACCGATCAGCACGACCGGACGGCCGCTGCTCGACTTGGCGCCTTTCACCAGCACCGTGCCGGCGGCATAGCCGAGGCGCATGACGAAATCCGGGGTAATCGGCGCAACGCCCACGAGTCCACGGACGCCGTCCGTACCGAAATATTTGCGTGCCATTCTTGTCTTCTTTTCTTTCCTTGATTAATCGATGGTCGCCGCATGCCACACTTTCAGGGCATCGACGGTGTCTGCTACATCATGCACACGCACAATTCTAGCGCCATGCGCTACCGCAGCCAATGCCGCCCCAATGCTGCCGGCGACACGCTGCTCGACCGGGCGCCCGGTGACGGCCCCGATCATGGACTTGCGCGACATCCCTGCCAGTACGGGCAGGCCGAGCTCGTCGCGGATGCGCGCCAGGTGGCGCAGCAAGGCGTAATTATGCTCGACGGTCTTGCCGAAGCCGAAACCGGGGTCGAGGCAGAGGCGTTCGCGCGCGATCCCGGCGGCCGTCATTGCCTTCACCCGCTCGCCCAGGAATGCGATCACCTCGGCCACGACATCGTTGTACTGCGGCGCCTGCTGCATGGTCTGGGGCGTGGCCTGCATGTGCATGATGCACAGGCCGCAATCGCTGTCCTGCACCGCCTCGATCGCCCCGGGCGCCCGGAAGCCGTTGATGTCGTTGATCATGTCGGCGCCCGCGATCAGGGCTTCGCGCATGACCTCCGGCTTGCAGGTATCGACGGACAGGGCCACATCCAGGGTCTTGAGCGCGTACAGCGCGGGCATCACGCGGCGCAGTTCCTCATCCAGCGGCACGCTGGGCGAACCGGGGCGGGTCGACTCGCCGCCGATGTCGATCATGGTGGCGCCGTCGCGGATCATCTCCTCGGCGTGCGACATGGCGAATTCCAGCCCCTGGTAGCGGCCGCCATCGGAAAAGGAATCGGGAGTGACGTTCAGGATGCCCATCACGACGGGCATCCCGGCGTCCGGGCCTTCCAGCGGGAAGCTGAAACGGCCGCAGTGCAGGTTCTTGGACATACAGGGAGTAAGTGGCGTTAACGTACAAGAGGCATCCTGTCGGATGCCTCTTGGAGAAACGGATCAGCGCATCAGGCCGGTGCGGTGGCGTTCGGCGCCACGCCACCCGGGCCGCTGTCGCCCGGCGGCGTACGCTTGGTCAGCAGGCCGGCCTTCGGCTGGCGCGGCTCGCGGCCGGCCATGATGTCGTTGATCTGCTCGGCGTCGATGGTTTCCCAGTCGAGCAGCGCCTTGGTCATCATCTCGACCTTCTCGCGGTTTTCTTCGAGCAGGCGGCGCGCCAGGGCGTACTGCGTGTCGAGGATGGCGCGGATCTCGGCGTCCACCTTTTGCTGGGTCGCCTCCGAGATGGTCTTGGTGCTGCCGCCGAAGAAGCCGTCGTTCTCGCTGTCTTCGTAGACCATCACGCCCATGCTCTCGGACATGCCGAAGCGGGTCACCATCGAGCGGGCCAGCTTGGTGGCGCGGGCGAAGTCGTTCGAGGCGCCGGTCGACATCTGGCCGACGAAGATCTCTTCGGCGATGCGGCCGCCGAACAGGATCGAAATCTCTTCCAGCATCTTGTCCTTGTAGCCGGACAGGTTGTCGTGCTCAGGCAGCTGCCAGGTCAGGCCCAGGGCATAGCCGCGCGGCATGATGGTGACCTTGTGCACCGGATCGGCCTTCGGCAACAGCTTGGCGACCACCGCGTGGCCCGACTCGTGGTAGGCCGTGTTGCGGCGCTCTTCCTCGCGCATGACCATGGACTTGCGTTCCGGGCCCATGAAGATCTTGTCCTTGGCGTCCTCGAAGTCGATCATCTCGACCAGGCGCTTGCTGCGGCGCGCGGCGAACAGCGCGGCCTCGTTGACCAGGTTGGCCAGGTCGGCGCCCGAGAAGCCCGGGGTGCCGCGCGCCAGGATGTCGGCCTTGACGTCGGTGCCGATCGGGACCTTGCGCATATGCACGTTGAGGATCTGCTCGCGGCCGCGGATGTCCGGCAGGCCGACCATCACCTGGCGGTCGAAACGGCCCGGACGCAGCAGCGCCTTGTCCAGCACGTCGGCGCGGTTGGTCGCGGCGATCACGATCACGCCCGAGGAGGCTTCGAAGCCGTCCATCTCGACCAGCAGCTGGTTCAGGGTCTGTTCGCGCTCGTCGTTGCCGCCGCCCATGCCGGCGCCGCGGTGACGGCCGACCGCGTCGATCTCGTCGATGAAGATGATGCAGGGCGAGTGCTTCTTGGCGTTCTCGAACATGTCGCGCACGCGGGACGCACCCACGCCGACGAACATCTCGACGAAGTCGGAACCCGAGATCGAGAAGAACGGCACTTTCGCTTCGCCGGCGATGGCGCGCGCCAGCAGGGTCTTGCCGGTACCCGGAGGACCAACCATCAGCACGCCGCGCGGGATGCGGCCGCCCAGTTTCTGGAACTTGGTCGGGTCCTTCAGGAAGTCGACGATCTCGCCCACTTCTTCCTTCGCCTCGTCGCAGCCGGCGACGTCGGAGAAGGTCACGGTGTTGTTGGTTTCATCGAGCATGCGCGCCTTCGACTTGCCGAAGGAGAAAGCGCCGCCCTTGCCGCCGCCCTGCATCTGGCGCATGAAGAAGACCCACACGCCGATCAGGAGCAGCATCGGGAACCAGGAGATGAAGACCTGCTGCAGGAAGGACGGTTCCTCGGGCGGCTTGACGTCGAAGCGCACGCCGTTCTCGCGCAGGTCGCCGATCAGGCCGCGGTCGAGGATGGTCGCGGTCGCGCGCACCTTGGAATCGTCGGTGCGGGTCGCGGTGATGTTCGAGCCCTCGATCACGACGTCCTTGATGCGGCGTGCCTTCACATCGTCGAGCAGCTCGGAATAAGCGATGGTCTTGCTGCCGCCAGCCACGCTATGGGTGTCGAACTGCTTGAACAGCATGAACAGCAGCAGTGCGACCACCACCCAGATGGCGGATTTGGAAAACATATTATTCACGAGAACTCCTCCGATGCGTTCTGCATCTCTACCGATTACAGTACGACGATTTTAACCGCAATAAGCCGACGCCGCCACGCAACGCAAGCAATAGTGCTGAAATGCCATAATTTTAAGTTCGACATGCATACGCAAGCGTTTGCGTCCTGCCAGCCTCACGCGGCTGATGTGTGGCTTGCTCGCGAAAAATCAAGAGTCTTCACTATCGTCATCGCCCGATTTCGGCCCGGCCGGATGTTTCAATCCACGGCCCAGCAGGAAAATTTCGGACGATTTGTCGCGGCTGGCCTTGGGTTTGACCTGTTTGACGGTGCGGAATTCCTCCCGAAACTTTTCCAGGATCTGGGTGAAGCCCATGTCTTTAAAGCACTTTACCAGTAATGCGCCACTCGGCTTCAGGTGCAATTGAGAAAACTCAATAGCCAGGTCGATCAAATGCTCCATGCGCGCCGCGTCCGCGTGCGGAATGCCGGACAGGTTGGGCGCCATGTCGGACAGCACCAGGTCGGCCTTGCGGCCGCCCAGGACTTCGTCGAGATGGTCGAGGAGTTCCTCTTCGCGGAAGTCGCCCTGGATGAAATGCACGTCGGCCACCGGCTCCATCGGCAGGATGTCGAGGCCGATGATGGTGCCGTGGATGCCGCCGCCCTCCTTGCCCGCCAGCTTGCGGCGGGTGTACTGGGCCCAGCTGCCGGGGGTGCAGCCGAGGTCGACGATGACCTGGCCCGGCTTGATCAGCTTTTCGCTTTCGTCGATTTCCTTGAGCTTGTAGGCGGCGCGGGCGCGGTAGCCCTCTTTTTGCGCCAATTTGACGTACGGATCGTTAATGTGGTCGTGCAACCAGTTTTTGTTTAATTTGTTCTTGGCCATTCGCGTAGAATACTGCTTTTAAAGGTACTTCCAAAAAATATTATGCTTAAACTCACTCCGGCCGAGCGCAGCGCACTGCGCGCGGAAGCCCATGGACTCAATCCTGTCGTCATGATCGGCGGCGAGGGCCTGACCGAAGCCGTCATGAAAGAAATCTCCTCGAGCCTGGACGCCCACGGCCTGATCAAGGTCCGCGTGTTCGGCGACGAGCGCGAGGAACGTGTCGCCATGTACGAACAGATTTGCGAGGAACTGGGCGCGGCGCCGGTCCAGCACATCGGCAAGCTGCTGGTGCTGTACCGCCCGAAGAAGGAAGCCGTCAAGGAACGCAGCGGCAAGTCGGGCCCCGGCATGCGCGAAGTCACCATCGTCAAGGCCAGCGCCAGCGGCACCAAGAAGCCGAGCGTCACCAAGGTCATGCTCAAGGGGAATGAACGCGTGACGGCGGGCGGCAACATCAAGCGCGCCAAGCCGCGTCAGACCAGTACCAAGAAAAATTCGCTGAACAAGTGATGAAAACCGGGGTGACCCGGTTTTTTTTCGTCTGTCGTCAGAATGGCCGAGCTTATCGTTTCGACACGCAACCGTTAATCCGTCGTTCCGGCGCAGGCCGGAACCCAAGTTCGCTGCAAACCACTTTCTTTCGCTTTCACCCTGACCGGTGCAAGCCGATAATCTCAGTATTCAAGGGAATTGGGTTCCAGCCTTCGCCGGAACGACGTGCCGGGGCAGCGGGTCAAATAGAGGCTCAACGGCTCTTCAGAATCAGCCAAGCCCCCAGCAAGCTCTCCACCAGATGGAACAGCTGCGACACCCCATGCATCACCGCGAACTGGGTCCAGTACGGAGACGCCCTCACCCCGCCCGCTCCCGCCAGCTCGCGCAGGTGGGCCATGGCGGGCTGCAGCCCGACAAAGATCACCAGCGTACACGCCAGCATCGCCAGCACCAGCCAGCCCAGGAAACGCCGCCTGGCAGGCGGCAGATCAGCCGAAAACTTCAGCAGCACCAGCAACAGCATGGCGCAGGCAATCGACAGCCAGGCCTGGCGGCTCAGGAGCACCGACACGACATCGCCCGCCAGCTTGCTCGGCAGGACAGCAAACGCCGCCGGCGCCGCGATATAGCCCAGCGCCCACAGGCCGCCCGCCCACAGGCAGGCCAGCAACAGGCGCGCGCCGGCCAGGCGTCCGCCTGAACGGACTACCTGGACAGGCGCGGCGTCGGCAGCCATCAGACGTAGCGGACTTCCAGAATCTCGTACTCGCGCGGACCCGACGGGGCCTGCACTTCGACCACGTCGCCGGCGTATTTACCGATCAGCGCACGGGCGATCGGCGAAGTCACCGACACCTTGTTCATCTTCAGGTCGGCTTCATCGATGCCGACGATCTGGTAGCTGACTTTCTGGCCGCTGTCCAGGTCTTCCAGGTCGACGGTCGAGGCGAACACCACGCGGCCTTCCGCGTCCAGGGTGGCCGGGTCGATGATCTGGGCAGTGCTCAGCTTGCCTTCGAGCTCGGCGATGCGGCCTTCGACGAAAGCCTGGCGCTCCTTGGCGGCATCGTACTCGGCGTTTTCGGACAGGTCGCCATGCGAACGCGCCTCGGCGATCGCGTCGATCACGATGCGGCGCTCCTTGGTCTTAAGCTGGTGCAGTTCTTCCTTGAGAAGTTCAGCGCCGTATTTGGTCAATGGAGTGTTCATGGTCTTCTGTTTCAATCGTTAGAGGCCCATACCCGCCACTCAAAGTGAAAACCACAGAGGCACACGGCGCACGGCCGCGCGAGCTCTGTGGTTTTATTCTGAAGCGGGTACTACTTGCCGCTTAGTTTAAGGTGTTATGGAGGCCTTGTAAATCGTACACACGCAGTTCGTCGATGTGGGACATGCCCTCGATCGCCGCTTCCGCGCCCGCGATGGTGGTATAGGTCACCACGCGCGATTGCAGGGCCGAGGTACGGATGGTGCGCGAGTCGGTGATCGCCGAACGCTTTTCTTCCACCGTATTCACGACCATGACGATCTCGCGGTTCTTGATCATGTCGACCACGTGCGGGCGGCCTTCCAGGACCTTGTTCACCGGACGCACCGGGATGCCGGCCGCCGCGATCACGGCCGCCGTGCCCTTGGTCGCCACCAGCGAGAAGCCCAGCTTGACCAGCTCGCGCGCCACGCCGACGGCGCGCGGCTTGTCGGAGGCCTTCACCGACAGGAACACCACACCGCTCTTCGGCAGGATGATGCCGGCCGCCAGCTGAGACTTCACGAAGGCTTCGCCGAAGGTCTGGCCCACGCCCATCACTTCGCCGGTCGACTTCATCTCCGGTCCCAGGATGGTGTCCACGCCCGGGAATTTCACGAACGGGAACACGACTTCCTTGACGCTGTAGAACGGCGGCACGACTTCGGTGGTGATGCCTTGCTGGGCCAGGGTCTGGCCCACCATGCAGCGCGCCGCTATTTTTGCAAGCTGCAGCCCCGTCGCCTTCGACACGAAAGGCACGGTACGCGAGGCGCGCGGGTTCACCTCCAGGACGTAGACGGTATCGACGGTCTTGCCCTCGACTTCGGTCTGCTGGATCGCGAACTGCACGTTCATCAGGCCGACCACGTTCAGGGCCTTGGCCATCAGCGAGGTCTGGTGCTTCAGTTCATCGATGGTCGACTGCGACAGCGAGTACGGCGGCAGCGAGCAGGCCGAGTCGCCCGAGTGCACGCCGGCCTGTTCGATGTGTTCCATCACGCCGCCGATGAAGGTGGCTTCGCCGTCCGAGATGCAGTCGACGTCGACTTCGATGGCGTCGTTCAGGAAGCGGTCCAGCAGCACCGGAGAATCGTTCGAGACCTTGACCGCTTCGCGCATGTAGCGCT
Organism: Massilia sp. ZL223; assembly: GCF_018119395.1. Taxonomy (GTDB): domain Bacteria; phylum Pseudomonadota; class Gammaproteobacteria; order Burkholderiales; family Burkholderiaceae_D; genus Telluria. The sequence continues at coordinate 13,581 of NZ_JAGPWD010000044.1, forward strand.
CCAGGTCGCGCTGCTCGTGGACGATTTCCATCGCGCGGCCGCCCAGCACGTAGGACGGGCGCACCACCAGCGGGTAGCCGATTTCCTGGGCCAGTTCGAGCGCCTCGGCTTCGGTGCGCGCGGTGCGGTTCGGCGGCTGGCGCAGGCCGAGCTTTTGCAGCAGCTGCTGGAAGCGCTCGCGGTCTTCGGCGGCGTCGATCATGTCCGGCGAGGTGCCGACGATCGGCACGCCGTTGGCTTCCAGGTCGAGCGCCAGCTTCAGCGGGGTCTGGCCGCCGTACTGGACGATCACGCCCACCGGCTTTTCCAGCTCCACGATTTCCAGCACGTCTTCCAGGGTCAGCGACTCGAAGTACAGGCGGTCCGAGGTATCGTAGTCGGTCGACACGGTCTCCGGGTTGCAGTTGACCATGATGGTCTCGTAGCCGTCTTCGCGCATGGCGAGGGCCGCGTGCACGCAGCAGTAGTCGAACTCGATGCCCTGGCCGATGCGGTTGGGACCGCCGCCCAGCACCATGATCTTCTTCTTGTCGGTCGGGTTGGACTCGCACTCCTCGTCGTAGGTCGAGTACATGTAGGCGGTGTTGGTCGCGAACTCCGCGGCGCAGGTGTCGACGCGCTTGTACACCGGGCGGATGCCCAGGGCGTGACGGCGCGCGCGCACGCTTGCCGGCGTGGTCTTCAGCAGGAAGGCCATGCGGCGGTCCGAGAAGCCCTTCTGCTTCAGTTTATAGAGCAGCGGCTTGTCCAGGGCTTCCAGGGTCTGGGTCTCGAGCCACAGCTCGATGTCCACGATCTCCTTGATCTGCACCAGGAACCACATGTCGATCTTGGTCAGGTTGTGCACTTCTTCCAGGGTGAAGCCCTGGGCGAATGCGTCGCCCACGTACCAGATGCGGTCCGGACCCGGCTCGCCGAGCTCCTCTTCGATCTTTTCGCGGTCGCGGGTCTTTTCGTTCAGGCCGTCCACGCCCACTTCCAGGCCGCGCAGGGCCTTCTGGAAGGATTCCTGGAAGGTGCGGCCCATCGCCATCACCTCGCCCACCGATTTCATCTGGGTGGTCAGGTGCTTGTCGGCGGTCGGGAATTTCTCGAAAGTGAAGCGCGGGATCTTGGTGACCACGTAGTCGATCGAAGGTTCGAACGAGGCCGGGGTCGCGCCGCCGGTGATCTCGTTGCGCAGCTCATCGAGGGTGAAGCCGACGGCCAGCTTGGCCGCGACCTTAGCGATCGGGAAGCCGGTGGCCTTCGAGGCCAGCGCCGAGGAACGCGAGACACGCGGGTTCATCTCGATGACGATCATGCGGCCGTCCTTCGGGTTGATCGCGAACTGCACGTTCGAGCCGCCGGTGTCGACGCCGATCTCGCGCAGGACGTTGATCGACGCATTGCGCATGATCTGGTATTCCTTGTCCGTCAGGGTCTGCGCCGGCGCCACGGTGATCGAGTCGCCGGTGTGCACGCCCATCGGGTCCAGGTTTTCGATCGAGCAGATGATGATGCAGTTGTCCTTCTTGTCGCGGACCACTTCCATCTCGTACTCTTTCCAGCCGAGCAGCGATTCTTCGATCAGCAGCTCGTTGGTCGGCGAGGCTTCCAGGCCCCGCTTGCAGATCGCTTCGAATTCTTCTTCGTTGTAGGCGATGCCGCCGCCGCTGCCGCCCATGGTGAAGGACGGACGGATGATGGTCGGGAAGCCCAGCTCGCGCTGCACGGCCCACGATTCTTCCATCGAGTGGGCGACGCCCGAACGGGCCGAACCCAGGCCGATCTTGGTCATCGCGTCCTTGAACTTGGCGCGGTCCTCGGCCTTGTCGATGGCTTCCGGCGTGGCGCCGATCAGTTCCACCTTGTACTTGTCCAGCACGCCGTTGCGGTGCAGGTCGAGCGCGCAGTTCAGCGCGGTCTGGCCGCCCATGGTCGGCAGGATCGCGTCCGGACGCTCTTTTTCGATGATGCGCTCGACGACCTTCCAGGTGATCGGCTCGATGTAGGTCACGTCGGCCGTTTCCGGGTCGGTCATGATGGTCGCCGGGTTCGAGTTGACCAGGATGACCTTGTAGCCTTCTTCGCGCAGGGCCTTGCAGGCCTGGGCGCCCGAGTAGTCGAATTCGACCGCCTGGCCGATGACGATCGGGCCCGCGCCGATAATCAGGATGCTTTTGATATCACTACGCTTAGGCATTTACTTTTTCCTCTGCATTTATTTCTTCTCCACGGGCTTGCATCAGGCTGATGAAGCGGTCAAACAGATAGGCGACGTCGGTCGGGCCGGGCGAGGCTTCCGGGTGGCCCTGGAAGCAGAAGGCCGGCTTATCTAGGCGCTCGAAGCCCTGCAGCGAGCCGTCGAACAGCGACACGTGGGTCACGCGGCAGTTGGCCGGGAGGGTTTCCGGGTCGACGGCGAAGCCGTGGTTCTGCGAGGTGATCAGGACCTTCTTCGAATCGAGGTCCTGCACCGGGTGGTTCGCGCCGTGGTGGCCGAACTTCATCTTCATCGTCTTGGCGCCCGAGGCCAGGGCCATGATCTGGTGGCCCAGGCAGATGCCGAAGGTCGGGATGCCCTTCTCGATCAGTTCGCGCGAAGCCTTGATGGCGTAGTCGCAGGGTTCCGGGTCGCCGGGGCCGTTGGCCAGGAAGATGCCGTCCGGGTTCAGCGCCAGCGCGTCTTCGGCGGTGGCTTGCGCCGGCAGCACGGTAACCTTGCAGCCGCGCTCGGCCAGCATGCGCAGGATGTTGCGCTTGACGCCGTAGTCGAAGGCGACCACGTGGTATTGGGGATTCTCTTGCTTGCCGAAGCCCTGGCCCAGCTTCCACTCGGTCTCAAGGAATTCGTACGGCTCTTTCACCGAGACCACCTTGGCCAGGTCCATGCCCGCCAGGCCCGGGAAGGAGCGCGCCAGTTCCAGCGCCTGGGCGGTGGACGGCTCCGCGCCTGCGCTGCCGGTCAGGATGGCGCCCGCTTGCGCGCCCTTTTCGCGCAGGATGCGGGTCAGCTTGCGGGTGTCGATGCCGGCGATGGCCACGACGTTTTCCTGCTTCAGGTAGTCCGACAGCGATTGGGTGGAACGGAAATTCGAGGCCAGCAGCGGCAGGTCGCGGATGATCAGGCCGGCGGCGTGGACTTTGGAGGCTTCCACGTCGGCAGGGTTGACGCCGTAGTTGCCGATGTGCGGATACGTCAGGGTGACGATCTGACGCGAATAGCTGGGGTCGGTGAGGATTTCCTGGTAGCCGGTGATCGCGGTGTTAAACACCACTTCGCCGGTCGTATGGCCGACTGCGCCAATGGAATATCCTTTGAAAATCGTTCCGTCTGCGAGAGCCAGGACGGCTGGGACGGCTGGGCCAGAAAAAAATGGCGGCAAGGGTAACTCCCAATAAAGTTACCGTAGCTGCGCCACGTCAGACCGACATCCAATGGTCCTGGGCAGGTGTGTGTCGCCAGGGCTTGGAGGCCAAGTTGAATGAGGGATGGTGGGTAGTCGCTACGGCTGATGTGTGAATGGTTAAACTTCCAAATTATAGCGCGAATCGCCCTCTTCGGCAATGCAGCAATTTTATAAAAATGCGGCCGAATTCGACGCCGCGGTGGCCGAAACCGTCCAGAAACGCTGCATTTGCTGCCTGCGCGCAATAAACACGCTAAAACGAAAAAGGCGCCCGCAGGCGCCTTTCGATTGCCGGCGAGCTCGGCTCAGACGCCCAGCGCCGCGATGCCTGCCTTGGCGATCAGGACATCCTCGGTCGACTTCACGCCCGACACGCCGACGGCGCCGATCACGTGGCCATCCACGATGACGGGCACGCCGCCCTCGAGCATGCCCTCGATGGCCGGAGCGCTCAGGAAGGAGATGCGGCCGTTGTTGATCAGGTCTTCATAGATCTTCGATTCGCGGCGGCCCAGCGCGGCGGTGTGCGCCTTGGCCGGGGAAATATGCGAGGAGATCGGCGGCGCGCCATCCAGGCGCTGCAGCCACAGCAGGTGGCCGCCGTCGTCGACGATGGAAATGGTCACCGCCCAGTTGTTGCGCAGGGCTTCCGCTTCGGCCGCGGCCGCGATGGTCTTGACGTCGGCGAGGGTCAGGTAAGGTTTGGTGTTCATGAGGGTCCTTGTTGTTATGGCTGCTGCTTGGCCTTGAGCTTGGCCTTGAGTTGCGACATGACGCTGGCCGCGGCCTGCTCGCCCGCCAGGATGGCGAGGTTGCGGCTGTTGAAGTCGGCCGAGCCCATGTTGCCGAGGGCCGGCGTGATGACGATGTCGGCTTCCTTCAGCTCGTAGTGGTTCAGGCGCTGGCCCATGATGCTGAAGGTCTGCATCAGGACGTCGAGCGAGCTGGCGGTGGCCGCGCCCTCGGTCTGGCTGGAGATGTTGACCGCGATGATGAAGTCGGCGCCCATCTCGCGCACGAAACGCACCGGCACCGGCGCCACCAGGCCGCCGTCGACGTAGGTCTTGCCGCCGATGCTCACCGGCTGGAACACGCTCGGCACGGCGCTCGAGGCGCGCACCGCCATGCCGGTATTGCCGCGATTGAACAGGATCGGCTGGCCGGACTTGAGGTCGGTCGCCACGGCGCCGAAGCGGATCTTCAGCTTCTCCATCGGCACGTTGCTCACCGCCTTGTTCACGTAGCTCTGCAGCGCTTCGCCCTTCAGGACGCCCGACGAGCGGTTGAAGAACGGCAGGGCCCAGTCGGAGATCGTCGCCTCGTCCATCTGGAGGGCGGTCTTCTGCAGCGCGAAGCCGTTCAGGCCGGAGGCGTAGAGTGCGCCGACCACCGAGCCGGCCGAGGTGCCGACCACGATCTCGGGCACGATGCCCTGGGCTTCGAGGGCCTTGATGACGCCGATGTGGGCGAAGCCGCGTGCGGCGCCGCCGCCGAGGGCGAGGCCGATCTTGATCTTCTTGGGAGGCAGCGGCGCCGCCTGGGCGACCGGCGCTGCGGGCGCGGTCGGTGGCGTGGTCGGAGTGCTGCCGCAAGCGGCGAGCAGCAATGCGGCGCAGGCGATGAGGGAAGTACGACGAGAGAACATAAACGGTGCCGAAAAGAACGAGGCCAGATTGTACCCCGACCAGTCCCCAAGGGCACGCCCCCACTCCCCTTCCCCAACAATGAGGGTCAGAGTCGAATTGCTGGGAAATTCTCAAATATTTCCTGCAATTCGACTCTGACCCCATTTGCCAGATAGATCTAGCCCCCACGACAAATTGGGGTCAGAGTCGAATTGTTTGGCAACTTTGGAAAATTTCCCAACAATTTGACTCTGACCCTAATTAGTTTTTGCCTGCTTCATAGGCAGTTGTGCAAGTGGGCAATGGATTGGGCGGCTGCGCAGCCGTGTGCAAGCTCTGGGTGCCGGACTCGAGCAGCAAGCCTGCCGAAAAACGCAGCCTTCACAATGAGGGTCAGAGTCGACTTGTTGGGAAATTTAACAATCTTTCCCGATAATTCGACTCTGACCCTAATTAAGGGTGTTAGCCAGGGAGCGTGGTATTGGGGAGCGCGGCGGTGAAGGTGCTGCCTCGTCCCGGCTCCGAGGCGATCGACAAGCGCCCACCGTGGCGCAGCAGGACATGCTTGACGATGGCCAGCCCCAGGCCGGTGCCCTGGGTATCGCGCGAGCGGCTCTTGTCGACACGGTAGAAGCGCTCGGTCAGGCGCGGGATGTGCGAAGGCTCGATCCCGATGCCGCAATCGGTCACCTGGAAGCGAAGGTCGTCCTCGCCGCGCATCCAGCGCAGGCGGATCGTGCCGCCGCCCGGCGAGTAGCGCACCGCGTTCGAGGCCAGGTTGGCGAAGGCGCTGCGCAGCTCTTCCGGGCTGCCCATCACGTCGGGGCCGTCCACCCTCACCTCGATCTCGTGCCGGCCATTCGACAAGGCGCGCGCCTCCTCCGCCACCGATTCGACCATCGCCTTCATGTCGACGCGCTCGCGCCGCAGCGGGAATTCGTCGGATTCCAGGCGCGACAGGGTCAGCATGTCCTGGATCAGGCGCTGCATGCGCTGGGCCTGCTCGGTCATCAGCTTCAGGTGCGTGGTGCGCGTGGCCACGTCCAGGCCGGGGTCGGACATCGCGATCTCGAGGAAGCCGACGATCACCGTCAGCGGCGTACGCAGCTCGTGCGAGGCGTTGGCGATGAAGTCGCGCCGCATCGCTTCGATGCGCTCGGTGTCGGTGGCGTCGTGCGTCACCAGGATCTGGCGCCGGTTTTCGAAGGGGATGATGCGGCATTCGAGCTTGCGGCCGCGGAAGGACAGGGTCAACGGCTGCTCGTAGCGGCCCAGGACGATGTAGTCGATGAAGTCCGGATGGCGCACCAGGTTGGTCACGCGCAGGCCCTTGTCGCGCTCCATGGTCAGGCCCAGGTGGCGCTCGGCGGCGCCGTTGCACCATTCGAGGAACAGGACGTCGTCCATGATCGCCACGCCTTCCGGCAGCAGCTGCATGGCCTGGCGGAAGCGCGCCAGCCATTCCGAGAGTTCGGCCTGGTTGCGCTCGTCCTCGCGGCGCAGGCGGTACAGGCGGGCGAAGACGTCGGTCCAGGCGCCCCAGCCGTCAGGGAGGCGGGAGCTGTGGGGTTCGTTCAGCCACTCGCCCAGCTCGTACAGGTAGGAGAGCTGGACGAAGAATGCGACCACGACGCCGGCCAGCGCCACGGCCAGGCCGGGGACGGGGCCAAACCACCACCAGCACATGCCGGCGGCGGCGAATACGAGGCTGAGGCGCAGGAGCGCCGGGACCCAGAACAGGATTTTGGGGTTCATCGCGGGGTTCGGAAAATCGTTATTGTGGGCGATGTTGAGGGGTTGTGTTGCAAGGGACGATGCGGCGATCACGCAAACTTGGGTCCCGGCCTTCGCCGGGATGACGTGCGTAAGCTGCGTGCCACCCCATTTGCCGTCAGCTCGCTACGTTGGAACGTCGTTCCGGCGAAGGCCGGAACCTTAGTTCTATGAGCAGATTGCGCACCCCGCCTTGCAGCACCTTATTTCTCGGACAGCATATATCCAACACTGCGTACCGTACGAATCAAGCCATCCGCACTCTTCAAGGCCTTGCGCAGCCGCAGCACATGCACGTCCACCGTCCGCTCCTCGATCACCGCATGGTCCCCCCACACCTTGTCGAGCAGCTGCGCGCGCGAAAACACGCGCTCGCGGTGCGCCATCAGGAACTTGAGCAGCTTGTACTCCGCATTCCCGATCTCGATCTGCTGCCCCTCCACCACCACCGTGCAGCTGTTCGGATCCAGGGTCACGGCGCCGGCGCGCAGCGGCGCCTCGGCCAGGTGTGGGCTCTTGCGGCGAAGCAGCGCGCGCGAACGGGCCAGCAGTTCGCGTGGCGAGAACGGCTTGGTGACGTAATCGTCGGCGCCGTTGTTCAGCCCCGCGATCTTGTCCTCTTCCATGCTCTTGGCGGTCAGCATGATGACCGGGATGTCCTGGAAGTCGCGGTCCGCGCGCAGCCGCGCCAGCAGGCGCAGGCCGCTCTGGTCGGGCAGCATCCAGTCCAGCAGCACCAGGTCCGGCTTGCCGCGGCTGATGCTTTCCCAGGCCCCCTGCGCCGTGTCGGCGCTGCGGATGTCCCAGCCCGCCTCGCGCAGCGAGTAGCTCACCAGCTCGACGATCGCGGGCTCGTCCTCCACCACCAGCACATTGGTATTGTCCGCCATCGTCACGCGCCCGGCTGCTCGAGCGCCGCCGGCTTGCTGTGGCGGATGTCGCGCCCTTCCACCACGTAGATCACGTACTCGGCGATGTTCTTGGCATGGTCGCCGATGCGCTCGATGGCCTTGGCCACCCACAGCGTATCCAGCGCGTTCGAGATCGTGCGCGGGTCTTCCATCATGAAAGTCACCAGGGTGCGCATGATGGTGCGGAATTCATGGTCCACCACTTCGTCCGCCGCGATCAGCTGCAAGGCCTGCTTGCCGTCCAGGCGGGCGAAGGCGTCGAGCGCGTCGTGCAGCAGGTCGCAAGTGGCCTTGGAGATGGTGCGGATCATGTCGTAGTGGTTGAAGGACGATGGGCCGCGCTCGTGCAGGCCCTTGGCGATGCGCGCCACCTTGGTCGCCTCGTCGCCGATGCGCTCCAGGTCGGTGATCACCTTGATGGTCGCCATCACGGTGCGCAGGTCGTTGGCGGTCGGCTGGCGGCGCACGATCAGGTGGCTGCAGGCGTCGTCCAGCGAGACTTCCAGCTGGTTGACGGCCTGGTCCTCGGCGATCACGCGCTCGGCGCGCTCGGTATCGCCGACGCGGAAGCACTCCAGCGCCGCGTCGAACTGGGTTTCCACCATGCCGCCCATCAGCAGGACCTTGGAACGAATCGCCTCCAGCTCCTGGTCGTACTGCTTGGATGAATGCTCGCCTGTCATTACAACTCTCCGTCAGTGTTCGTATTGTTCAGTAAAAGCGCCGGCCGATCAACCGAAGCGGCCGGTGATGTAGTCTTGCGTTTCCTTGCGCGCCGGGTTCATGAACAGCTGGTCGGTCTCGCCGAACTCCACCAGCTCGCCCAGGTACATGTAGGCAGTGTAATCGGAACAGCGCGCGGCCTGCTGCATGTTGTGGGTCACGATAGCGATCGTGTAGTCCTGCTTGAGCTCGCTGATCAGTTCCTCGATCTTGGCGGTCGAAATCGGGTCCAGCGCCGAGGTCGGCTCGTCGAGCAGCAGCACGTCCGGCTTGACCGCCACGCCGCGCGCGATGCACAGGCGCTGCTGCTGGCCGCCCGACAGCGACAGGCCGCTCTTGCTCAGCTTGTCCTTGGCTTCTTCCCACAGGGCCGCCTTCTTCAGCGCCCACTCGACGCGCTCGTCCATCTCGCCCTTGGACAGGTTCTCGTACAGGCGCACGCCGAAGGCGATGTTGTCGTAGATCGACATCGGGAACGGGGTCGGCTTCTGGAACACCATGCCGACCTTGGCGCGCAGCATGTTGACGTCGACACCCGGCTCCAGGATGTTGCGGCCGCGGTAGAGGATCGAACCTTCGGCGCGCTGGCCCGGGTACAGGTCGTACATGCGGTTCAGGGTGCGCAGCAGGGTCGACTTGCCGCAGCCCGAGGGGCCGATGAAGGCCGTCACCTGCTTGTCGTGGATGTCCAGGCTGACGTTCTTGAGGCTCTGCGTCTTCCCGTAGAAGAAGTCCAGGCCGGAGATCTCGATCGTCTTGGTCTTGGCGGAGGCCGGGGCCGAAGTGGGCATAGGTTGGGTCATCACAAATGTCAGGATAGATTAACGCGGGGTCTTCTGGCTGAACAGGGTCCGGGACAGGATGTTCAGCAGCAGCACGGTAAAGGTCACCAGCAGCGCGCCGCCCCAGGCCAGCGAGCGCCAGTCGTCGTAGGGGCTCATGGCGAACTGGAAGATCACCACCGGCAGGTTGGCCATCGGGGCGTTCATGTCGGTGCTGTAGAACTGGTTGTTCAGGGCGGTGAACAGCAGCGGCGCGGTCTCGCCCGAGATGCGGGCCAGGGCCAGCAGCACGCCGGTCACGACGCCGGCCTTGACGGCGCGCAGGCGCACGGTCATGGCCACTTTCCAGTGCGGCGCGCCGAGGGCGTAGGCGGCTTCGAGCAGCGAGTTCGGCACCAGGCGCAGCATGTTGTCGGTGGTGCGCACCACCACCGGCACCGCGATCAGCGACAGCGCGATGGTACCGGCATAGCCCGAGAAGTGCTGCACGTTGGCAACGTAGATCGCATACACGAACAGGCCGATCACGATCGACGGCGCCGACAGCATGATGTCGGTGACGAAGCGGGTCACGCTGGCGAACTTGTTGTTGTCGCCGTACTCGGCCAGGTAGATGCCGGCCAGGATGCCGATCGGGGTCGAGACCAGGGTCGACAGGCCGACCATCATCAGGCTGCCCATGATGGCGTTGCGCAGGCCGCCGCCTTCGCTGCCCGGGGCCGGCGTATCGGCCGTGAACAGCAGGCTGGAGACGGCGCCGAAGCCGTTGATCAGGAGCGTGGCCAGGATCCAGAACAGGAAGCCGAGGCCGATCGCCATGGCGATCACGGACAGGACGATGCCGACGCGGTGCGCCAGCAGGCGCTTGCGGTAGACGGGGTTCTTGGCGATGGTTTGCATTATTTAGCGCCTTCCTTGCGCGACATACCGACCAGCATCAGCTTGGCAGCCGACAGGACGATGAAGGTGATCGCGAACAGGATCAGTGCCAGGGCGAACAGCGAGGACGAGTGCAAGGTGCTTGCCGCCTCGGCGAATTCGTTGGCCAGGGTCGAGGAAATCGAGTTACCGGCCGCGAACAGCGACCAGGACAGGTCGTGGGCATTGCCGATCACGAAGGTGACAGCCATGGTCTCGCCGAGGGCGCGCCCCAGGCCCAGCATGACGCCGCCGACCACCCCGTTGCGGGTGTAAGGCAGCACCACCTTGCGCACCACTTCCCACTTGGTGCAGCCCAGGCCGTAGGCCGATTCCTTGAGCACGGTCGGGACGATCTCGAACACGTCGCGCATCACCGAGGAGATGAAGGGAATGATCATCACGGCCAGGATGATGCCGGCGGTCAGGATGCCGATGCCCATGGTCGGGCCCTGGAACAGCTGGCCGATCACCGGCACCTGGCCGATGGTTTCCTTCAGCAGCGGTTGCACGTGGTCGGCGAACAGCGGCGCGAACACGAACAGGCCCCACATGCCGTAGATGATCGAAGGCACGCCGGCCAGCAGCTCGACCGCGGTGCCCATCGGGCGGCGCAGCCACGCCGGGCAGATCTCGGTCAGGAACAGGGCGATGCCGAAGCTGATCGGGAAGGCGATCGCCAGCGCGATGAAGGAGGTGGCCAGGGTGCCCCAGATCGCGATCAGGGCGCCGAACTGGTCGCCCACCGGATCCCACTCGACGCGGGTGACGAAAGCGGCGCCGAATTCCTTGAAGGCCGGGGCCGCGCCGATCGCCAGCGAGACAATGATCCCGACCAGCACCAGCAGCACCGAGAACGCGAACAGCAGCGTGATTTTATGGAAGAAGAAGTCCTGGATGCGCTGCTTGCGCATGGTGCTGCGCAGCGCGGCCGCCTGGCGCGCCTCGGCTTCGCTGGACGCCTGATCAGGCAGGTCGCGCAGGACGGCTGGGGAGTGAACGCTCATATGTTTTTATCAATATTGCTGGTGAGCGAAAGGCCGGCTGGAAGGCCGGCCCCTGCGCTGCGAAGATGATTACCAGAGCGCCTTGCCGGCCGCGTCCTTGACGTTGGCACGCCAGGCGTCCTGCACCAGCTTGGTGACGGCGTCCGGCATCGGCACGTAGTCCAGCTCGGCCGCGGCGGCGTCGCCGTTCTTGTAGGCCCAGTCGAAGAACTTCAGCACTTCCTTGCCTTTGGCGGCGTCAGCCTGGGCCTTGTGCACCAGGATGTAGGAGGCGCCGGTGACGGGCCAGCTGGCCTTGCCCGGCTGGTTGGTCAGCACCACGGCGAAGCCCGGGGCCTTGGCCCAGTCGGCGCTGGCGGCGGCCGCGGCGAAGGCGGAGTCGTCAGGCTGGAGGAAAGCGCCGTCGGCGTTCTGCAGCTGGGTGTGCGACATGCGGTTCTTCTTGGCGTAGGCCCACTCGACGTAGCCGATGCCGCCCTTGATGCGCTGCACGTTGGCGGCCACGCCTTCGTTGCCCTTGCCGCCCACGCCCACCGCCCACTTGACGGTGGTGCCGGCGCCGACCTTGGCCTTCCATTCCGGATTGGTCTTGCTCAGGTAGTCGGTCCACAGGAAGGACGTGCCCGAGCTGTCGGCGCGGTGCACGACGGTGATGTCGTCGCCAGGGAGCTTGACGCCCGGGTTCAGCGCGGCGATCTGCGGCGCGTTCCACTTGGTGATCTTGCCCAGGAAGATATCGCCGACGACGGCGCCGGTGAGCTTGAGCTGGCCCGGGGCGACGCCCGGCAGGTTCACGACCGGCACCACGCCGCCCATCACGGCCGGGAACTGGAACAGGCCGGCGGCGTTGAGTTCATTGGCCGGCAGCGGCATGTCCGAGGCGCCGAAGTCGACGGTCTTGGCCTTGATCTGCTTGATGCCGGCGCCCGAGCCGACCGACTGGTAGTTCAGGCCGTTACCGGAGGCGGCCTTGTACATGGTGGCCCATTTCGCGTAGATCGGGTACGGGAAAGTCGCGCCGGCGCCGGTGATGTTGGCGGCCTGGACGCTGGAAGCCAGCGAGGCGGCGGCAACGGCGATGGAAACGAACAGATGCTTCATGCGCATATCAGATCCTCTTGAAGTAAGGGGAAACCCCGGTGAACTGCTGCGCAGTCTACCGGCCGAATATGACAACTTCATGACATCTTTCGCCAATGTGACACGAAGATGACAGCCGGGCAAGCGGCTGTTTCCCCTATGGAGGAGCGCTTGTCCAGCAAAAATTTCCCGCTGAAATATGACATGAACTGCGGCACCAATCCTTGTAATTCCTGCACACAGTGCTAAGCTGAAATCGGGTAATCCGCAGTTGCTTGATAAGGAGGGGATGCCGAAAGGTGTTCGGCTGTTATGTTTAATATACTGGTATTTGGTATTTTGTCCGGGCTCGTCGGTATCATAGCCCTCCAGGCTATCGAAGCAGCACGCAGCGGCTCGGACGGCCTGTACGACCACTATCACGAATAAAGCATAGTGGATCAGCCCGCTCAGCGGGCTGCAAACGACAACGGCGAGGCCTCAGGCGCTCGCCGTTGGTCGTTTCAGGGAGAGGGGCTCAGCGCATGAAGCGCGCCAGCGAGGTCATCGCCGCCAGTTCCAGATTCAGGAACTGGAAGCCAACCTTGAATTCGTTATTGCTGATAATGCAATACATCACCTTGGCGCGGGCGCTGATGGTAACGAACTTGCCGTCCACCAGGATGTCGAAACTCACCTGTCCCGTCTGCCCGACGAGCAGCGGATTCGGCACGCCGACGCTGACGCCATTGCCCCCCACGTCCGAGGTGCGCCCCAGGATGGGCGCATCGCCTTCCATGGCAACCATGGCCTTGGTTTTCAGGACCTTGCGGGCGGATTTCCTTTGATCTCCAAACATACTGTTCCGGAAGAGATGAGTCAGGCAGCATTATAGGAAAAAACGGACGAGCATGAAGCCGGTCAGTCCAGTTCCCGCAATTTCGTGAACGCTTCGTCGATGCGCTCGACGGCCACGATCGTCATGCCTTCCACCTTCTGCTTGGGCGCGTTGGCCTTGGGGATGACGGCCACCGAAAAGCCCAGCTTGGCCGCCTCGCGCAGGCGCTCCTGCCCGCGCGGCGCCGGGCGGATCTCGCCGGCCAGGCCGACTTCGCCGAATACCACCAGGCCGCGCGGCAGCGGCTTGTTGCGCATCGACGAGTTAATCGCCAGCAGCACGGCCAGGTCGGCCGCCGGCTCGGTGATCTTGACCCCGCCCACCGCGTTGATGAACACGTCCTGGTCGAAGGCGGCGATGCCGGCATGGCGGTGCAGCACCGCCAGCAGCATCGCCAGGCGGTTCTGTTCCAGGCCCACCGACAGGCGGCGCGCATTCGGCAGGTGGCTGGCGTCGACCAGGGCCTGGATCTCGACCAGCAGCGGGCGCGTGCCCTCCTGGGTTACCATCACGCAAGAGCCCGGCACCTGGCTGTCGTGCTGCGACAGGAACAGCGCCGAGGGGTTCGAGACGCCCTTCAGGCCCTTCTCGGTCATCGCGAACACGCCCAGCTCGTTGACGGCGCCGAAGCGGTTCTTGATCGCCCGCACCAGGCGGAAGCTGGACTGGGTGTCGCCTTCGAAGTACAGCACGGTGTCGACGATGTGCTCAAGCACGCGCGGGCCGGCCAGCGCGCCCTCTTTCGTGACGTGGCCCACCAGGATGATGGTGATGCCGGTCTGCTTGGCCACGCGGGTAAGCTGGGCCGCGCATTCGCGCACCTGGGCCACCGAACCCGGCGCCGAGGTCAGCGCGTCGGAGTACAGCGTCTGGATCGAGTCGATCACCGCCACTTCCGGCTTGAGGTCGGCCAGGGTGCCGAGGATCTTCTCGAGCTGGATCTCGGCCTGCAATTTGAGGTCCTTGGCGTCGACCGCCAGGCGGCGCGCGCGCAGCGCGATCTGGGCGCCGGATTCCTCGCCGCTCACATATAAAGTGTTGCGGGTCGCGGCCAGGTTCGACAGCGCCTGCAGCAGCAGGGTCGACTTGCCGATGCCGGGATCGCCGCCGATCAGCACCACGCCGCCGGCCACCAGGCCGCCGCCCAGCACGCGGTCGAATTCCTCGATGCCGGTCCCGAAGCGCGGCACGTCGATCGCCTCGATATCCGCGAGGGACAGCACCGGCGCGGTCTGCGCCAGGGATTTATGCTGGGTCTGCGACATGCGGTTCAGGCCGGGGCCTTCCACCACCGTCTCGACCATCGTGTTCCAGGCCTTGCAATCGCCGCACTGGCCGGTCCAGCGGCTGGCGATCGCGCCGCACTCGCTGCAGGTGTAATTCGTCTTTGCCTTAGCCATCTGTTCCCATTCTTCCTTCAGTGACGCGCACGCGCTGCGCCAGGGCGCACATCAGCTCGTAGCCGATGGTGCCGGCGGCCTGCGCCACCTCGTCGATCGGCAGCCCGTCGCCCCACAGGGTGACCTTGCTGCCCACGCGCGCATTGGCGATGGGCGTCAGGTCGACCGTCATCATGTCCATCGACACCCGTCCCACCAGCGTGGTGCGCACGCCGTCCACCACTACCGGGGTGCCGTGCGGCGCATGGCGCGGGTAGCCGTCCGCGTAGCCGCAGGCGACCACGCCGATCGTCATGGCCTTCTCGGCCACGAAGCGGCTGCCGTAGCCCACCGTGTCGCCGGGCTGGAGCTGCTGGATGCCGATGATCTCCGAGCGCAGGGTCATGGTCGGGCGCAGCCCGTAGTCCTGGGCGCTGCGTCCGCCCGGCGTGCCGCCGTAGAGCATGATGCCTGGGCGGACCCAGTCGCTGGAGAGTTCGTCCGCCAGCTGGGGCTGGTGCAGCACCCCGCCAGAATTCGACAGGCTGCGCTCGCCCGGCAAGCCGTCCGCGCCTGCGCGGAAGCGCCGGACCTGCTCGCCGATGGCCAGCAGCGGATGCTCCAGTTCGTCCGCATTGGCGAAGTGGGTCATGTGGGTGATGTTGCGGATGCCGGGGATGGCGCGCAGGCGCTTGTAGGCCGCCGCATAATCCTCCGGGCGGAAGCCCAGGCGGTTCATCCCCGTGTTCATCTTCAGGTGGACGTCGATCGGGCGGTACAGCTGGGTGTACTCCAGCATCTTGATCTGCTCGATGCAGTGCACCGCACTATTAATATTGTGCTCGGCCAGCAGCGGCACGTCGGAGGCGTCGAAAATGCCCTCGAGAAGCAGGATCGGCTTGATCCAGCCGCTCTCGCGCAGGCGCACCGCGCTCTCGGTCTCGACCAGGGCCAGGCCGTCGGCCTGGGCGAAGCCGCGCATGCCGCGTTCCAGGCCATGCCCGTAGGCGTTGGCCTTGACCACCGCCCACAGCTTGGCCAGCGGCGCGCAGCTGCGCGCACGGTTCAGGTTGTGCTGCATGGAGTCGAGGTGGATGGTGGCGCAAAGCGGACGTGGCATGGTGAAAATGGTGTCTTCGCGAAAGGGTCTATTTTACCTTAGCCCAGGCTGAGCCGTGCGCCAGCCAACTTTTGTTTCTTTGGAACGGAGACCTTTCATGGTATAAAGCAACTCGGACAAGATTTTAGACTTTTCGAATGAACCGTGGTTTTTATACCATCATGGCGGCGCAGTTTTTCTCGTCGCTGGCAGACAATGCGCTTTTGTTTGTTGCTATCAGTCTGCTGACGTCGATGAACGCCCCGGCTTCGCTGACCCCGCTGCTGAAGCTGTCATTCGTTCTGTTCTATGTGCTGCTGGCCGCCTTCGTGGGCGCGTTCGCCGATTCGCTGCCCAAGGGCCGCGTGATGTTCATCGCGAACCTGATCAAGATCGCCGGCTGCGCGCTGATGTTCTTCACCGTCCATCCGCTGCTCGCCTATGCCGTCGTCGGCTTCGGCGCGGCCGTGTATTCCCCCGCCAAGTACGGGATCCTGACCGAACTCCTGCCGCCTGAAAAGCTCGTACCGGCCAACGGCTGGATCGAGGGCCTGACCGTGATGTCCATCATCCTCGGCACCGTCCTCGGCGGCACCCTGGTGAGCGAACGCGGCGGCGCCTTCCTGCTCGGCTTCGACCTGCCGGGCATGGCCACCGGGATCGATACGGGCGCCGAAGCCGCGATGGCGGTCGTGGTCGGCATCTATGTGCTGGCCGCCCTGTTCAACCTGCGCATTCCGGACACCGGCGCCCGCTACGAGCACCAGGAACGCAATCCGGCCAAGCTGATCGTCGATTTCGCCAACTGCTCGGCCACCCTGTGGCGCGACAAGCTGGGCCAGATCTCGCTGGCCGTGACCACCCTGTTCTGGGGCGCCGGCGCGACCCTGCAATTCATCGTGCTGAAGTGGGCCGAGCGTTCGCTGCACATGCCGCTGGATAAAGCGACCAACCTGATCGGCGTGGTGGCCATTGGCGTCGCCCTGGGCGCCGTGATGGCGGCGCGCATGATCCCGCTGCGCAAATCGCTGACCGTGATCCCGCTCGGGATCATCATGGGCCTGGTCGTGACCAGCATGATCTTCGTGACCTCGGTGAACCTGGCCTACCCACTGCTGGCCCTGATCGGTTTCCTGTCGGGCTTCTTCGTGGTGCCAATGAACGCGCTGCTGCAGCACCGCGGCCACGTCCTGATGAGCGCGGGCCACTCGATCGCGGTGCAGAACTTCAACGAGAACCTGTCGATCCTGACCATGCTCGCGGCCTACGCGATCATGATCACCCTGAACCTGGACCTGGACGTCATCATCGTGGTGTTCGGCCTGTCGGTGGCGGGCATCATGTTCCTGATTCAGCGCCGCCATGCGCTCAACCAGCGCGAGCACGATTCGCTCGGGCTGATTGGCGAGGGCAAGCACTAAGTTCACCCACTCGCGACGGGACACCCCATGACCAAACGTTTCGCTTTGCTCTTCGCCGCGATGTTCCTGGCTTGTATCGGCAATGCTGCCGATGTGAAGAACGCCAATCCTCAGGGAGAACGTGCCCCGGCGACGAATTTCGCGTCCGCGACGGCATGGAAGTGGATGTACTTCGTCGCCGTCACTAACAAGAAGCCCAGCGACATCGACCTGTCGCAGGAGCTGATGAGCGGCCTGCTGTCTTCGGTCAATGCCCGCTCCGCGATTTATACGGGCGCGGCAATCGAACCTCAGTATCTCATCAATGCCAAAGGCACCACGGCGTGGATCGCCATGTTCGCCTCGATTGCGATGACCAACAAGAGTCTGCTGACGTCCCTGGGCAAGGGTCCAGGATACGCGTGGGTCGCTCCCGCATGGATGAACCAGGCCTTCGGCAATCACGTCAACTGGCCCCAGAAGATGCTGCGCTCCCACGACCTGGAGCTGAAGGGCTACAAGATGGTGGCGATCCCGTTTGTGGTGCCCGACAATGGCGCCGCCTTGAAGAACATGCTGCAGTCGGCCAAGGCGCCGGACGGCAGCGTGGAAGTGTTCGGTTTCCACGAATTCGATGAAAGCAATCCTGAAGCCCTGCTCGTGGAGCATGAAAAGATCGCCGCCTTCATCAAAGGCGGCAGGTCCCTGAAGCGCTGATCGGCCTAGCGCGTCCTACCCGACCGGCTTCACCATCCTCACTTCGCTGGCGCGCTCGCGCCAGTCGTTGGGCACGATGAACCCGCGCTCGACCTCCTCGATGCAGCCGGGACGCTGGCGCACCACCGACACCAGCACCGGCTTGCTGGCGTTCTCGAACTGGTAGGACAGCTCCTGGAACAGCTGGCCGCGGCTCAGCATCCACACCGCCGACGCGGCGCGGAACGGCGCGAGCCATTGCAGTCGCGGCAGGATCAGGAAGTCGTCGCCTTCGATCTCGTCGAGTTCATCGAGTGCGCACCAGAAACCGCGGCAATGGCCGGCCGCGATGCCTTGCATCAGCGGCCAGCTCCCGCGCGGATAGAACAGCCAGCCCTTGACCAGCGCGCGCGCCTGCGTCACGGGGCGCGGCAGCACTTCCTGCGCGGCCGGGTGCGCGCCCAGGGTCAGCTGGCGGTCGAACACCTTGCGCATCTTCTTGCCCAGGCTGTCGGCCAGGTTGGGGCCGACCAGGGCGTCGAATTCCTGGCCGCCGGCCCCGTCCAGCAGGTAGAACTTGGTGGCGAACTCGATGTGCTCGACCGCGTCCGGGCCGGCGTCCAGCAGGAAGTCGAATTCACCGATGGTGTCGTTGCGGCTGGCCCGCACCTGCAGGCCATGCGCCACCAGCCGGCCCTGCTGCTCGAAGTAGAAGGCCATCAGCTTTTCGGCATACAGGCCAAGACGGGTGTACATTTTCGCGCCAAGGGCGGCGTCGAGCTCCGAAGGGTCGTGGTCGACCCGCGCCAGCCAGGCCGCGACTTCGGGCGCCACCGGGCCGAGGGTGGCGACACGCCCAATCCAGGCCGGATCGTGAATGTCGAGCAGGTCGGGCGCGTCGAGCAGCCAGGCAAGCGCCCGGACCCGGGCGCGCCGCAGGTGGCCCCAGCGGCGATGGAAGGATTCCTGGTAGCTCTCAGCGGCCGCCGGCATCGAGCGCCCTCGCCCGGCACAAATCGGCCCATGCGAGCGCCTTGTCCTGGCCGCGCCGCAGCAGTTCGCCCGGATGCAGGGTCGCCACCAGCGGAACCTCACCCAGCCGGTGCACGGCGCCGCGCGCGCCCGCCAGCGGTTCGCTCAGCGGACGGCCGAGCAGGCCGTTGGCCGCGACCTGGCCCAGGGTGAGCACGGTCGATGCGCCGCTCAATGCGAGTTCGCGCTCCAGGTAGGGGCGGCAGGCTTCCACTTCCTCAAGCGTCGGCGCGCGGTCGCCGCCCTTGGGGCTGACCGGGCGGCACTTCACCAGCGGCGTGACATAGGCATCGCGCTCGCGCGACAGGCCGACGGCGTGCAGCATGTTCTCCAGCAGCTTGCCGGCATCGCCGCTGACCGGCTGGCCAGCCTGCTCGTCCTGGGCGCCCGGCGTGCCGGCCACCACCATCCAGCGCGCCTGGCGCGGGCCGGAACCGAACATCGGCTTGCGGCCTTCGCTGCAGGCGCCGCAGCGGCGGCAGTTGGCCACCGCCAGGCGCAGCGCGGCCCAGTCCATGCGGGCGATGTCGGTGACCGTTTCTTCCGGCACCGCGGCATCGTCCCACGCCGCTTCGAATGCGTCTCCGGCGGGGGCAGGCGCCGGTTTGGCGACCGGCGCGGGCGCAGCTTCGGCGGGCGTTTCTGCCGGTGTCTCGGCAGGCGGTTCCGCCAGCTCGGCCACGACCGACGCCTCTTCCGCTTCCGGCACGTCAACAGCCTCGGGCGCGCTGCGCAGCTGCCACAGCGGGCCGATTCCCATCTCCGTCAGGAATACGGCGTCGCGTTCGCTGATCTTCTTCATAACTCGAGCCTCATCACGATGGCATCCTCGCGTCCGCCCGGTCCGGCGGGATAATAGCCCTTGCGGCGGCCGATTTCGGCGTAGCCGTGGCGGCGGTAGACCTCCAGCGCGCGTTCGTTGGACGGGCGCACTTCCAGCAGCACCGAGGCCATGCCCTGGTCGCGGGCGCGCGCGGCGATCCGGTCCAGCAGGTGGCGGCCCAGTCCCTGGCGCTGGCGGGCGCCGGACACCGCCACATCGAGCAGGTGGGCTTCATCGACCACGTACATCAATAAATAGTAGGCGGCCAGCGCGCCCGCCGGGTCGCGCACGGTCCAGGCGTCGTAGCCGCTGCTGAGCGACTCGGCGAAGTTGGCGCGGCTCCAGGGATAGGGAAAAACGCTCTGCTCGAGCGCCCACACCTCGTCCACGTCACCGGCCGTCATCGGCGCATAGGCCAATTGGGAAAATGCTGGCATCCCGGTCATTTGTCGTTCCCGGCGGCCTTGGCGGCGTTGATGGCCTGGCGCTCGGCGCTGGTATAGGCCACCTTGTTGCGCAGGTAGATCGGCTGGGCCTGGGCGGCGGGCACGCCCTGCCCGCTCGCCAGCGCGCCGGGGGCCAGCACGGCCAGTTCCCGGGCATGCGGCACGATGTCCGCCAGCGCACCGGCCGCATAGGGCTGGTCCGCGAAGGCCTCAGGATAGGCCGAGAATCCGTTGCCGCAGGCTTGCAGTCCCGCGGCCGCCACCGGCGCCACGTCCTGCGGCGCGCTCAGCGCGGGCGCGGCGACTTCGCGCCAGGCGCCGTTTTCATGACGGTACTGCGCCCAGTACACCTCGCCCATGCGCGCATCCAGCACGGCCAGCACCTCGTGCGCGCCGCTGCGGGCGCGGCAGGCCTCGGCCATCGCTTCCAGGGTTACCATGGGCAGCACCGGCAGGCCGGCGCCATAGGCGAGGCCCTGGGCGACGCCGCAGGCGGTGCGCACGCCGGTGAAGGAGCCGGGACCGGCGCCGAAGGCGACCGCATCGAGCTGCGCCAGCGCGAGGCCGGATTCCTGCAGGAGTTCCTGGACCATCGGCAGGACCGATTGCGAATGGGTGCGCACGCCCGAGGAGGCGCGCACGAACACGTTGTCCCCGGCCAGCAGGGCGCAAGAGGCGAGCTCGGACGAGGTTTCGATAGCGAGGATGTTAGGCATGCCGTATTTTAACCGCTCGGCCGCGCGGCAACCATGGCGGGGCCGGTCCGCGGCGCGATTGCGACGCACTTGCGACGCACCCGCCGACTCGCGTTAGAATGCCGCTCATGCATAGCCTGACCCTCGATTCCACCACCCGCGACACCATCGCCGCCGCCCTCGACGGCGACGGCTGGACGGTCGCCTGCCTGTGCGCGGCCTGGTGCGGCACCTGCTCGTCCTACCGCGCCACCTTCGAGCAGGTGGCCGCGCGCCACCCCGACAAGCATTTCGTCTGGATCGACATCGAAGACCAGGCCGACCTGGTCGGCGACCTGGACGTGGAAAACTTCCCCACCCTGCTGCTCCAGCACGGCGATACGGTGGCCTTCTTCGGCACCATGCTGCCGGACGGCGCCGTGGCCGACCGCCTGGTGCAGGCGCAGGCGGAACTCAGCGATGACGAACTGGCAAGGCTGGCCCAGTCGAGCGAGGAGCGGCGCGGGTGGCAGCGGGACTGCAACCTGCGGAACTTGCTGACGTAGGGTGGGCGGCTCCGCCGCCCACGCGGTGATCGCTAACGGCTCCGATTCCAGGCTCGATGACCTAGCTGCCAACTATCACCGCGTGGACGGCAGAGCCGTCCACCCTACGCCAGCCGTAGCGGCAAACTTCTCAGCCGCTGCCCCGTCAGCTTGAACAGCGCCGCCGCCACGGCCGGCGCCACCGGCGGCACGGCCGGTTCGCCCACGCCTTCCGGATGCGCCGCGCTCGGCATGATGATGGTCTCGACATGCGGCGCCCGGTCCATCCGGACCACCGGGTAATCGCCGAAGTTCGACTGCTGCACGCGCCCGTCGCGCAGGGTGATTTCGCCGCCCAGCGCCGCCGACAGCCCGAACACCACCGCCGATTCCACCTGCTGGGCCACGATGTTCGGGTTGACCACGATCCCGCAGTCGATCGCGCACACCACGCGGTGCACGCGGATATCCTTGCCCTCGACCGACACCTCGGCCACCTGGGCCACCGTGGTGCCGAAAGAGCGGTGCAGCGCCACGCCATGCGCGCGGCCTGGCGCCGGCTCGCCGGCCTGCTTCACCGCCGCGTCCAGCACCGCGAGCGCGGCGGGTTGACCCGCCAGCAGCGCGCGCCGGTAAGCCACGCTGTCCTGGCGGGCTTCATGCGCCAGCTCCTCCAGGAAGCTCTCCTTGAAGAAGGCGTTGTGCGAATGCCCGACCGAGCGCCAGTAGCCGATCGGCACCGCGCTGTCGACGGTCACGTGCTCCACGCGCAGGTTCTCGATCGCATACTGCTGGTCGAATTCCCCCTCGGCCGTGGTCTTGTCCGGCCCCACGGCGGGCAAGCCCAGGTTGCGCGGGAAGTACTGGTGGCCGATGGCAGCGCTGGCCGATTTGTTGTTCCAGGCGACGATGTTCCCTTCGGCGTCGAGGTGGGCGCGGAAGCGCGCCAGCGCCGCCGGCCGATAGACGTCGTGGGTGGTGTCGTCCTCGCGGGTCCAGATCAGCTGCACCGGCTGGCCGCGCACGGCCGGGGCGGCGGCCACCGCCACCGCCTGGGCCACCATGTCCACTTCCAGGCGCCGGCCGAAGCCGCCGCCCAGCAGCATGACCTCGATTTGGACCTGCTCGCGCCCCACGCCGGCCACGCGCGCGGCCACGTCGACCGCGATGCTCGGCACCTGGGTCGAGGCCCACAGCCTGACCTTGCCGTCCGCCACCTGGGCGGTGCAGTTGATCGGCTCCATCGTGGCGTGCGCCAGGTAAGGCGCGCGGTACTCGGCATCGATGCGCCGGGCGGTCTTCACCTCCTGGGCGCCGCTGTCGTGGTACACGTAGCCGCTCTCCTCGTCGAGGGCGCGCGCCAGCTGCTCGAACACGCCCTCGCTCGACAACGCGGCATGCTCGCCCTCGTGCCAGTTCACCGTCAGCGCATTCACCGCCTGGCGCGCCTGCCACCAGTTGGACGCCACCACGGCCACGCCGGCGCCAGCGCCGGTGCGCTCGCCCAGCGCCGACGAGAAATCGGTCACCGCGATCACGCCGGGCATGCCCTTGATCTGCGCGGCATCGAAACCGCCCACCTTGCCGCCCACCACGGGCGACATCTTGAGCGCCGCGTACACCATCCCGGGCGGGCGCGCGTCGATGCCGAAGCGCGCGCTTCCATCGGTCTTGATGCGGCTGTCCACGCGCGGCACCGGCTTGCCGATCAGGCGGAAGGCGCCCGGCTCCTTCAGGCGCACGTCTTCCGGATCGACCTCGGCGCCCAGCTCGGCCGCCCGCGCGGCAAGCGAGCCATAGCCGGCGCGGCGGCCGTCCGCATGGATCACGAAACCGTCTTCGGTGCGGCAGTCGGCCAGGTCCGCCTTCCATTGTGCGGCGGCGGCGCGCAGCAGCATGGCGCGCGCCACGGCGCCCGCTTCGCGCATCGGCGTCCAGGCGTCGCGCACGCTGCTTGATCCGCCGGTGAACATGATGCCCAGCTCGCGCCCGACCTTGGCCAGCAGCCAGTTCGCGCCCTGGCTAACGCCGCCCTCGTCGTCCGGATGGAAAGGCAGGTTCTCGCGCATCACGGCGACGTTGGCGAAGATCTTGTCGATCGGGGCCCTGGCCACGCGCACGGCGGCCAGCGGCACATCGAGCTCCTCGGCCAGCAGCATCGGCAGCGCGGTGTGCACGCCCTGCCCCATTTCGCTGCGCGGCACCACCACCGACACCGTGCCGTCCGGCGCGATCGCGACCCAGCCGTTGAGCGCCACCGCGCCATCGGTCACCGGCAGCGGATCGGCCGTGTGCAGGCGCTGGCGCGGGGGCTGCACGCCCCAGCCGACCAGCAGCGCGCCGGTCGCCAGCACGCCGCCGATCAAAAAGCGCCGGCGGCCGCGCCGCGCGGGTAAGGCCGGGTCAGTCTGCGGCGCCGGAGGCGGCACCAACTTCAAATTCCTCATTGCGATCGTGTCCCCATCGTGCCAGCACCTCGTGCGCGGGTACCGGCTTGCTGTACAGGTAGCCCTGCGCCCGGTTGCAGCCGTGGCGCAGGAGGAAGGCGGCCTGCTCCTCGCGCTCCACGCCTTCGGCGATTACGGACAGGTTCAGGCTCTTGCCGAGCTGAATGATAGCAATTGCGATGGCTTCGTCGTTGGCGTCGGTCGAAATATCCTTGATGAATGAACGGTCGATCTTGAGCGTCTGCACCGGCATCTGCTTCAGGTAGGCCAGCGAAGAATAGCCGGTGCCGAAGTCGTCGATCGCCAGCCCCACGCCGACCGCATGCAGGTCGTTGATGAACTGGAGCGCGTCGCCGGTGTTCATGATCACCGACTCGGTCACTTCGAGCTGCAGGCGGGCGGCCTCCAGGCCGGTGTCGGCAAGCACGCCGGCCACGATGCCGGCCATGCCGCCGCGCTCGAACTGGCGCACCGACAGGTTGACCGCCATCTTGGGCACGCGCAGGCCTTTCGCATCCCAGGCCACCATCTGGCGGCAGGCTTCGGCCAGCACCCACTGCCCAAGGTGGGCGATGAAGCCGGTGTCCTCGGCCAGCGGGATGAAGCGGTCCGGGGTCACCAGGCCCAGTTCCGGGCTTTGCCAGCGCACCAGGGCCTCGACGCCGATCAGGCGGCCGCTGTCGATTTCCACCTGCGGCTGGTAAGTCAGGAAGATCTCGTTCTTGTCCACCGCGCGGCGCAGCAGGGCTTCCAGGCGCAGGCGCTCGACGCCCTCGCCGCTCATGGTCGGCGCGTAGAAGGCATAGCCGTTGCGCCCGCGCGCCTTGGCCTGGTACATGGCGACGTCGGCGTTACGGATCAGCATATTCAGGTCGGCGGCGTCCTGAGGGAACAGGCTGATGCCGACGCTGCCGGTGACGAACAGCTCGTAGCCCGAGACCGTGAACGAACGCTCGAACATGCGCATCAGCTTTTCCGCCACCTTGGCCGCGCCCAGCGCGCCGTCCACGCCTTCCAGCAGCACCAGGAACTCGTCGCCGCCCAGGCGCGCCAGGGTGTCGCCTTCGCGCAGGCAGCCGGCCAGCTGGCTCGCCACCTGCTTGAGCAGTTCGTCGCCCACATGGTGGCCGAGCGTGTCGTTGACGTTCTTGAAGCGGTCCAGGTCGATGAACAGCACCGCCAGCTGCTCGCCGTCGCGCGACGCGCGGGCCATGGCGTGCTGCAGGCGGTCGTGCACCAGCAGGCGGTTGGGCAGCGCGGTCAGCGGGTCGTGGTGGGCCAGGTGGTCGAGCTTTTCCTGCGATTCCTTGACCTTGGTGATATCGCTGAACACGCATACATAATGGGTCACCGCATCGTGGTCGTCGCGCACCGCGGACACCGTGAGCCATTCCAGGTAGACCTCGCCGTTCTTGCGCGTATCCCACAGTTCGCCGCGCCAGAAACCGGTCTCGGCCAGGTCGCGCCAAAGGTCGCGGCAGAACTGCTCGTCCCTGCAGGCGCCATGGGTCAGGTTCGAATGCCGCCCCAGGGCTTCCGCTTCGGTATACCCCGTAATCTGGGTAAAGGCGGGGTTGGTGGCGGCGATCCTGCCATCCACGTCGAGCACCATGACGCCGTCCGCGATGTGTTCCAGCACGGTGGCGGACAGGCGCAGCTTTTCCTCGGCCTGCTTGCGCTCGGTGATGTCGGCGAACACCCAGATGCTGCCCTCGTCCGGGCGCGCCGGATCGAGCGCGCAGCCGCTCACCAGGCACCAGAAGGTGCTGCCGTCGCGGCGCTGGAACTGGCGCTCCTCGCCATGGTCCGCGCCCTGGCGCATGGCTTCGTGGTGTTCGCTCAGGGCGCGCGCATAATCAGCCTCCCCGGCGAACAGCAGCGCCGTCGAACCGCCGGCCAGCTCGCCGTCGCCGTAGCCGAACAGCTCTTCGCAGCGGCGGTTGGCCGACACGATGCGGCGCTGGCGCACGAACAGCACGCCGAACATCACATTGTCCAGGATCGCGCCCTGCTCGGTCAGCAGGGCCTCGATGCGCATCTCGTTGTGCTTGCGCTCGCTGATATCGGAAATGATCCCGTCCACGCGGAACGCCTCGCCGTCCGGCCGCCCGAAAGGCTGGCCGTTTTCCAGCACCCAGCGCTCGATGCCGCCGGCATCGAGGATACGGTATTCGATCTCGTAGGCGCGGCCGGCGAGCACCGCATCCTTGACCAGCTGGCGGTGCATGCGCCGGTCCTCGGGATGGATGATGTCTTCCCAGTTGTCGGTGGTGGCCAGCATGAAGCGCTCGGCCGGATAGCCCGAAATGGCTTCGATGGCGTCGCTGACGAAATCGATCGGTCCGCCCGGACGCACGCGGAAAACCGCGCCCGGCACCTGGGTGACGATGGTGCGGAACTGTTCTTCGCGGCGGCCGATGTCGGCGAACAGGTCGCGGATCGCCATGCGCATGCGCTCCATCTGGTTGCCCAGGCGCCCCAGTTCGTCGCCGGCCGACAGCGCCAGCGGGGTCTCGAAGTCGCCGCGCGCGAGGCGGTCGGAAAACCCGGTCAGGGTGCGCAGCGGCGACAGCAGGCGGCGCTTGAGCAGCAGCGCGATCAGGAGCAGCGACACGCCCACCTGCAGCGCCAGCACCAGCGCGTAGTTGCGCTGCTTGGCGCTCAGCTCCTGCTGGCTGCGGTAATCGTCCATCTCGATGGCCACGCGGCCGATCTGCTGGCCGCGCACCACGATGCCGCGCTCGGCGCGGTAGAGGCGTCCGAGCGGATCGCCCTGGGCGTGCACGTCGATGAAGTCGGCGTCGGACAGGCCGCGCACCTCGACCCGCACCACCGCCGGGTCGCGCATGAAGGAATCGGCCAGCGAGCGCGCCGCCTCGACGTTCATGTCCCACAGCGATTCCTGCATGCCGAGGGCCAGCACCTCGGCCTTGCGCTCCACGGCTTCGTTGAGGGAGGCGATGGTCTCCTCGCGCTCCTTCACGCCGAGCAGCAGATAGCCGCCCACCGCGGCCGGCACCGCCAGGCTGGCGAACACCACCAGCAGCAGCGCCCCATACAGGGAACGGCCGTACAGCCGCATCAGGCGGGACGGCAAGGCGCGGAGATCGATGCGGGACTTGGACATGAGCGGGACATGGAACGTGGCGGCGCCGAAGAGCCGGGCGCCCGACGGACGCAGCGGTATTGCACTTGCAATGCCATTGTCAGATTATGCACAGAAGCTTGCCATGCGTCACTAAATATGCAGACGGCATGCACCTGCGGCCGCGCTGGTGTCTGCGCCGCGCGACAGGAATTGCTATGATTGAATTCTTTTCAAGGAGAGACGCATGAGCATGACCATGTATACGGCCACCGTGCCGGTGTTCCGCCAGATCCTCGGCGCTCTGGCCGATGTGCTGGAAAAGGCGGAACGGCACGCGCAGGACAACAAGATCGAGCCCGCCGCCCTGCTGCAGGCGCGCCTGTTCCCGGACATGTTCCCGCTGGTGCGCCAGGTGCAGATCGCCGCCGACTTTGCCAAGGGCACCACCGCGCGCCTGGCCGGGGTCGAGGTGCCGCGCTACGACGACAACGAACAGAGCTTCTCCGAACTGCAGCAGCGCATCACCAAGACCCTGGGCTTCGTCGACAGCGTGGCGCAGGCGGAAGTCGACGCGGGCGCCCAGCGCGCCATCACCCACGGCGCCGGCGAACGGGCGCGCCACTTCCCGAGCGGCGAAGCCTATGTGACCCGCTTCGCGCTGCCGAACTTCTTCTTCCACGTGACGACCGCCTACGCGATCCTGCGCCATAACGGGGTGCCGATCGGTAAAAAAGACTTTATCGGCGAGTACGAGTAATCAATCAGGTGTTGCGGCGCGGGTAGCCCTGGGACAGGATCCGCACCCACACCCTTTCCTTGTCCTCGGCGCTCATCGCGACCCAGTTCGCCACTTCGGCGACCGTGCGGCCGCAGCCGCGGCAGACTTCGTCGAAGGTGGTCGAGCAGACCGCCACGCAGGGCGTATCCGGACGCGCGGGCGCTCCGCCCGCCTGGTCAGCGCGCGGGGCCGACATCGAGCTTGTCCCAGCCTTCATGGCCGAGCTGTTCCATGGTGTCGATATTCTTCTCGAAGATCTCGGCGGCGTCCGGGAAGGCTTCCACGGCGCGCGCGATGCTGTCCTCGCGCAGCAGGTGCAGGATCGGATACGGCGCGCGGTTGGTGTAGTTCGCGATGTCGTTCACGTCGGTGTCGGCGAACTGGTACTGCGGGTGGAAGCTTGCCACCTGCAGCTCGCCCTCGAGCTGCATGTCCTCGACGGCGGCGTCGGCCACGTCCAGGAATTCGTTGTAATCCTCGAAATCGTTCAGCACGAAGGGATGGATCAGCAGGGTCGTGTCGACCTGCTCCGGATCGGTGTCCGACAGGTGCTGCAGCTCGTCCATCAGGGTCTCGAGCAGCGCCTCCGGGGTGGTGGCGTTCGAGACGACATAGCGCACCTGCTCCTTGACGTAGACCGATTTGGCGAAGGGGCACAGGTTCAGGCCGATGACGGCCCGCTCCAGCCAGCGGCGAGTCGCGGCGATGACGGCGTCATCGTCCACATTCAGGTTGGGGGTACTCATGATGGAATCTCGATAAGAAAAAGCATTCTGCGAAGACCGGATTGTACGCACTCTTTGCGCGGCCTCATAGGTTGACAGGCTGGCAAGGCTAAGGTTCCAACAAGGCTCAGGCCGGTGCACCGCTCCACCACCCAAGGGAAACATACCCCGCCGGGTATCCGGAAAATGCCGGCGTCCCAGCCCTTAATTAGCGGCAAAAAGTGTGATACTCCCGGCATCTTCAGTTTTCATGATGCCAACTTGCAAAAATGACTTGAGTAAAGTTTTTTGTAACCGAGGCCGATTATTTCTTGACTGGCTCAGCGCTTCATTCGTACACTGGCCCCTTGAACCATGTGATTAGTTCCTGAACGCAACACTGGACTCGCTATGCACGACACGACCCGCTCCACCCTCGCGCTGGCCGCGCTGGGCCTCCTGGCCGCAGCACCGCTGACCCACGCGATGGACACGCCGTCCGCTCCCGCCTCGCTGGCGGCAGCCGCCGCAAACGCCCGTCCGGCTCTGCCGCAGGCACTGGCCCCCGCCAAGACCGACTTCAAGGCCGACGAGTACCGCGAAACCGACCTGTGGGCGCGCATCCGCAGCGGCTACGCGATTCCGGACGTCGACAACACCCTGGTCAACCGCCACGCCCAGTGGTACAGCAGCCGCCCGGACTACCTGGCGCGCATCTCCGGCCGCGCCTCGCTCTACCTGTACCACGTGGTGCAGGAACTGGAAAAGCGCGGCATGCCGACCGAGCTGGCCCTGCTGCCGGTAATCGAATCCGCCTTCAATCCGCAGGCCCTGTCGACCGCCAACGCAGTCGGCATCTGGCAGTTCATGCCGGGCACCGGCAAGGACTACGACCTCAAGCAGAACATGTTCAAGGACGAGCGCCGCGGCGTGGTCGCCTCGACCGATGCGGCCCTGACCTACCTGCAGCGCCTGTACACCATGTTCGGCGACTGGCACCTGGCCCTGGCGGCGTATAACTGGGGCGAAGGCAATGTTCAGCGCGCCATCAAGAAGAACCAGGCGCTGGGCAAGCCGACCGATTTCGAAAGCCTGGCCGAGCTGATGCCGGCCGAGACCCGCAACTACGTGCCCAAGCTGCAGGCGGTGAAGAACATCGTCGCCGCCCCGAACCAGTTCAACGTGACCCTGCCGGCGATCGAGAACCAGCCCTACTTCACCGCGATCGACAAGACCAGCGACATCGACCTGGCCGTCGCCGCCCAGCTGGCCGAGATGTCGGTCGACGAATTCAAGGCCCTGAACCCGCAGTTCAAGAAGCCGGTCATCACCGGCGGCGAAAAGACCAAGATCCTGCTGCCGAAGGAAAACGCGGAGAAGTTCCACGTCAACCTGGCCTCGTTCGGCAAGGCGCTGTCGTCCTGGACCACCCACAAGATCACCAGCGCCAAGGAAAGCATCGCATCGCTGGCCTCGAAGTTCGGCACCACGCCGGAAGTGATCCGCCAGGCCAACAACATCCCGGACCGCACCCGCCTCAAGGCCGGCTCGACCATCCTGGTGCCGAAGACCTCGGCCATGGCCCACACCGACATCGCCGAGAACATCATCGACAACGCCGTGGTCGCTTTCGAGGCCGAGCGCAGCGCCGTCAAGCGCGCCAAGGCCGGCAAGGCCCAGCGCTTCAAGGCCAAGGCCGGCGTCTCCAGCACCAAGAAGTCGCGCAACACCAGCTCGACCCGCAAGCGCCGCTGATCCGGCAGCGCTTTCCAGTCGTTTCCGCAAGGCACAAGGTGCACACGGCTATGCCGTGTGCGTGCACGCTTTGCGAAACTCCTGTATAGTACGGTTTGTGCGCTGCAAAAATCCGCGACCATCGTCGCCGGCGACAGCCCACAGCAGCAGCACTTTTAGCAGCTACGCAAACCCAGGCGGCTCTTTCGAGCGCCTCCCATAAAGCCCTCCCGCCCTGCGTGTCGTTGTCAGACACCGTCCCGGCGCAAAGCTTTTGTGCCGAAATTTCTTTCATTCTGAGTCATTTCGTTTGTCGGTTCGCGTTGCTATTTTGCGTTCGCAGTGTTTGTGCCGCGAATGCGCATGAATTATCCGAAAGAGTAAAGAATACAATGAGTTTTGAAGCACTAGGCTTACACGCGTCCCTCGTCAAGGCAGTTACCGCTGCCGGCTATACCGCTCCGACCCCGGTGCAGGAGCAGGCGATCCCTGCCGGCATCGCTGGCCGCGACATGCTCGTCTCTTCGCAGACCGGCTCGGGCAAGACCGCGGCATTCATGCTGCCGGCCCTGCACCAGCTGGCCGGCATCGAGTCCGCCCCGATGAGCCGCACTCCTGCGCAAGAAGCGCAGTCGGCCCGAGCGCGCGGCGAGCGCGTCCGTTTTAAACCGGCCCAGCCGAAGATGCTGGTCCTGACCCCGACCCGCGAGCTGGCCCTGCAGGTCACCAACGCGACCGAGCAATACACCACCGACATGCGCCGCATCCGCGCCGTGTCGATCCTGGGCGGCATGCCGTATCCGAAGCAGATGCAGCTGTTGTCCAAGAATCCTGAGATCCTGGTCGCGACCCCAGGCCGCCTGATCGACCACATGGAGTCGGGCAAGATCGACTTCTCGGAACTGAAGATCCTGGTGCTGGACGAAGCCGACCGCATGCTGGACATGGGCTTCATCGAAGACATCGAGAAGATCGTCGAAGCCACCCCGTCGACCCGCCAGACCATGCTGTTCTCGGCGACCCTGGACGGCGTGGTGGGCAACATGGCGCGCCGCATCACCAACGATCCGCTGGTGATCCAGATCGCCAGCGCCACCAAGCGCCACGAGAACATCGTGCAGAAGGTGCACTTCGTCGACGACCTGTCGCACAAGAACCGCCTGCTCGACCACCTGCTGCGCGACGAGACGCTGGACCAGGCCGTGGTGTTCACCGCGACCAAGCGCGACGCCGACATGATCGCCGACCGCCTGAACATCGGCGGCTTCGCTGCCGCCGCCCTGCACGGCGACATGCACCAGGGCGCGCGCAACCGCACCCTGGACAGCCTGCGCCGCGGCAGCATCAAGGTGCTGGTGGCGACCGACGTCGCCGCTCGCGGCATCGACGTGCCTAACATCACCCACGTGGTGAACTACGACCTGCCGAAGTTCCCCGAGGACTACGTGCACCGTATCGGCCGTACCGGCCGCGCCGGCCGCAACGGCATCGCGATCTCGCTGGTGAACCACGCCGAAAGCATGAACGTGCGCCGCATCGAGCGTTTCACCAAGCAGCCGATCCCGGTCGACGTGGTGGAAGGCTTCGAGCCGAAGCGCGCCACCCCGACCGCCCGTCCGGGCTGGAAGCCGGGCGACGGCCGCAACGGCAAGCCGGGCCAGCGCAGCTTCGGCAAGCCTTCGGGTCCGCGCCAGGGCGGCTACGAGCGTCCGCAGTACGACCGCGCGCCGCGTGAAGGCCAGGCCGAGCGTCCGCAGTACGACCGCGCTCCGCGCACCGGCGGCTACGAGCGTCCGCAGTACGAAAGCCGCTACGCCGACCGTGGTCCGCGTGAAGGCCAGGGCGAGCGTCCGCAGTACGCGGAACGCGCTCCGCGCGAAGGCGCGCCGCGCTACGGCGACCAGCGCCGCCCGGCCGGCGCTGCCGCCCCTGCTCCGCGTGAGGGCAACCGCTTCGGCGGCCAGCGCGACGGCCAGCGCCGCGAAGGCGGCTACAAGGGCTCGCACCCGCGCTCGATGGACGGCTCGCGTCGTTCGTTTGGTGAATAAGCTGGGCTGAAAAGCCTGTAGTGAAGAACGGCTGCCTGCGGGTGGCCGTTTTTTATTTCTGGCTGCTCTTATAAACTTGGGTTCCGACACGGAGACACGAGCATTGAGAAAGCGCATCCTCATCGTCAGCCCCGCCCTGGCGCGGGCAAACAACGGCAATTGGCAAACGGCCAGCCGCTGGGCGCGTTTCTTGCGCAGTGTCCATGAAGTCGAGGTGACCGACACCTGGCAACCTGGCGATCCCGCCCCCGACCTGCTGATCGCGTTGCACGCCCGCCGCTCTGCTGCGGCATTGGCGGCGTTCACCGACAAGCACCCGGACAAGCCCGCGCTCCTGGTCCTGACCGGCACCGACGTGTACCGCGACATCCACGAGTCGCAGGAGGCCCAGGCCTCGCTGCAGCGCGCCACCGCACTGGTCGTCCTGCAAGACGACGCCGTCAACCAGCTCCCCGCCGCGCTGCGCACCCGGACCCACGTCATCTACCAGTCGGCGCCAGCCCTGCGTCCCTGGCACCCGCCGGCACGACGCCGCTATATCGACGTGTGCATGATCGGCCACCTGCGCGACGAAAAAGACCCGCTGACCTTCATCCGCGCCGCCGGGCACCTCAGCCACCCGGCGGCGCGCCTGCTGCACATCGGCGGCGCACTCGACCCGGCGCTGGGCGAGGCGGCAATGCAGCCTCGCCCGCGCTACCGCTGGCTCGGCCCCCTGCC
>NZ_JAGPWD010000045.1 GCF_018119395.1 Massilia sp. ZL223
CCCCCCCCTAAACCCGGCCGCCCGGGCCCGGGGCGCCCGGCAACGACGGGCTAGCGTATGTGGTTCAGGCGGCTCCGCCGCCCTCAGCCGGCTCCGACGTCCCCTCGAAGAACCCAATCACATCCGCCTGCACCCGCGTACGGCGGAACGGCGGCAAACTCTGCCAGATGCGCCGGCCATACGGCTTGGTGATCAGGCGCGGATCGCAAATCATCAGCACGCCCCGGTCCTCCACGTCGCGAATCAATCGCCCGGCGCCCTGCTTGAGCGTGATGATCGCCTCCGGCAACTGGTGATGAACAAAGCCATTCATCCCCTGCTTTTCCATCACCTCGATGCGCGCAGCCAGCACCGGATCATCCGGCGGTGCGAACGGCAGCTTGTCGATGATCACCAGCGACAGCGCATCGCCGCGCACGTCCACGCCTTCCCAGAAACTCTGGCTGCCCACCAGCACGGCGTTGCCCGCATTGCGGAAGGAATCCAGCAGTTCGGTACGCCCGCGCTCGCCCTGCACGAAGAGCGGGAAGTCCAGCCCGCGCTCGGCGAACTCGGCGCGCAGGCGCTCGGCCACGCGGTTGACTGCGCGGATCGTCGTGCACAGGAAGAAGGTGCGCCCGCCCGCCGCCTCGATCACCGGCAGCGCGCAGTCGACCACTGCATCGGTATAGCCCATCGAATTCGGCTCCGGCAGCCCGGTCGGCACGTACAGGATGCCCTGGTCGCCGTAGTTGAACGGGCTCGGCCAGGTCTTGGCCGGTTCCCCGGTCAACCCCAGCTGGTCGGAGAAATGGCGGAAGTCGTTCTTCACCGCCAGGGTCGCGGAGGTGAAGATCCAGCTGCGCGGCGTGCCTTCGCGCTGGCTGGAGAAGATCGGCGCGATCGACAGCGGCGTCTTGTGCAGCTGCAGCGAGGACGAGAAGGCCTCGACCCACAGCACGCACTGCTCGGCCGCGGCCGCTTTCAGGTCCGGCTTCCAGGCGTCATAGGCGGCGCTCAGCTCCAGCGCGCGCACGCGGCAGGCTTCGATGGTCTCGGCGCGCGCGGCGTTCTCTTCCAGCACCGTGATCATGCCGGACAACTCTTCCTTGAGCGTCTCGAGGGCCGGGAAGAATTGCGAAGCCGGCAGGATCTGCGGCAGCGACAGGCGCATGTTGTTGTCGCCGCCGAACGCCAGGCGCAGATCGCGCGCGGCTTTTTCGACGACGGTGACGACCTTGGCCCAGTCCGGGCCGCCGCGCGCATGCGCCAGGCCTTCGGCCAGCACGTCGCGGCACAGTTCCAGCACTTGCGAGGTCGACACCGACTGGCCGAAGAACAGGGTCGCGGTGTCCGGCAGCTGGTGCGCCTCGTCGAAGATCACGGTATTCGCGGACGGCAGCAGCTCGGCCACGCCGGTGTCCTTCAGGGCCACGTCGGCGAAGAACAGGTGGTGGTTGACCACGACCACATCCGCTTGCTGGGCTTCCCTGCGCGCCTTCATCACGAAGCAGTCCTGGTAGTACTGGCACTCCGCGCCCACGCAGTTGTCGCGGGTCGAGGTGACCAGGTTCCAGATGGTGGCGTTTTCCGGCACCTTGGCCAGCTCGGCCTTGTCGCCCGAATTGGTCATCTTGATGAAGCGCGAGATCTCGCGCAGGTGGCCGACGTCGTCGCGCGAGGTCAGGCGGCCGTTCTGCAGCGTACGCTCCAGGTTGTAATGGCAGACATAGTTGGCGCGGCCCTTGAGCAGGGCCACCGATACCGGCGCGCGCAGTGCGGAGCGCACGGTCGGGATGTCGCGCAGGAACAACTGGTCTTGCAGGTTCTTGGTGCCGGTCGAGATGATGGTCTTGCCGCCCCACAGCAGCGCCGGCACCAGGTAGGCGAAGGTCTTGCCCGTGCCGGTGCCGGCCTCGGCCATCAGGACTTGCTGGTCGGCGATCGCCTGGGCGATGGCCTTGGCCATCTCGGTCTGGGACTGGCGTGGCTTGAAGGTGCCGACGGCAGGCGCGAGCGGGCCGCCCGCTCCGAACAGGCGGTCGATGTCGGCGTCGTACTTTCCGGCCGGGGCGCTGGCTTGCGAAGCGGCGTCGGCGCCCGCGTC
Source organism: Massilia sp. ZL223 (assembly GCF_018119395.1). Lineage (GTDB taxonomy): Bacteria > Pseudomonadota > Gammaproteobacteria > Burkholderiales > Burkholderiaceae_D > Telluria. The sequence goes on from NZ_JAGPWD010000045.1 coordinate 2,087, forward strand.
ATGCAATGGCGTCGCGACCGGTTCTTCGGCTGCGCCGGGAACTGGGAGATGATCGGTCAAAATGTCGTGTTCGGTGTGGCCGGGCGGGAAGCGCCTCAGGCCGGGATATCGGGCACCAGCTGCATCTTCAGCAGCGTAATATGGTCTTTGAGCTGCAGTTTGCGCTTTTTCAGGCGTCGCAGCTGTAATTGGTCGGTGTGGCCGTCGGCCGTCAGCATGGATATGACAGCGTCGAGGTCGCGGTGTTCCACGTCGAGTTCAATAATGCGGCGCTGGATGTCCTGGACGTCGATCATGATGTCTGTTCCAAACAGTTCTGGTGTTATGCGTTACGGGAATTCGGTCCGCTGAAGGCGGTGCAGTGTGTCGCTTGGCCTTTACGGCTTGCAACATTCGGTCTTCTCAGTGCATAGTTTAATCTACGCTGAGGTTGCCGCCAACAAAGATTGGTGTAAGCGCTACGGAAAACACGAGTTTATGACTTCATACAAGATCGAAGCGGGGACCGCGCAACACATCGGGAACCGCCCGCAGCAAAACGACCGCACTGCCCTCATGACCGGCGCACGTGCGCCCGGCTACGTACTGGCCGTGCTGTCGGACGGGATCGCCACTTCGGCCGGGGCCGACCAGGTGCTGCATACGGCGCGCCAGGTGTTCGACGAATTCAAGCCGGGCGACCACCCCAGCCTGGAGCGGCTCGGGCAGGTGCTTCAGGACATCATCAGCGAATCGCACCTGGTCATCAAGATGAATGCGGTGACCACCAGGACCGAGATCCATGCGAGTTTCGTGGGCCTCGTCCTGACGCCGCACGGCGAGGCCGTCTGGGCCCACGTGGGCGATTCGCGCCTGTACCGCTTTGAAAACGGCAAGTGCCTGGCGCGTACCAACGATGCGGCCTATATTGAGCACCTGCAGGCCGACGGCTTGCCGGAGGATGCGGCGCGCAACCACCGCAAGTCGAAATTGCTGCTCAATGTGCTGGGGAACGAGCGCAAGGAACCGTTCCTGACCTTCGGCAGCCATACCGGGCTGGCGGCCGGGGATTCGTTCCTGCTGTGCTCGGATGGGCTGTGGCACTTCTTTACCGATGCCGAGCTGGCGGCGGTGACGGCCAAGGCGACGCCGCGTCAGGCGTCGGAGATGCTGATCGAGAAGGCGATGGAGCGCTCGCAGGGCAAGGGTGGGAATTGCACGATGGCGATCATCAAGCTGGTCAAGCCGGCGCAGGATGGGGCTGGGGTGGTGAAGCGGGTGGTTTGAGGGGCTAACGGAGCGCGTCCAAACTTGGGTCCCCGCCTTCGCGGGGATGACGTTCAAACGTACGTAGCCGAAGTCACCCGCTGCAGCCTTCGCGCGCCGCCAAACAACGTCATCCCCGCGAAGGCGGGGACCCAAGTCCGTAGCACACCACTAACGCAAAACGATCACTTCCCAGCCGCCGCAGCAGCATCCGCCTTCGCCTTCGCCTCTTCCGCCGCCCTCTTCGCGGCCTTCGCCTCACGCTCCGCCATGCGGCGCGCCACTTCCTTCTGGCGCTCTTCCGACTTGCGCTTGCGCTCCGCGAAATCCTTCACATTCTCCGCACGCTCGGCCGCGGTCAGGCTCTCGGCATCGTCGCGTTCGCGCTGCTTCTGGCGCTCGCCCGCGGCACGCGGACGCGGCGGCGGCAAGGCGGCCGGTTCGCGCGGCGGCGCCGGCGGCTGGGCGGCCAGGGCGGCTTCCTGGGCCTGGTACTCGGCCTCGGCCTTCGCCATGGCGCGGTCGCGTTCCTCGACCTTCAGCCGGCGCTTGTAACGCTCGGCCTCGATCTCGATCGCGCGCTGCGCCGACAGCGCATTGCGGCGCCGCTCCTGCGCCTCGTCCAGGCATTTGTTGACGAAGAATTTTTCATAGCAGACCGCCTCGCGCTCGGCATAGCGCGCCTCGATGGCCGCGCGCTCCTTCGCCACCGCCGCCAGGCGTTCGTCGGCCTGGGCCACGGACGTGGTCGGCTCGGTCGCCAGGGTCATCGGCGCCGGGTCGGTCGTGGCGCAGGCCGCCAGCAGGCCGGCCAGCAGCGCCGCGGTGATGCGTACTGCAAATGGATTCGTCATGGATCTCCTTTCGGTCAGGCGATGGCGTCGGCCGCGCCGCGGCGCTCGGCCAGCATGTACTCGCGCGACTGCATCTCGATGATACGCGATACCGTGCGGTGGAACTCGTTCGCCAGCTGGCCCTGGGTGTAGAGCTCTTCCGGCTCGACGGCGGCCGACATGATCAGCTTGACCTTGTGGTCGTAGAACACGTCGATCAGCCAGGTGAAGCGGCGCGCTTCCGAGGCCTGGCCCGCCGACATCGCGGGAATGCCCGACAGGATCACGGTGTGGAACTGGCTGGCCAGCTCCAGGTAGTCGTTCTGCGAGCGCGGGCCGCCGCACAGGGTGGCGAAGTCGAACCAGATCACGCCGCCGGCGCGGCGCAGCGCGCGGATCTCGCGGTTCTCGATACGCACCACTGGGTGCGGGTCCTCGGCGGTGTCGGCGATCTTGGCGAAGGCTTCGCGCAGCGCGTGGTCGGAGGCGGCGTTCAGCGGCGTGTAATAGGCCTCGACCTGCTCCAGCGCGCGCTTGCGGTAGTCGTTGCCGGCGTCGACGTTGAGGACATCGAGTTTGTCTTTCAGCAGCGCGATGGTCGGCAGCATGCGGTCGCGGTGCAGGCCGTCCGGATACAAGGTCGACGGCTCGTAGTTCGAGGTCATCACGAAGCTCACGCCGTTGTCGAACAAGGCCTTGAGCAGGTTATACAGGATCATCGCGTCGGCGATGTCCGAGACGTGGAATTCGTCGAAGCAGATCAAACGGTATTTCTTGGCCACGCGCTTGGCGACTTCGTCGAGCGGGTCGGCCACGCCCTTGAGCTGGTCGAGCTGGTGGTGCACCGAGCGCATGAACTCGTGGAAGTGCAGGCGCGTCTTGCGCACCACCGGCACCACCGAGTAGAAGGAGTCCATCAGGAAGGACTTGCCGCGCCCCACCCCGCCCCACATGTACACGCCGCGCGGCACGTCGGGGCGGTTGATGAGGCGCTTGAAAGCGGACGACCGCTGGGCCTTGTAATGGACCCAGTCGTCGTACGCCTGCTGCAGGCGGTCGACCGCGGCCTGCTGGGCCGGATCGGACTTGAAGCCGCGCTCGTTGAGGGCGTGCTGGTAATACTCTTGGACGTTCATAGACGGTGCTGTAAAAACATGGGGTGGACGGTACACCGCCCACCCCATGTGTGTGCGGCGGCGCGAGCGCCGCCACGGGACTGCTTAGAAGTTGAGCGAACGCTTGTCCACCGCCAGCGCGGCTTCCTTGGTCGACTCCGACAGCGACGGGTGTGCGTGGCAGATACGGGCGATGTCTTCCGACGAGGCCTTGAACTCCATTGCGACCACGGCTTCCGAGATCAGCTCCGAGACCATCGGGCCGACCATGTGGACGCCCAGGATCTCGTCGGTGGTGGCGTCGGCCAGGAACTTGACCATGCCCGAGGTGTCGCCCAGCGCGCGCGCACGGCCGTTGGCCATGAACGGGAAGCTGCCGGCCTTGTAGGCCACGCCGTCCGCTTTCAGCTGCTGCTCGGTACGGCCCACCCACGCGATTTCCGGCGAGGTGTAGATCACCCACGGAATGGTGTTGAAGTTGACGTGGCCGTGCTGGCCGGCGATGCGCTCGGCAACCGCGACGCCCTCTTCCTCGGCCTTGTGCGCCAGCATCGGGCCGCGCACCACGTCGCCGACCGCCCACACGCCCGGCAGGCTGGTGCGGCACTCGTCGTCCACGACCACGAAACCGCGCTCGTCGAGCTGCAGGCCGACGGTCTCGATACCCAGGCCGATGGTGTTCGGCACGCGGCCGATCGAGATGATCAGGCGGTCGAACTCGGCGGTCTGCGCGGCGCCGGTGTTGTCGGCGTATTCCACGGTGACCTTGTTGTCGCCCTTGGTGATCGCGCCGATCTTGCAGCCCAGGCTGATCTTCAGGCCCTGCTTGGTGAACAGCTTGTGCGCTTCCTTGGCGATCTGCTCGTCCACGGCGCCCAGGAAGGTCGGCAGGCCTTCGAGCACGGTCACGTCCGCGCCCAGGCGGCGCCACACGCTGCCCATTTCCAGGCCGATCACGCCGGCGCCGATCACGCCCAGCTTGCCCGGGACGGCGTCGATCGCCAGTGCGCCGGTGTTCGACAGGATCAGCTTCTCGTCGAAGGCTGCGCCCGGCAGTTCACGTGCGTTCGAGCCGGTGGCGACGATCACGTTCTTGGCGCTCAAGACGTCGGTGGTCGGGCCGCTGACGTTGATGGTGTAGCCGCCTTCAGCCTTGCCGGCGAAGGCGCCGCGGCCGTGGAAGAAGGTGACCTTGTTCTTCTTGAACAGGTAGATGATGCCGTCGTTGTTCTGCTTGACGATGCCGTCTTTGCGCTTGAGCATCTGGGCCAGGTCGATTTCCAGGCCCGAGACCTTGATGCCGTGGTCGGCGAAGGCGTGGCCGGCGTGCTCGAAGTTTTCCGACGATTGCAGCAGGGCCTTCGACGGGATGCAGCCGACGTTGGTGCAGGTGCCGCCCGGGGCAGGCTTGCCGGCGGCGTTGCTCCATTCGTCGATGCAGGCCACTTTGAAGCCCAGTTGCGCTGCACGGATGGCAGCCACGTAGCCGCCAGGACCGCCGCCGATCACGACGACGTCAAATTGTTTATCGCTCATTATTTATCCTTGTTGGTTCGATCCGCGTCCAGTCACCCGCGGCCTCAACCGTCATCCCCGCGAAGGCGGGGACCCAAGTTTGCGTGCTCAATGCCGACGCGTCACGCCAGTAGCAGCGCGACGAACTTAGGTTCCCGCCTTCGCGGGAATGACGTTCGAAAGCTAACGACGTCGGTGACGTCCTGGATCGAACTGATTATTCTTCGGGAACAAAAATCCACAACAGCAGGTAGACCACCGCGCCGAATCCGAACGTGACGGTGAACAGCACGAACACCAGCCGCCACACCCAGGAGTCCACTCCCGAGGCAACGCCCAGCCCTCCGCACACCCCGCCCAGCCAGCGGTCCACGCGCGAGCGGCGCAGGCCGCTCAGTTCGTCGGACAGCGAGCCGTTCCCCTTGTTCAGGTTCACGGACGGGGTGCTCGAGAGCACCCTGGCCTTGGCTTGTTCGAATTCGGCGTCGGTCAGCGCGCCGGCCTGGTGCAGCTCGTGCAGCCGTTTGATTTCGTCGGACAGGTTCATGTCGTTCTCCAAACAGCGTTTCAGGCGGCGCGCTTGCCGATTACAGGTCCAGCAGCAGGCGGGCCGGATCTTCCAGCGCGTCCTTCATGGCCACCAGGCCCAGCACGGCTTCGCGGCCGTCGATGATGCGGTGGTCGTAGGACATCGCCAGGTAGTTCATCGGACGGACCACGATCTGGCCGTTCTCCACGACAGCGCGGTCCTTGGTCGCGTGCACGCCCAGGATCGCCGACTGCGGCGGGTTGATGATCGGGGTCGACAGCATCGAGCCGAACACACCGCCGTTCGAGATCGAGAAGGTACCGCCCGACAGGTCGTCCAGGGTCAGCTTGCCGTCCTTGGCCTTCTGGCCGAATTCACCGATCTTCTTCTCGATTTCGGCGATCGACATCTGGTCGGCGTTGCGCAGGATCGGCACCACCAGGCCACGCGGCGAACCGACAGCGATACCGATGTCGAAGTAGCCGTGGTAGATGATGTCGTTGCCGTCGACCGACGCGTTCAGGATCGGGTACTTCTTCAGCGCGGCCACAGCGGCCTTGACGAAGAAGGACATGAAGCCCAGCTTGACGCCGTGCTCTTTCTCGAACTTGTCCTTGTACTTGTTACGCAGTTCCATGACCGGAGCCATGTTCACTTCGTTGAAGGTGGTCAGGATGGCGTTGGTCTGTTGCGACTGCAGCAGGCGCTCGGCGATGCGGGCGCGCAGGCGGCTCATCGGCACGCGCTCTTCCGGACGGTCGCTCAGGTTGGCCGGGGCCGGTGCGGCGACTTGCGCCAGGGCCGGCTTGGCGGCCGGAGCAGGAGCAGCAGCAGGCTTGTTGGCGACTGCGGCCAGGGCGTCGCCCTTGGTCACGCGGCCGTCGCGGCCCGAACCTTCGACGCCGGCGGCGCTCATGTTGTTGTCAGCCAGGATCTTGGCGGCGGCCGGCATGGCCACGCCTGCCTTCGACTGGTCGGCAGCAGGCGCTGCAGCCTGGATCGGCGCGTTCGGGGCGGCCGACGGGACGGCGCTCACCTGCAGCGGGCTCACCTGGGCCGAGGCTTCGGTATCGATGATCGCGATGACTTCACCCGACACGACGGTCGCGCCGTCGGCCTTGATCAGCTGCGTGATCACGCCGGCGCTCGGGGCCGGCAGTTCCAGGACCACCTTGTCGGTCTCGATGTCGATCATGTTCTCGTCGCGCGAAACGGATTCGCCGACTTTCTTGTGCCAGGACAGCAGGGTCGCTTCTGCAACCGATTCCGACAGTTGGGGGACCTTGACTTCGATTTGTGCCATGTTGTTTTAACTCCGTTATGTATTCTGTGCAAAGACCCCGGGCGCGAACCCGGGGCAGTGGTGTTTTTACTTCGTCAGGATGAAGCCCTTCAACTTCGCGAACGCGGTTTCCAGCAGTTCCTTCTGCTGCGCCACGTGCTTGTCGGCATAGCCGACCGCAGGAGACGCCGAGGCTGCGCGGCCGGCATACGCCAGGCGCTGGCCTTCTTCCATGCTTTCGAAGATGTTGTGCTGGATCTGGAACCACGGACCCTGGTTCTGCGGTTCATCCTGCGCCCACACCACTTCGGTCGCGTTGCTGAACTTCTTCAGTTCGGCGGCGAACGACTTGTGCGGGAACGGATACATCTGCTCGATACGGACGATCGCCACGTCGCCGGCGTTGCGCGCCTTGCGGGTGTTGACCAGGTCGTAGTAGACCTTGCCCGAGCAAACGATCACGCGCTTGACCTTCGACGCTTCGATCTTCTCGTCCACTTCGCCGATCACGGTCTGGAAACCGCCCTTGGCCAGGTCGGTCAGCGGCGAGCCGGCGTCCTTGTTACGCAGCAGCGACTTCGGCGTGAAGATCACCAGCGGCTTGCGGAACTGGCGCACCATCTGGCGGCGCAGCAGGTGGAAGATCTGGGCGGCCGTGGTCGGCTGCACCACTTGCATATTGTTGTCGGCGCACAGCTGCAGGAAGCGCTCGATACGGGCCGACGAGTGTTCCGGGCCCTGGCCTTCGTAGCCGTGCGGGAGCATCATGGTCAGGCCGGATGCGCGGCCCCACTTCACTTCGCCCGAGGCGATGAACTGGTCGATGACGACCTGGGCGCCGTTGACGAAGTCGCCGAACTGGGCTTCCCAGATGGTCAGGGTGTTCGGTTCGGCGGTCGAGTAGCCGTACTCGAAGCCGAGCACCGCTTCTTCCGACAGCACCGAGTCGATCACGGTGAAGTGCGCCTGGTTGTCCGAGACGTTGGCCAGCGGCAGGTAGATGCCCTGGTCCCAGCGCTCGCGGTTCTGGTCGTGCAGCACGGCGTGGCGGTGCACGAAGGTGCCGCGGCCGGCGTCCTGGCCCGACAGGCGGACGGCGTAGCCCGAGGACAGCAACGAAGCGTAGGCCAGGTGTTCACCCATGCCCCAGTCGAGGTTCATCTCGCCCTTGCCCATGGTGGCGCGGTCGTTCAGGACCTTCTCGACCAGCGAGTGCGGCTTGAAGTTTTCCGGCACCTTGGTGATGCGTTCGGCCAGGCGCTTCAGTTCGGTCAGCGGCACGGCGGTGTCGGCGGCGTCGGTCCACTTCTTGTTCAGGAACGGCGCCCAGTCGACGGCGTACTTGTTCTTGAAGTTGGTCAGCACCGGATCCACGGTGTGCTTGCCGGCGTCCATGGCGGCGCGGTATTCGGCCACCAGCTGGTCGCCGCCGTCGGCCGCGATGGTGTTCTGCGCAGCCAGCTTCTCCGCGTACAGCTTGCGGGTGCCCGGGTGCTTGGCGATCTTCTTGTACATCAGCGGCTGGGTCAGGGCCGGGGTGTCCTGCTCGTTGTGGCCCAGCTTGCGGTAGCAGATGATGTCGACCACGACATCCTTGCCGAACTCGACGCGGTAGTCGAGGGCAATTTGAGTAGCAAGAACAACTGCTTCCGGATCGTCCGCATTGACGTGCAGCACCGGCGCTTCGATCATCTTGACGACGTCCGAGCAGTACAGGGTCGAGCGCGCGTCGCGCGGGTCGGAGGTGGTGAAGCCGATCTGGTTGTTGATGACGATGTGGACGGTACCGCCGGTGCCGTAGCCGCGGGTCTGGGCCAGGTTCAGGGTTTCCATGACCACGCCCTGGCCGGCGAAGGCCGCGTCGCCGTGCACCAGGATCGGCAGCACTTCCTTGCCCTTGCGGTCGCCGCGGCGTTCCATGCGCGCCTTGACCGAACCTTCGACCACCGGGTTGACGATTTCCAGGTGCGACGGGTTGAACGCCAGCGACAGGTGGACCGGGCCGCCCGGGGTCGAGATGTCGCTCGAGAAGCCCTGGTGGTATTTGACGTCGCCGGCCGGCAGGTCGTCGGCGTGCTTGCCTTCGAATTCTTCGAACAGGTCGGCCGGGCTCTTGCCCAGGGTGTTGACCAGGACGTTCAGGCGGCCGCGGTGGGCCATGCCGATCACGATTTCCTGGACGCCCTTTTCACCGGCGCGCTGGATCAGTTCGTCCATCGAGGCGATGAAGGATTCGCCGCCTTCCAGCGAGAAGCGCTTGGCGCCGACGTACTTGGTGTGGAGGTAGCGTTCCAGGCCTTCGGCCGCGGTCAGGCGCTCGAGGATGTGCTTTTTCTTTTCGGCGCTGAAGGTCGGGGTCGAGCGGATCGACTCCAGGCGCTCCTGCAGCCAGCGCTTTTCGGTCGGATCGCTGATGTACATGAACTCAGCGCCGATCGAACGGCAGTAGGTGTCGCGCAGCATGTTCAGGATGTCGCGCAGCGAGGCGGTTTCCTGGCCAAAGTAGGTATTGCTGATGTTGAAGACGGTGTCCTGGTCCGCATCGCTGAAGCCGTAGAAGCTCGGATCGAGTTCCGGCAGGGGCGGACGTTCCTGGCGCTGCAGCGGGTCCAGGTTGGCCCAGCGCGAGCCGAGGTAGCGGTAGGCGGCGATCAGCTGGGTGACGGCGACGCGCTTGCGGCCCATTTCGACGTCGGGGGTGGCGGTCACGGTACGGATCGGGCCCTGCTTGGCGCGTTCCGCGAACGAGGCGACGACCGACGAGTGAACCACGTCGGGGCGGCTGGAGCCGTCGACCGCAGGCACGTGCTGCATCTGGTCGAAGTAGGCGCGCCAGTTGTCCGGCACCGAACCCGGGTTGTTCAGGTAGGCCTCGTACAACTCTTCCACGTACGGCGCATTACCGCCGAACAGGTATGAGTTGGCGTTATATTGCTGCATCATTTGTTGCTCACCTTTCTTCGCGCTTCGCGAGTATGGGGCGGGTTGGTCTAACCTTCCGCGACACGGCCTGACCGGTTAGCGGATCGCACTTACTACATCAAGTTGTGGGGGAAGGACTTAATTCTTGGCGCTAATGCGCACGCTTTTGCGTACTCAGTTGCCAATTAGCGCAGCCAGCGTGGCCCGCGACATTGTAACGCATCAGCTCTCGCAAGGCTGACAAGGTCGAGAGAAATTATTTATGAGGGAAGAGAAATCGATACTGCCCCGTTGACCACGTAAATGATAATCGTTATCATTTGCAAATGCAGCCGACCCTTACCTCTTCCTCCGCCCCAGCGCCCGCTTCCGCCCTTCCCGGGGCGCGGCGCGCCATGTGGTTAAAACAATTGCATCAATGGCACTGGATCAGCTCCGCCCTCTGCCTGATGGCGATGTTGCTTTTTAGCATCACCGGCTTCACCCTCAACCACGCGGCCCAGATCGAGGCCAAGCCCCAAGTCACCCGCCTGAAGGCCAGCCTGCCCGAGCCGCTGCGCGCCCAGCTGGCCGCCTACGCCGAGGAACACGCCGACGCCGAGGTGCCCCTGCCCGCCGAACTGGCGGACTGGGCCAACGGTGCCTTCCCGGTCGACGTGCGCGGCAAGCGCGCCGAATGGAGCGAAGAAGATGCCTATGTCGCCCTGCCCCGTCCGGGCGGCGACGCCTGGCTGCGCATCGCGGCCGACGGCAGCGCGGAATACGAACGCACCGACCGCGGCTGGATCAGCTGGCTCAACGACATGCACAAGGGCCGCAACACCGGCGCCGTGTGGAGCTGGTTCATCGACATCTTCGCGATCGCCTGCCTGGTGTTCTGCATCACCGGTTTCCTGATCCTGAAATACCACGCCGCCAACCGGCCTTCGACCTGGCCGGTGATCGGCTTCGGCATCCTGCTGCCCGCCGTGCTCGCTCTTCTATTCGTTCATTAAATATATCCACCTTCATATATAAGGCACCCTGATGAAACTGTCCCACTCGCTCGTCTTGACCCTGCCGCTGGCCTCCGGCTGGGCCATGGCCGCCGACCTGTCCGTGAAGTTCGAACTGCCGCAGCTGAACGTGGCCGAGTACCACAAGCCCTACGTGGCGGTGTGGATCGAGCGCGCGGACCAGACGGTCGCGTCCAACCTGGCCGTCCTGTACGACGTCAAGAAGAAGGACAACGCGGGCGAGAAGTGGGTCAAGGACCTGCGCACCTGGTGGCGCAAGGCCGGCCGCGACGCCAAGCTGCCGATCGACGGCGTGAGCGGCGCGACCAAGGCGGCGGGCACCCATACCCTCTCCTTCGGCCCGGCCGTCAACGGCCTGGACAAGCTCCCGGCCGGCGACTACAAGCTGGTGATCGAAGCGGCGCGCGAAGCGGGCGGCCGCGAACTGGTCAAGGTGCCCTTCGCCTGGCCGGCCAAGGGCAAGCTGGCGGCGAATGCGGCCGGCAAGGAAGAACTCGGCGCAGTGTCCATCCAAGTCCAATAAGGGAGCCTCCATGCAAACCCGTATCCTGAAGCACACCGTCCTGGCCCTGGCATTGGCCGGCCTGTCCCTGTCGGCCAGCGCCCACCGCGGCTGGATCAAGCCCAGCGCCACCCTGGTCGAGAAGGAAGAAGCCTGGGTCACCATCGACGGCGCCGTGTCGGAAGGCCTGTTCGACTTCGACCACGTCCCGCTGCGCATGGACGGCCTCACCGTCACCGATCCGGACGGCGCCACCGCGCCGGCGCAAGGCGCGGTGCTCGGCAAGCTGCGCAGCACCCTCGACCTGCGCATGCCGAAGGACGGCACCTATCGGCTGGCCCTGGTCAGCAACAACGCGATGGGCAGCTACAAGCTGAACGGCGAAGTGAAGCGCTTCCGCACCATGGAGGCCAACCTGTCCAAGGACATCCCGCAGGGTGCGCAGGAGGTCAAGACCACCATCACCGCCACCCGCCTGGAAACCTTCGTCTCGGCCAACAAGACCTCGGCCGGCGCCCTCAAGCCGACCGGCCAGGGGCTGGAACTGGTGCCGGTGACCCACCCGAACGAACTGCATGCCGGCGAGACCGCGCGCTTCCGCTTCCAGCTCGACGGCAAGCCGCTGGCGAACTTCCCGTTCAGCCTGGTGCCGGGCGGCGTCAAGTACCGCGGCACCCTGGGCGAACTGCGCTTCACGACCGACGCCAGGGGCGAAGCCAGCTTCACCCTGCCGGCGCCGAACATGTACTGGCTGACCGCCAAGTTCCCGGTCGAGCAGCCGAAGGGCCCGTCCGACGCGGCAGGCGACTCGCGCCGCTACAGCTACTCGGCCACCCTGGAAGTGCTCCCCCAGTAAGCATGCGCGACGTCCTCGTCCCGCTCGACATCGACATGGCGCTGCCGCCACCCGGCAGCGTGCTGCGGCGCGCGGCCGGCGCCTCGATGGGGACCGACTGGTCGGTGCGCCTGATGCTGCCGGAAGGCGTCGACGGCGCCGCACTGGCCCAGGCCCTGCAGCGCGAGCTGGACGAGATCGTGGCCCAGATGAGCCATTGGGAACCGGATTCCCTGCTGTCGCGCTACAACCGCGCCGAGGCCGGCAGCTGGCATGCGCTGCCGCCGCAGTTCTACGATGTGGCCAAGTACGCCCTCCAGGTGGCCGAGGACACCGGCTGGGCCTACGATCCGGCCGGCGGCGCCCTGGTCAACCTGTGGGGTTTCGGCCCGACGGGACGCTATGACCAGGCAGGCTTCTATGCGCCCGCGCCGGACGCCATCGAGGCCCTGATGGCAAGGCGCGCGGCCAGCCGCCCCGTCCTCGACGCTGAGGGACGCCGCCTGCTGCAGCCGGGTGGCGCGGTCCTCGACTTCTCGTCCGTGGCCAAGGGCTATGGCGTCGACCGCCTGGCCTGCTCTCTCGAACGGCACGGCGTGCGCCACTACGTCGCCGAAGTCGGCGGCGAGCTGCGCGGCGCCGGCATGAAGCCGAACGGCGAACCGTGGTGGGTCGAGATCGAAGGCGTACCCGGCGCCGGCAAGGCCGGCGAGCAGCCGGTGCTCGCCCTGCATGGGCTGGCGGTGGCCACCTCGGGCGACTACCGGCGCTGGTTCCACCATGGCTTGACGCGCGCTTCGCACACGCTCGACCCGCGCAGCGGCCAGCCGGTCGCCAACGAGCTCGCATCGGTGACGGTGGTGGCCGATAGCTGCATGGCGGCGGACGCGCTGTCCACCGCCCTGACCGTGATGGGCCCCGATGAAGGCCGCGCCTTCGCGGACGAACGCGCCATCGCGGCCCGCTTCCTGGTGCGCGGCCGCGGCGCCCTGATTGAAACCACGACCGCCGCCTGGCGGTCCCTGCTCCAATGATGTTGACGATCGATCCCGTGCGCTGGGGCAGCGCGCTCGTGCTGTCCGGCACCTACCTGGCCATGTGCCTGGCCATCTGGCGTGCCCGCGCTGCCGTCCGTGTCCAGCCTGACGCGGCGCCCGCCGACTGGCTGGTCGCCTACGCGAGCCAGACCGGCAGCGCCGAATACCTGGCGCGCCGCACCGCCGAGACCCTGGTGACTTCCGGCCTGGACGCACGCGCCGTGTGCATGTCCGCGCTCGACGCGCAGGCCTTGGACCAGGCAAAGCGCATCCTGTTCATCGCCAGCACCTACGGCGAAGGCGATGCGCCCGACAGCGCCGCCCGCTTCGCCAGCCACGCCATGGGCACGGCGTGGGACCTGTCCCAGCTCCACTATGCCGTCCTGGCGCTGGGCGACAACACGTATGCGAACTACTGCGGCTTCGGCCGCCAGCTGGACGGCTGGCTCAGGGCGCGCGGCGCCACGCCCCTGTTCGAGCGGATCGAGGTCGACCGCGGCGCGCCGGCGGCGCTGAGCGAATGGCAGCACCAGCTCAGCCGCCTGGGCGGCACCAGCGACGTGCCCGATTGGGAAGCGCCGGGCTATGGCGAGTGGCGCATCGCCGAACGCAGCCTGATGAATCCCGGCAGCGCAGGCGCCCCGCTCTACCGCCTCGCCCTGATGCCGCTGGACGGCGAACTGCCCGAATGGCGCGCCGGCGACCTGGCCCAGGTCAGCCCGCCGGGCGACCCCGATCATCCGCGCGAGTACTCGGTGGCCTCGATCCCGGGCGAAGGAAAGCTGGAACTGATGGTGCGCCTGCAGCGGCGCGAGGACGGCACGGCCGGCGCGGCTTCCGGCTGGCTGTGCGAACAGGCGGCGGGCGGGGACGTCGTGCGGCTGCGCATGCGCGCGCACGAGCGCTTCCGCCTGGGCGCGAATGCGCGCCGTCCGCTGATCGCGATCGGCAACGGCAGCGGCCTGGCCGGTTTGCGCGCCCTGCTCAAGGAACGCATCGATGCGGGCGTGCACGACAACTGGCTGCTGTTCGGCGAGCGCAATGCGGCGCACGACTACTTGTGCCGCGAAGAGCTGGAGCAGTGGCTTGCCAAGGGTGCGCTGACGCGCCTGGACCTTGCCTTCTCGCGCGACCAGCAGAGCCCGCGCTACGTGCAGCACTTGCTGCGCGAACAGGCCGACGTGCTGCGCGCCTGGGTGGCGGACAACGCCGCCATCTATGTCTGCGGCAGCCTGCAAGGGATGGCCGGCGGCGTCCACGATGCGCTCGCCGAGCTGCTCGGCAAGGAACACGTCGATACACTGGTGGCGCAAGGACGCTACCGGCGCGACGTCTACTAACGACGCAACAAGACCGCCGGCACCCGCCGGCGGTCTTCGACCTCAAACGCGCTTAGCGCTTGTTGTCGTTCTTGTGGCTTTGGCGTCCAGCCTCGGCATGCTGCTCCGGGGTACCGCCCTGGGTGCCCCTGCCGCCCTGGTTGCCACCCTGGTTGCTGCCTTGATTGCCACCCTGGTTACCGCTCTGCTGGCTGCCGCGGCCGCCAGACTGCTGGTTGTCGTTCTTGTGGCTCATCGAGCCGGCACGACGTGCCTCTTCCGACGTGAACTCATGGGCATTGCCCGATGCGTGTGCGGCGCGGCCGCCTTCGCTGGCGATTTCACGCTGGCGCTGCGGGTCCATCGATGCGAAACCGCGGTTGCTGGTATCGCCGCTCTGCTGGCTACCCTGGTTGCCCTGGTTACCCTGCTTGTTGTTGCCGCCTTGGTTGTTCGATGCCATGATTGCCTCCTATCATTGTGAACAGATCAGCCGCTGTGGCTGAAGTCGGACACCCATCGTAGTCATCCCGACCCAGCCTGAACACCAAAAATGGAGGGTGCTTTTGTAGGACTGCATCCCGGTCCTCCCGCCGGTTTCTCTGTCGGCATCTTGGGAATGAATGTGTCCAAATTTCACGCACGGGCGCACTTTTTAGCATAGCAATTATCATTACCTCAGAGTTATAGTCAGCTCGTACTACAATTCAGAACGATATTTATCCTGGACAACGTGAAAATTTCCATCGGCGCCCGTCTGTTCGTGTCGGTCTTGCTGGCCATCCTGGCAGTGGCGGCCAGCAGCGTTGTCTTGCTGCGGCAAAACGTCCTGGCCAGTTTCGGCGACTATGCCGTGGCCATCGAACTGGACCGGTTGGACGAATTATCGGCCTCGCTCGCCCAGCAATACCGCAACCGTGGCGGCTGGCGATTCCTGCCTGGAGACGACGGACGCCGCCGCTGGATCGCGCACGAGCTGGCCCGCCTCCAGGAGGCGCGCGAACAAGGCGCACCGCGTCCCCTGCCCCCGCCGCCCGCGCCGGCCGCACCGGCTGAGCCCGCAAACATGGTGGCCATGCCGGCGCCGCCCGTGGCTCCCGTCGCTCCCGTGGCCCCCGCGCCGCCTGCGCCTCCTCCGCCACCCCTTCCGCCGCCGGACATTCCTGAGCCCGGCATGCCGGGACTCGCCTCCGACCTGCACGAGCGCGTGACCCTGCTCGACGCCCAAGGCCGCTACCTGGCCGGACGCGTACCGGGCACGCTGCCGCTGGCGCGGCGCGCGATCACGGTCGACAACAAGACGGTCGGCTACCTGGGCGTGGCGCGCAGCCACCAGCCCAGCGATGCCATGGCCTATGCCTTCCTGGCCGAGCTGCGCGCCAGCCTGTGGATGATCGGCGCGGCGGCGGTGGCGCTGAGCGCCCTGGCCGCCGTGCTGCTGGCGCGCCACTTCCGTCGTCCCATCGACCGCCTGGCGCGCGGCGCCGGTGAGCTTGCGGCGGGCAATTACGGCATCCGCCTGCCGCATGAACGCAGCGACGAACTGGGCGACCTGGCGCGCCACTTCAACGCCCTGGCCGAGCGCCTGTCGCAGGCCGAGACGGCGCGCCGCCAGTGGGTGGCGGACACCTCGCACGAACTGCGCACGCCGCTGGCCGTACTGCGCGCCCAGCTGGAGGCGATCCAGGATGGCGTACGCAGCGCCACGCCCGACACCGTGGACGCGATGCTGCGCCAGGTGCTGTCCCTGAACAAGCTGATCGACGAGCTGTATGCGCTGGCGCGCGCCGACGTCGGCGAACTCGCATGCCGGCGCGAAGCCGTCGACCTGTGGCGCCTGGCGGGCGATGAAGCGCAGGCCTTCGCCGAGCGCATCGCCGGCGCCGGCTTGAGGCTCGACATCGGCCCGGCGCCAGTGCGCGCCGATGTACTGGCCGACCCCGACCGCATGCGCCAGGTGCTCGACAACCTGTTCGAAAACAGCCTGCGCTACACCGCCGCCGGCGGCAGCATCCGCCTGCACGCCCATGCCGATCAGGGCAGCCTGCACCTGACGCTCGACGACAGCGCGCCGGGCGTGCCGGACGAGGCCCTGGCGCGCCTGTCCGAGCGCTTCTACCGCGTCGACGCTTCGCGCAGCCGCGCGCACGGAGGCGCCGGACTCGGCCTGGCCCTGTGCCGCCGCCTGCTCGAGGCGCAAGGCGCCGGCCTCGCTTTCGCCCACTCGCCGCTGGGCGGCCTGCGCGTGACGCTCAGCCTTCCTCTCGCATCGAAGGAGACCGCATGACGACCCTGATGATCGTCGAGGACGAGCCGGAGCTGGCGGCCCTGGTCGCTGACTATGCTCGCGCGGCCGGCTACGAGCCGCGCGTTGTCGGCGACGGCGCGCTGGCGCTGGAAGCGATCCGCGCCACTCCGCCTGCCCTGGTCGTGCTCGACCTGATGCTGCCCGGCCTGGATGGCCTGGCGCTGTGCCGCGCCGTGCGCGCCTTCTCGGAGGTGCCGATCGTGATGGTGACGGCGCGCGTCGAGGAGATCGACCGTCTGCTTGGCCTGGAAAGCGGCGCCGACGACTACCTGTGCAAGCCCTTCAGCCCGCGCGAACTGATGGCGCGGGTGAAGGCCATCCTGCGCCGTGCCGGCAACGCGCCGCCGCCGCGCGTGCTGGAGGTGAACGAAGCCGCGCGCCGCGTCAGGGTGCACGGCAAGGCGCTCGACCTGACGCCGAGTGAATACGCGATCCTGGCCGCGCTGGCGCGCCGCCCGGGGCAGGTGCTGTCGCGCGCCCAGCTGCTGGACGCCGCGCGCGCCGACAGCCTGGACGCGACCGACCGCGCCATCGACAGCCACATCAAGAACCTGCGGCGCAAGATCGATGCCGCTGCGCCGGGCCTGGAGGCGATCCGCTCCATCTATGGGCTGGGTTACCGCTGCGATCTATAAAGGAATGCCGTTGAAAGCCTCTGTCAAATACACCTTGCAAGAGACACGCAACGTTCTGATTCGAATGGCATGCCGCAGGCGGCTGGTGCGGGCTGGCCGGCCATTACCCGTGTTCGTGAGTGGAGACGCCCTCGACATGCAAATTGCCGTGGGCAACTGCACGGTACTCGCGACGAGTTACGACTATTTCGATGGCTGCCACCACTGGATCTATTTGCTTGGACCGGACGGCAGACCGATGGATAAACTCTGCATGCGCGATCAAGTAGGCGACATCGAGAACGTCCAGGTGCTATCCCAACACGAGATTTCATTTGGCTATATCGGCACCAATGACAGGTGGCGGCTTCGCGTGGATGAGGAAGGCTTTCGCTCGTTTTCATTGAGTGCACTGCGCATGCGAACAAATCGCTTCCTTTTGCGCAAGCGACATTGCGTCGTACATCGAACGAAAGGAGCCCCGGGACCCTGAATCGGAGCCTGAGGTCGGGGAGGCTGAAAAAACTTAGCGTAACGCAAGACGACTCCATTTTTTCTCCACATTTGGCGTGCAGGATGCAGTCATGGCCCGCCGCGCTGTTGGCGCATCCTGTGCGGGCCGCAGCCGAAAGGAGAACGATAATGAAGACGACCATCCCCCTGATCCTGCTCGCCCTGCTGTGCGGCAGCGCCAGCGCCCAGCAGGCGGAAACCCGCAACGGCCACGTATGGATCAAGTGCGGCCCGGGCACCAAGATCAAGTGCCCGCCGCCGCCGACTCCACCGGATCCGCCAGCCCCGCCCGCGCCACCGGCGCCGCCTGCACTGCCCGGCCATCACGACGGCTTTGCTCCGCCCCCGCCTCCACCGCCGGCGATGCCGACGATTCCCGCTCCGCCGGAGCCGCCCGAGCCGCCGCCGATGCCGAAGGTTCCCGACCAGGCCCATGCCGCTTGTGCCGACAAGTCCTCGGGCACCAAGATGACCTGGGCTCTGGGTGAGGAAGGCACCATGACCGGCACTTGCGAACGCAAGGCGGGGCGGATGCAGTTTGTGTTGGAAAGCCTGTACAAGTCGCGTTGAGCGGCGGAGTGGGGCCATGGACTTTGGAGTCTAGATCATTTAATCTAGATCCATGAGTACCATTGATGCCCCACCGAAGCCGACTCCGTCCGAGCTCGAAATGCTGCGCCTGCTGTGGCAGCTCGGCCCGGCCACCGCGCGCCAGGTCCATGAAGCCGCGGTCGAGACACGGCCCGACATGGGCTATGCCAACGTGCTGCGCCTGCTGCAAGTCATGCACGCCAAAGGCCTGCTTCAGCGCGACGAAAGCGCCCGCGCCCATATCTATGCGCCTGCCCAGCCGCAGGACAGCCTTCAGACCAGCCTGATCAAGGAGCTGATCCACAAAGCCTTTGCCGGTTCCGGCAAGGAGCTGGTGCTGGCCGCACTGCGCGGCCACGTCAGCAAGAAGGACCGCGAGGAAATCCAGGAATTGCTGAAGCGAGAGAAATGAATACGGTGCTCAAGCCTCCGGTCCCGCCGGTGCAGCCGGACCTGGAAGACTGCTGCCGCAGCGGTTGCGTTCCCTGCGTATTCGATCTCTACGAAGATGCGCTGGCGCGTTACGAAAAGGAACTGGCGGCCTACGAAGCGGCGCTCGCGGAGCAAGCCGTCAACGCAGTCTCCGGACCAGCGCCACGGCACTGATCCCACCCTGCGCCCCGGATGTGGACTGCAGCTCAACGTAGGCAAGCACCCCGCCCTCATCCACGCAAACTCCCGACCGATCCTCCCTCAGCCCGCACGCTTGAACTCGTCTTGTTGGCAAATTCATTACAATCGACTCAACGGTTCATGCATTGGAGGTCGTATGTTCGATATGGATCTTCCTTGGTGGGAATTCATAGTTCGGGGTTTGGCGGTCTACCTGCTCCTGCTGATCATGGTGCGTCTCTCGGGACGCCGGACGGTGGGTCAGTTCACGCCTTTCGATCTGCTGGTCGTGATGCTGCTGTCCGAAGCGGTGTCGAACTCGCTGTCGGGCGGCGACAATTCGCTGGTCGGCGGCCTGATCTGCGCCGCGACCCTGGTCGCCATCAATGCCCTGGTCGGTGTCGCTACGTCGCGCAGTGAGAAGATCTCTACGCTGGTCGACGGCGATGCTGTCCTGATCGGTCGCGACGGCGTCTTCTTCGAAAAAGTCATGCGCAATTGCCGGCTGTCGGACAGCGATATCGAGGAAGCGTTGCGCGAGCACGACTGCCCGCGTTCGGAGATGAAATGTGCTTTCCTCGAAGCGGACGGCGAAATCACCATCATGCGTAATCCCCAATAACGACGCCCCATTTCCGCTTCGATTTCCAGGCACCATTTCCGTCAGCGATTTGGGTGCCTGTTCTCCTTTGCCCTTCAGTACCGTGTGGCCTGGAACGTATGCCTGTGCTACTTTTTTCACCAGCGCTCCGTGTGAGCGCGGGTTGGTTTCTTTCCTAATCAGGAGGTATACCATGAAGAAAGTCTTGTCCGCGTTGACGCTGGCCGCGTCGACGCTCGCACTTGCACCCTCCGCACTGGCAGTCGATTATTTCCGCGCCGTGGCGAGCGGACCAGGCGAGGCGCCGCCCAACGCCTCTCCCGGCTACAGCATCGCCAGCCTCCAGCTCGACGGCATGATCCTGCGCGCCGATATCCCCTTCTCCGACCTGACGACCGGCACGGTGGCGGCCCACATCCACTGCTGCACCGCAGACAGCCTGATGGGCACCGCCGGCGTGGCGATTCCGCTGTTCGGCTTCCCCTCTGGCGCAAGCTCCGGCAACTACAGCCAGACCTTCGACCTGGCCGATCCCGCGGTGTATGACCCGGCCTTCCTGACCGCCTTCGGCGGCACGGCGGCAGGGGCGAGCGCTGCCCTGCTCGACGCAATGGGCGACAACACGGCCTACCTGAACATCCACACCACCCAGTATCCGGGCGGCGAGATCCGCGGCTTCATCGTGGCGGCGCCGGTTCCCGAACCGGGCTCCTGGGCAATGCTGGGGGTCGGACTGCTGGGCGTGGGCGTGATGGCGCGCCGGCGCATCGGCGTCACAGGCTGACTGGAGCGATCAGCTGACGCGGTTAGCTGACGCGGTTAGCTGACGCGGTTAGCTGAACTCGGCGCCCGGATGGCGCCTGAGCAAGCGCCCCCACGCCGGGATTGCCGCGCGCCAGAAAGTATCGAGCGACTCTGCCTGCTCGATGCCGAGTTCCAGGAAACGCGCTGTCTCCAGCAGCGCGGCGACCGCACTCGCCTCGTCGCCGGCCATCACTGCCAGGGCCCCCGTCTGCTTGGATAATTTTTCGCCGTTGGCGTTGCGCACCACCGGCACGTGCAGGTAGCGCGGCGTCGGCACACCCAGCACGCGCTGCAGGAAGATCTGGCGCGGGGTGGAGTCGAGCAGGTCCGCGCCGCGCACAATGTCGGTAACGCCTTGCTCGGCATCGTCGACCACCACCGCCAATTGGTAGGCCCAGTAGCCGTCGGCACGCTTGAGCACGAAGTCGCCCGAGTCGCGTGCGAGGTGCTGGGTCACGCGGCCGGCGAAGCGATCGGTGAAGCTCACCTCGTCCATGCCGGCGTCCGGCACACGCAGGCGCAGGCTGCGCATGCCGCGCCCCTCGGCCAGGCCGTAGCGGCAGGTGCCGGGATAGATCGCTGCCCCATCGGGCGCGAAGCCCAGGCGCGAATCGGCGATCTCGCGCCGGTTGCAGCCGCAGGGATAGGTGTGAAGCGCAATGCGCTCAGCCGCCGCCGCATACAGGTGCTTGCGCCGGCTCTGCCAGACGATCTCGCCGTCGGCATGCATGCCCAGCGCATCGAGCAGGGCCAGGATGCCTTCGGCGGCGCCGGGCACGCTGCGGCCCTCGTCGATGTCCTCGATGCGCACCAGCCAGGCGCCCTCGTGAAAGCGCGCGTCGAGATAGCTGGCCACCGCCGCCACCAGCGAGCCCGCATGCAGCGGGCCGGTGGGCGACGGCGCGAAGCGTCCGATGTAGGGTTTGCTCACTTGCTGACTAACGAAATCCGGAAGGCGGTCACCTTAGCACAGGCGCCGGTTCAGGACTTCGTCTTCTTCGCGTTTTCGTCGATCAGCTTTTTGACCTGGCCGTTGACCTCGTTCGGCACCGCCATCGACAGCTGGTAATGCAGGATTTCAAAGCCCTTGTTCGTCTTGCGGATCACGCCGCTGGCCATGCAGGGGCCCATGTTCGGGGTGTCCAGCAGCTCGTCGAACCAGATGATCGAACCGTCCGCCGATGCGTACACGTTGCGGCGCGTGGCCTTGAAGCTCCAGGCGGACTTTCGGTCGAAGTACTTCTTGGCCCAGGCCTTGAACTCGTCGCGCTTCCACAGTTCCGTGCGATCGGTGCCGATGTACACGCCGTCCTTCGCCATCTTGTCGAAATAGGCCAGGCGCGCATGGGCCGCGTCGTCGTGCCACTCGTCGACGAAGGCGTTGACCTGGCGGGTCAGCTCGGCATTGGTCTCCGCACGGGCAGCGCCGACCAGGCTCAGAAACAAAAAACAGGCAGTGAGGAAGCGCTTCATGGACGTCCTTTATACAGTTGGGATAAGAACCGCGGACATTGTACACATTGAAATGTAACAAATTGTGCAAAGGCCCTGCTGCCGAGATCGGCGGTGTACATTTGCCAACATCGACACATTCATTAATGCAATGAAGCGACCGGCGGTCACGATCCCAGGCATGGAGGCCAAGCATGCTTTCGCATCCGGGCAAACCCGGCAAAAGCCGGGCCGCGACGCTCTTCCCTCACCAGGGCGCGTATATCAGATAGGGAAATGTTGATGAAGCATGCCATCACCTTGCTGGCCTTGGGCATGCTGCCTGTTGCGGGCGCGCTTGCCGACGCGCCGCCGAATCCGCCTACGCCTGTGACGACGGCGACCGCAGCCGACATCCGCGCCGCAGTACGTCCGCCGGCGCTCGAAGAGGCGTTGCGAGCGGCCCTTGCGGAGACGTCCGAACCGGAGCGCGACAAGCAGAAAGCGACGTTCGGCAGTGACGCGCGGACAAGCTTCGAGCGCCAGTTTGAAGAAGCCAAGGTGCCGTACTGCCTGCACGGCGACGGCCTGAAGCGGCAGTCGACTTTCTTCCTCAGCGGCTACATCGCCCTGCCCTTCGTGTTCGTGGCGCGGGCACGGGGCAAGTGCCTGTTCTAGCGGTGCAGTTCGCCGGCGCGCTCCGGCTGGTACTCGACGCCGCGCACGGTAATGTGGAAGCGGCCGCCGTCGGGGCGGTTCCAGGCGATGCTGTCGCCAACCTTCAGGCCCAGCAAGGCGGTACCGACCGGCGTCAGCACGGACAGTTGTTCTCCGCTGTCGGTCATGTCCTTCGGATAGGTCAGGGTCAGCGTGACCTCTTCCTCGCTGTTATCGAAGCTGAAGCGCACGCGCGAATTCATGGTGACGACGTCGGGCGGCATGTCCCAGGGTTCGACCATGTCGGCACGGCCGAGTTCATTGAGCAGCGCATCGCGCGCGTTGGCCTGGGCGGCCGGCAGGCGGTCGAGCACGCGCTCCAGGCGTTCCAGGTCGAGCCACGAGATAGTGATGGACGGTTTCATGTTGTTCTCCAAATAGAGGCCGCTCTCTGGCGGCCATCGACAAAAGGGATCCACCGGCGCGCTAGGCGCCGGAGACGATGTGATGGAGGTCGCTCGGGAGGAAGGCGAATGACAGGCTTTACCTGCCTTGTTTCCTCACCGAGCCCAGGAAAGCCAGGCGAGATTACGGGAGGAATGCACGGCGCGAATGACAGGCGCTGCGGCGCCGCTGCCAATAAGACAGAAGGCGTGGCGGGTCATGGGGCGGCGTGCGTGAGTCATGTGAGGAGTATAGCCTTTGTGACGAGATCGTCAACGGTCGAGACACATTGAGACAATTTGTCGCGTCTTATTTACAACCAGATGTTACACCAGGGATAATTTGGGTGCGGCGGTCGCTTTCGACCAAACCGGGCATTCGACCCTGCCGGCCGGATGTGCGATTCATACGACGCCGCACATCATCATACTCGCCCTGTCAATCGGAAAACTGCTACTCCCGCCGGTCCAGTCGCGACAACATTGCCGCCATCATCGCGGCGACATCTTTCCTTACAACGCTTGTCTCCACAGCTTCCGGCACACTGAACTTCGGCTCGATGGTGGCGTTGTACTCTACCCTGGTGCCGCTGGCGCCTGCCAATGGCGTCAGCTCCCAGCGCGCCCGGTAGACTTTCATGTCGCCCTCGACCAGCGAGATGTCGATGCGATCCGGCGCCCGCTCGTGCACCTGCACCACCAGGCGGATCGCCTGGCTGAAAAACAGGAAGCGGGCTTCACTCAATTGTTCGACGACGACCGTGTTGTCGTTGCGGGACAGGACGCGAACACTATGCAGGTTCGGCAGGTAATCGGCAAAATGCTCGTAATCGGTGAGAATACCCCAGACAACGCCTGGCATTGCCGCCACCTTGGCGCTCGACTTGATCTGGTAGACCTTGCCTCCATCGGCGCCGGCAACGCGCTCCACCTCGAGTGCGAACCTGGGCTCGCCCGGCTGCGCTGCCACTTGGGCAGCGATCGAGCCCGATAAAGTGCACCCGAGCAACAGCATGGTTGAGAGGCGACGTAGCATTCGCCGAGCGTAGCATGCGGATGCGCTTGGGTGGCAAGCCCGCGCCGCACCGGTGCGCAGGCCTCAACCATGGCGCCAAGCTTAACTTCTTCGCGCCAGGAACGAATCGATGCCCTGTGCAGACAGGTTGAAATAAAAAAAGCGGGCCGAAGCCCGCTTCCTGAAGACACAGCCCCTGCACGGGGCGGTCCGATTAACGCTTGTCGATCGTCGGCACGTCGCGCACCGGCGAACCAACGAACAGCTGGCGCGGACGGCCGATCTTCTGTTCCGGATCGGCGATCATTTCGTTCCACTGGGCGATCCAGCCGATGGTACGGGCCATCGCGAAGATACCGGTGAACAGCGAGACCGGGATGCCCAGTGCCGACTGCACGATGCCCGAGTAGAAGTCGACGTTCGGGTACAGCTTGCGCGACACGAAGTATTCGTCTTCCAGCGCGATGCGTTCCAGTTCCATCGCCAGCTTGAACAGCGGGTCGTCCTGCAGGCCCAGTTCGTTCAGCACTTCGTGGCAGGTTTCGCGCATCAGCTTGGCGCGCGGGTCGAAGTTCTTGTAGACGCGGTGACCGAAGCCCATCAGCTTCACGCCCGAGTTCTTGTCCTTGACCTTCTCGATGAAGGCCGGGATGTTCTCGACCGAGCCGATTTCCTTCAGCATGGTCAGTGCGGCTTCGTTCGCGCCGCCGTGCGCCGGGCCCCACAGGCAGGCGATACCGGCAGCGATACAGGCGAACGGGTTGGCGCCCGACGAACCGGCCAGACGGACGGTCGAGGTCGATGCGTTCTGCTCGTGGTCCGCGTGCAGGATCAGGATGCGGTCCAGGGCGCGCACCAGCACGTCGTTGACCTTGTACTCTTCGCACGGGTTGGCGAACATCATGTGCATGAAGTTCGCGCTGTACGACAGGTCGTTGCGCGGGTACATGAACGGCTGGCCGATCGAGTACTTGTAGGCCATGGCGACCAGGGTCGGCAGCTTGGCGATCAGGCGGATGGCCGAGATTTCACGCTGCTTGGCGTCGTTGATGTCCAGCGAGTCGTGGTAGAACGAAGCCAGCGCGCCGACGGTGCCGACCAGGACCGACATCGGGTGCGCGTCGCGGCGGAAGCCACGGAAGAAGAACTGCATCTGCTCGTGGACCATGGTGTGCTTGGTCACGGTGTCGGTGAAGGTCTTCTTCTGCTCTGCGTTCGGCAGTTCGCCGTTCAGCAGCAGGTAGCAGGTTTCGAGGAAGTCGCAGTTGACGGCCAGTTGCTCGATCGGGTAGCCGCGGTACAGCAGCTCGCCCTTGTCACCGTCGATGTAGGTGATGCTCGAGTTGCACGAGGCGGTCGACATGAAGCCAGGATCGTAGGTGAACTTGCCGGTCTGGCCGTACAGCTTGCGGATGTCGATGACGTCCGGGCCGATGGTGCCCTTATAGATCGGCATGTCGACCGACGGGCTGCCGTCCGAGAACGACAGAGTGGCTTTGGTATCAGAGATGTTCATGGCACTTCCTTCTTTTGGGAGTGGAGTCTACAAAATATATAAAACGAAACCTCGCGAAACCTCGGTTCCGCTCACGCTTGCCGCAGCCGCGCCAGGAGGGCGCGCACGTGCGGCAGGTCGACCTCGCCTTCGGGCTCGGCGCGCCCCAGCAGCAGGTCCATCAGCGGGTTGTCCGCCAGGTCCAGCAGGCGGGTCAGCGCATCGACCTCCTCGTCGCTCAGGTCCACTTCGTGTGCGTCCAGGAAGCGCGTGAGGATCAGGTCGTTCTCGAGCAAGCCCCGGCGTGCGCGCCAACGCAGGCGGGCACGGTTGGCTGGGTCGGATTGATGCGTTTTCACACTAGAGTCCGTTGTTGGGTCAACACTATACTCCGGCTGCCAGGAATTGGCAGTACGGTACTTTTACTGTATTTGCGGCAAATTTGCCTGCATTTGCGCCAAAGTTACCCGTCGTTCCGGGCCTCGGCGGCCCCCTTGGCCGGAACCTAAGTTCGTTTGCGTTACCACGACGATCTCTAGTAGCGGTACTCACGCAAACTTGGGTTCCGGCCTCCGCCGGAACGACGGGATGGCGGCCGAGCTTTAGATCGCGCGGCGGACCAGCAATTCCTTGATCTTGCCGATCGCCTTGTTCGGATTCAGGCCCTTCGGGCACACGTCCGTGCAGTTCATGATCGAGTGGCAGCGGAACAGGCGGTACGGGTCTTCCAGGTTGTCCAGGCGCTCGTTGGTGGCTTCGTCGCGCGAGTCGGCGATGAAGCGGTAGGCCTGCAGCAGGCCGGCCGGGCCGACGAACTTGTCCGGGTTCCACCAGAACGACGGGCAGGAAGTAGAGCAGCAGGCGCACAGGATGCACTCGTACAGGCCGTCGAGCTCTTCGCGCTCTTCCGGCGACTGCAGGCGCTCTTTCTCCGGCTTGATCGAATCGTTGATCAGGTAAGGCTTGATCGAGTGGTATTGCTTGAAGAACTGGGTCATGTCCACGATCAGGTCGCGGATGACCGGCAGGCCCGGCAGCGGGCGCAGCACGATCGGCTGGCTCAGTTCGTTCAGGTTGGTGGTGCAGGCCAGGCCATTCTTGCCGTTGATGTTCATTGCGTCCGAACCGCACACGCCTTCGCGGCAGGAGCGGCGCAGGGCCAGCGAGTCATCGACGTCGGACTTGATGCGCTGCAGGACGTCCAGCAGCATCTTGTCGGTATCTTGCAGCTCGACGGTCACGTCTTGCATGTAAGGCTTCGTATCCTTGTCCGGATCGTAGCGGTAAATCTTCAGTTGGACGGTGCGTGCCATGTTTTTACCTGTCTTCTAAGCCGGGGCCCTGCCCCGGCTTCTTCAAATATTAGAAAGTACGTGCCTTCGGCTTGAAGGTCTCGACGGTCAGCGGCTTGGTGACCACAGCCTTGTACTCGAGGCGGTTGCCTTCCGAGAACCACAGGGTGTGCTTCATCCAGTTCTCGTCGTCGCGCTTCTCGTAGTCGCTGTGGGCGTGGGCGCCGCGCGATTCCTTGCGGGCTGCTGCCGAGACGATGGTCGCCTTCGCGGTCTCGATCAGGTTGTCCAGTTCCAGCGCTTCGACGCGCGCGGTGTTGAACACCTTCGACTTGTCCTGGAAGGACACGTGCTTGCGGCGCTCGTCGAGCTTCATGATTTCCTCGACGCCCTGGTTCAGCAGTGCGTCGGTACGGAACACGCCGCAGTACTTCTGCATGGTGGCGCGGATGTCGTTGGCCACGTGCTGGACCTTCTCGCCGCCGGTCGAGGTCTCGAGGCGGTTCAGGCGGTCCAGCGCGAAGTCGGCGGCGTCCTTCGGCAGCGGCTTGTTCAGCTTCTGCTTCAGGTTCGAGGCGACGACGTGGTTGCCGGCCGCGCGGCCGAAGACCACCAGGTCGAGCAGCGAGTTGGTGCCCAGGCGGTTCGCGCCGTGGACCGAGACGCAGGCGCATTCGCCGATCGCGTACAGGCCGTTGACGATTTTCTGGCCGCCGGTGCCGTCAGGAGCGACGACCTGGCCATGGATGTTGGTCGGGATGCCGCCCATCTGGTAGTGGATGGTCGGAACGACCGGGATCGGCTCCTTGGTGGCGTCGACGTTGGCGAACTTGTGGCCGATTTCGAGAATCGACGGCAGGCGCTTCTTGATGGTGTCGGCGCCGATGTGACGCAGGTCCAGCAGGACGTGGTCCTTGTTCGGACCGCAGCCGCGGCCTTCCTTGATCTCCTGGTCCATCGAGCGCGAGACGAAGTCGCGCGGCGCCAGGTCCTTCAGGGTCGGCGCGTAGCGCTCCATGAAGCGTTCGCCGTTCGAGTTGATCAGGATACCGCCTTCGCCACGGACACCTTCCGTGATCAGCACGCCCGCGCCGGACACGCCGGTCGGGTGAAACTGCCAGAACTCCATGTCCTGCAGCGGCAGGCCGGCGCGCGCCGCCATGCCCATGCCGTCGCCGGTGTTGATGAAGGCGTTGGTCGATGCGGCGAAGATGCGGCCTGCGCCGCCGGTGGCGAAGATGGTGGTCTTCGCTTCCAGGATCATCGTGTCGCCGGTTTCCATTTCCAGGGCCAGCACGCCGACCACGTCGCCTTCGGCGTCGCGGATCAGGTCGAGGGCCATCCACTCGACGAAGAAGTGGGTACGGGCGCGGACGTTGCGCTGGTACAGGGTGTGCAGCAGGGCGTGGCCGGTACGGTCGGCGGCCGCGCAGGCGCGCTGGACCGGCTTTTCGCCGAAGTTCGCGGTGTGGCCGCCGAACGGACGCTGGTAGATGGTGCCGTCCGGATTACGGTCGAAAGGCATGCCGAAGTGTTCGAGCTCGTACACGACCTTCGGTGCTTCGCGGCACATGAATTCGATCGCATCCTGGTCGCCGAGGTAGTCGCCGCCCTTGACGGTGTCGAACATGTGCCAGTACCAGTCGTCTTCGCTCATGTTGCCGAGGGACGCGCCGATGCCGCCCTGGGCCGCCACGGTGTGCGAACGGGTCGGGAACACTTTCGACAGCACCGCCACGTTCAGGCCGGCTTCGGCCAGTTGCAGCGATGCGCGCATGCCGGAACCGCCGGCGCCAACGATGACCGCGTCAAAACGACGGGTAGGGATTGCAGGTTTGATTGCTGCCACGATTACACGCTCCAGAGAATTTGCACGGTCCAGGCGGCGCAGGCAATCAGCCAGAGAATCGTCGCCAACTGCAGAAGCAGGCGCACGCCTGCCGGCTTGATGTAGTCCATCCAGATGTCACGGATGCCGACCCAAGCGTGGTAGAACAGGCCGAACAGGGCGACCAGCGAGAACAGCTTGAACCACTGCTTCGCGAACAGGCCAGCCCAGCCTTCATAGGTAAAGTTCTGGCCGGTCAGGAACATGACCAGCAGGATGACGGTGTAGACGGCCATGACGATGGCGGTGACGCGCTGCGCCAGCCAATCCTTGACGCCGTAGTGGGCGCCGACGACGAGGCGGCGCGGGCCGATATTATTCTTGGTTGCCATGGTTTAAAACACTCCGAACAGTTTCAGGCCGACCAGCACGGTCAGGGCCAGGCTCACGACCAGCACCCAGCGTGCGGTCTTTTGCGCAGCGTCCTTGTCCAGGGCCAGGTGGTTGTCCATGAACAGGTGGCGAACGCCGGCGGTGAAGTGGTGCAGGTAGGCCCAGGACAGGCCCAGCAGGATGATCTTGACGAACACGTTGCTCATGATGCCGCGGAAGTGCTCGAACGAGGTCTCCGACAGCAGGCTTTCCTGCAGCAGGTACAGCAGGAACGGCAGCATCAGGAACAACCCGGCGCCGCTGATGCGGTGCAGGATCGACACGATGGCCGACGGCGGCATGCGATATTTGCCAGTAATATCGCTAATGCCAATATTGCGGAACTCCGGCCGCCCTTTTTTTGCAGCTTCTCTCACGGCTTCGGACATACAACACCTCCCTTATGACGACAAATTTTTAGTGAACCCTTCATTTTCACCGATTTTGTGACCGGGCCCCACACGCTGCCGTGCAGCATGGCGGGACACCTTGCGTCGAACCGGGTCAATGTCCGTCGCTTACCCAAAACCAACATATTTTAATCGCATCAAGCGATCGTTGCAGCAGCCCGCGTGGGATTGCTGCAACTGCAAACCGGGCTCCCCACGACGGCGGAACCCGGTTTGCGTCATTCTTTACACCGTCACGACAGCTCGTTCAGGTAGTGATGCTGCGCGGTCGAGTACAGCCCGCGCCGCAGTTCCACGGCCTTGTCGCCGTAGGTAAACGAGACCCGCTCGGCGCACAGCAGCGGCGTTCCTTCCGGTACCTTCAGGAACTCGCTGGCCGAGGCGTCGGCGGATACCGCCCGGATTTTTTCGCTCGCGCGGATCATGCGGGTGCCGAACTCGGACTCGAACAGGCCGTACATTGGCCCCTTGTATTCCGCCAGCCGCTCCGCGCTCAGGCCCTTGAACAGCTGGCCCGGCAGCCACAGCTCTTCCAGAATGGTCGGCTGGCCTTCGAAGGACTGGACCCGCTTGATATACACGACCGCGTCGCCCGACTTGAGTTCCAGCAGGCGCGCGACCTCGGCCGGGGCGCGGATGCGCTTGACTTCGACGAAGCGGCTCTCGGGATGGTGGGGAACGCCCTCGTCGGGCATCAGGCGCAGGAAGCGGAAGTGGGCGCGCTCCTCGGCGTGGGTGGCGACGAAGGTGCCCTTGCCCTGGCGGCGCACCACCAGGTTCTCGGCCGCCAGCTCGTCGATGGCTTTGCGCACCGTGCCCTGGCTGACCTTGAAACGCCCCGCCAGCTCGACTTCGCTGGGCATCAGTTCGCCCGGTTTCCATTCGCCCGCTTGCAGGCTTTGGGTGATCAGGGCCTTGATCTGCTGGTACAGCGGCCGGAACGAAGGCGATGCGCTGCCGGCGGGATCGCTGGCCTGGTTGGTCGGGACGGGGTTCATAGACCGCGATTTCACCACAAAAGTGCAACACCGTCCAGTGCAGAAGGCCTCCACACATGTGTCTTATATAAGACATATGATATGAATTGACTGATGGAACGGCAGAGGAGTACACTCGCGGTCGACCTGGCGTCCGTTCTTGCACTTATTGTACGCGCGCGACACCAGTCTCACGGGCCGGATCGTGGATGGCGCTTTTGGTATCATTGCAGTTTTCCCAAACAGGCGTATCCTCGGCATCGACCCAGGCACCGACCGTTTTCATTCCCACTTTGGAGATTCATCATGGCTAAAACCCCAATGCGCGTTGCCGTCACCGGCGCGGCCGGCCAGATCGGCTATTCCCTGCTGTTCCGCATCGCCAACGGCGACATGCTGGGCAAGGACCAGCCGGTCATCCTGCAGCTGCTGGAAATCGACAATGAGAAGGCACAGAAGGCGCTCAAGGGCGTCATGATGGAAATCGACGACTGCGCATTCCCGCTGCTGGCCGGCATGACCGCCCACGCCGACCCGATGACCGCCTTCAAGGATGCCGACTTCGCCCTGCTGGTCGGCGCCCGTCCGCGCGGCCCGGGCATGGAACGCAAGGACCTGCTGGAAGCCAACGCCCAGATCTTCACCGTGCAGGGCAAGGCGCTGGACGCCGTCGCTTCGCGCAACGTCAAGGTGCTGGTGGTCGGCAACCCGGCCAACACCAACGCCTACATCGCCATGAAGTCGGCCCCGAACCTCCCTAGCAAGAACTTCACCGCCATGCTGCGCCTGGACCACAACCGCGCCCTGTCGCAAGTTGCCGCCAAGACCGGCAAGCCGGTGTCGTCGATCGAAAAGCTGGCCGTGTGGGGCAACCACTCGCCGACCATGTACGCCGACTACCGCTTCGCGACCATCGACGGCCAATCGGTCAAGGAGATGATCAACGACGACGTCTGGAACCGCGACACCTTCCTGCCGACCGTCGGCAAGCGCGGCGCCGCCATCATCGAAGCGCGCGGCCTGTCGTCGGCAGCCTCGGCAGCCAACGCCGCCATCGACCACATGCACGACTGGCACGTCGGCACCAACGGCAAGTGGACCACCATGGGCATCCCGTCGGACGGTTCGTACGGCATCCCGAAGGACACCATGTTCGGCTTCCCTGTCACCGTTGAAAACGGCGAATACAAGATCGTCCAGGGCCTGGAGATCGACGAGTTCTCGCAAGAGCGCATCAACCTCACGCTGAAGGAACTGACCGAAGAGCGTGAAGGCGTGGCCCACCTGCTGGCCTAAACTTCCACGCGGTTGATGGAACCGGCCAAGCCGCCCGTCCGCCGCATACGCCGTGCCGCCTCTCCAGGCGGTACGGCGGCTTCCGCTTCGACTGAACACCACATGCATCCTTCCGAGGTTTTATTCCAGGGCAAACGCCAGCCGCTCCTGCTCCCCGCCTGCGATCACTACGCCGGCTCGGAGAAGCTGATGCGCAAATCGATGGCCCTGCAACAAGAGCTTGGGCCCGTCTTCGACATCACCTTCGACTGCGAGGACGGCGCCGCCGCCGGCAGCGAAGCCGGGCATGCCGCCCTGGTGGCGTCCCTGCTGAATAGCGAAGACAACCGCTTCAACCGCATCGGCGCGCGCGTGCACGAGCCGGGCAGCCCCCATTTCGAGCACGACGTCGCCACCATCGTGGGCGCCGCCGCGCCGCGCCTGGCCTTCGTGATGCTGCCCAAGGTGAGCAGCGCCATGGAAGTGGCGCGCGCCATCGACCTGATCAACCAGCACGCCGCGCCGAGCGGCCGCAGCGACCTGCCGGTGCACGTGCTGATCGAGACCCACGGCGCCCTGCGCGAGGCCTACGACATCGCCGCCCTGCCCCAGGTCGAATCGCTGTCCTTCGGCATCATGGATTTCGTGTCCGCCCACTACGGCGCGATTCCCGCCGGCGCCATGCGCACTCCGGGCCAGTTCACCCACCCGCTGGTGGTGCGCGCCAAGCTCGAGATGGTCGCCGCCTGCCACGCGCACGGCAAGGTCCCGTCGCACAACGTGACCACCGACATCAAGGACAGCGCGATCGTCGCCAACGACGCCCAGCGCGCGGCCGCCGAGTTCGGCTTCACCCGCATGTGGAGCATCCACCCCGACCAGATCAAGGCGATCCTGAAGGCCTTCACGCCGCGCCTGTCGGAAGTGAACGAGGCGACCAACATCCTGAGCGAGGCCATGGCGGCCGGCTGGGGACCGATCGCCCACCATGGCCGCTTGCACGACCGCGCGAGCTATCGCTATTATTGGACGGTGTTGCAGCGCGCTAAGCTGGCTGGCCTTGCGCTGCCCGAAGCCGCGGCGGCCATCGTCAACCACACGGAAGCCTCCTGATGTCCACCCAACTGTCCAAACTCCTTGCCGCCGGCGCTTTCGCGTTCGCGGCCGCCGGCGTATGCGCGCCGGCCACCGCCGCCCCCGCCGACAAGCACCCGAAGGCGGAAGCCGTCCTGAAAGCGCAGGCCAAGAAATCCAAGTCCAAAGCGAAGAAAGCCAAGGCCGGCGCCGCCGGCGCGGCCGCGGCCGCCGCGGCATCCGCCGAGCCCACCGTCGATCCGAGCAATCCGGAGCAGGCCGAGCCGGACATCACCGATACGATCGTCACCGAATACGCTTGTGAACTTAACAACAAGGTCACGATCTACACCAACGAAAAAGACGATGCCCACATCGCCCTGCGCTGGAAGAAGCGCCTGCACCGCCTGGCGCGGGTGGGCACGACGACCGGCGCGCAGCGCTTCGAAAACCCCTTTTGGGGCTTGATCTGGATTGGCATTCCGGCCAAGGGCATCCTGCTGGATTCCCGCCTGAACCGCCAGCTGGCCAACGAGTGCAAGACCCCCCAACAGGCGGCGCCCATCGTGGCTTCGTCGCCCGAGGAAAAGAAAAGCTGATTCGCGGCCAGCATCGCCGCGCATTGCCTGATGTTATTGATAGTGAAATAACAAAATCCCCACTGAAGGAGAGATTATGTCTCGCAACACTCTGAACACACTGAAGGAATTCCCGATCGGCGCAAGCCAGACCGGTCAGTTCTACTCGCTGCCGGCCCTGGCCGAAAGCCTCGGTGTGAACCTGTCGCGCCTGCCGGTGTCGATCCGTATCGTCCTCGAGTCCGTGCTGCGTAACTGCGACGGCAAGAAGGTCACCGAAGAACACGTGAAGCAGCTCGCCAACTGGGGCGCGACCGCCGAGCGTACCGACGAGATCCCGTTCGTCGTCGCCCGCGTCGTGCTGCAGGACTTCACCGGCGTGCCGCTGCTGGCCGACCTGGCCGCGATGCGCAACGTCGCCGCCAAGACCGGCGCCGATCCGAAGAAGATCGAGCCGCTGGTGCCGGTCGACCTGGTGGTCGACCACTCGGTCACCATCGACCACTTCCGCGAGCCGGGCGCGCTCGACCTGAACATGAAACTGGAATTCCAGCGCAACAACGAGCGCTACCAGTTCATGAAGTGGGGCATGCAGGCATTCGACACCTTCGGCGTCGTGCCGCCGGGCTTCGGCATCGTCCACCAGGTCAACCTGGAATACCTGGCGCGCGGCGTCATGAAGCAGGGCCAGGTGTTCTACCCGGACACCCTGGTCGGCACCGACTCGCACACCACCATGATCAACGGCGTCGGCGTCGTGGGCTGGGGCGTGGGCGGCATCGAGGCGGAAGCCGGCATGCTGGGCCAGCCGGTCTACTTCCTGACCCCGGACGTGATCGGCGTCAACCTGAAGGGCAAGCTGCGCGAAGGCTGCACCGCGACCGACCTGGTGCTGACCGTCACCGAAATGCTGCGCCGTGAAAAAGTCGTGGGCAAGTTCGTCGAGTTCTTCGGCGAAGGCACCCGCTCGCTGTCGACCACCGACCGCGCCACCATCGCCAACATGGCCCCGGAATACGGCGCGACCATGGGCTTCTTCCCGGTGGACGAAGCGACCGTCGACTACTTCCGCGGCACCGGCCGTACCGAAGAAGAACTGGCTGCCTTCGAGAACTACTACAAGGCCCAGGGCATGTTCGGCATCCCGCAGGAAGGCGAGATCGACTACACCCGCGTGCTGGAACTGGACCTGTCGACCGTGACTCCGTCGCTGGCCGGCCCGAAGCGTCCGCAAGACCGTATCGAACTGGGTCACGTGAAGAACACCTTCACCGACCTGTTCAGCAAGCCGACCACCCAGAACGGCTTCAACAAGTCGCCGGAAGACCTGTCGAAGGTCTACGAGACCACCAACGGCGTGCGCGTGAAGAACGGCGACGTCCTGATCGCCGCGATCACCTCGTGCACCAACACCTCGAACCCGAGCGTGCTGCTGGCTGCCGGCCTGCTGGCCAAGAAGGCGGTCGAGCGCGGCCTGACCGTCGCTCCGCACATCAAGTCCTCGCTGGCCCCGGGATCGCGCGTGGTCACCGAGTACCTGACCGCCGCCGGCCTGCTGCCTTACCTGGAAAAGCTGGGCTTCGGCGTGACCGCCTACGGCTGCACCACCTGCATCGGCAACGCCGGCGACCTGACCCCGGAACTGAACGCCGCGATCGTCGAGAACGACATCGTCGCCTCGGCCGTCCTGTCGGGCAACCGTAACTTCGAAGCACGTATCCACCCGAACATCCGTTCGAACTTCCTGGCCTCGCCGCCGCTGGTCGTCGCTTACGCGATCGCCGGCAACATGACCCGCGACCTGATGTCGGAGCCGGTCGGCAAGGACACCAACGGTGTCGACGTCTACCTGGGCGACATCTGGCCGTCGTCGCAGGAAGTGGGCGAGCTGATGCGCCTGGCGATGAACTCGGAGGTCTATCGCAAGAACTACGCCGACGTCAAGGGCAACCCGGGCGAACTGTGGGAGCGCGTGTCGTCGACCGAAGGCCAGGTGTACAACTGGCCTGAGTCGACCTACATCGCCGAGCCGCCGTTCTTCAGCGACTTCGAGATGACCCCGAAGGCAGCCGCCAGCGGCATCACCGGCGCCCGCGCGCTGGGCGTGTTCGGCGACTCGATCACCACCGACCACATCTCGCCGGCGGGTTCGATCAAGGAAGACGGTCCGGCAGGCAAGTGGCTGAAGGATCACGGCGTCCTGAAGGCCGACTTCAACTCCTACGGCTCGCGCCGCGGCAACCACGAGATCATGATGCGCGGCACCTTCGCCAACGTGCGTATCAAGAACAAGATGATCCCGCCGAAGGCGGACGGTTCGGCGGTCGAGGGTGGCATCACCATCCACCAGCCGTCGGGCGAGCAGCTGTCGATCTACGACGCGGCAATGAAGTACGTGGCGGAGGGCACCCCGACCATGATCTTCGGCGGCGAAGAGTACGGCACCGGTTCGTCGCGCGACTGGGCGGCCAAGGGCACCCAGCTGCTGGGCGTGAAGGCCGTGATCTGCCGTTCGTTCGAGCGTATCCACCGCTCGAACCTGGTGGGCATGGGCGTGCTGCCGCTGCAGTTCATCGGCAACGACAGCGTTGAAAGCCTGGGCATCACCGGCAAGGAAACCTACGACCTGAAGGGCCTCGAAGGCGAGATCAAGCCGCAACAGCTGGCGACCCTGGTGATCCACCGTGAGAACGGCGAATCGCAGGAAGTCAAAGTGCTGCTGCGTATCGATACCCCGATCGAAGTCGACTACTACAAGCATGGCGGCATCCTGCCGTTCGTGCTGCGTCAGCTGCTGGCTGCTTAAGCTGGACTGCTGAAGTGAAAAGGGCCGGAACCTGAGAAGGTTCCGGCCTTTTTGTCTTGGACACGGCGCTTGCGGCCGCCAATAAAAAAGCCCTGCCGATCCTGCCGGCAGGGCGAATCCGGTTGCCCGGCGGGGGTGGTACTCGACCGGCACTTTGGCGCGAGGCCCTTCCTGCTCATGAAGCAGAACGCATCCGCCAGCCAAACCGCATAATAAATGAGAACGATTCCCATTATCGTTTAATATGGCGAGGTTGGCAAGCGTCCCTCTCCACGACCGCGTCGGACAATGGATGTTGCCTGCGTGTTCATGACATGTGGCCGAATCAACTACAATACCGGGGGTAAGGGTTTATGATGACCCCCATGGACTTTCGATCCACACTTCATTGACAAGAGACCCCTTAGCGCCATGCGTCGTCCATCCAAAGATTCATCTCCTAAACTATCCGCAGAAAGCCAGCGCCTCGTCAGCATCTCGCAAGCCATCATGCAGGCTGCGAGCCGCGTCGAGGAACGGGCCTGGGAACGCCAACTGGACACGCAACTGCAGAAACTGCTCAAGACCAACCACCAGGAGAGCATCGACCTGGCCCTGAACGTCCTGTTCAAGGACGACCTTGGCGCCTACGACGTCCTGATGGATACCGTCGAAGCCGTCAGCGAGTCGGCCTCGATGGTCGAGCAGCAGGACGGCGGCGACGTGACCTGGCAGGCCCTGCTGGTCGCAGCGCCGATCCTGGCCTGGACCCGCTTCTCTATCGCGACCGGGAACATCCCGAGCGAACTGCTGAACACGCTGTCCGCGCACTTCTCGGGCCACCTGCTGGCCGAAGGCACGCGCCTGGCCATTGCTCCCACCCTATATTCGATCGACCAGCTGCCGCGCACCCACGCCGAGACCTATGCGCTGACCCACAAGCTGGCCGCGGCCGCGCACAAGGGCGGCACCATCAAGCCCGCCGCGCGCGAAGCCGAGACCGCGCCCTTCCTGGCCGACACCCGCTACCTGCTGGTGGCCGTCGTCGCGCCGCAGGGCGCGCCGCTGTTCCGCTGGCAGGAGCCGCAGCACCACACCCACTTCGCCGAAGAGCGCAACCGCGCGCTTGAGCAGTGGCGCGCCCAGGCCACGGCCAATGTCGCGCGCCTGCTGCCGGGCTGCGGCATCGAGCTGCTGCTGCCGGAAGCGTATTACGTGGCCTGCCGCGAAGCCGACAAGCTGATCCGTCCGATCTCGATCCGCGCCGCCGTGCATTACCTGACCAACACGCTGGGCGTGGAAGCCTCGGACCTGCGCGCCGTGATCGCCGGCTTCGGCGAAGAAGCCTCGGACATCCAGATCGACGAGTACCGCGTCTCCTTCACCATGCGCCAGAGCCCGGACGTGGTGTACGGCATCGTCTGGCCGCTGTACGGCCAGGAAGACGAGAACGGCACGCCGATGGAAGGCCCGCTCGCGGCCGGCCCGACGCCGCTGACCCCGATCAACGAGATCGTCGCCCACCTGAACGATGCGGGCATCGCCCACATCAAGCGGATCAACGAGCGCTATGTCGCCGAGTACTGCGACGACTGCGGCGCGCCGCTGTTCGCCGATCCGACCGGTGAGCTGGTCCACGCCGAAATGCCGGAAGACGCGCCGACCGGCACCGAGCACTTCCATTGACAATGCAGGCGCCCCCGGGAACCGGGGGCGCTTCATTTTTCCTGCCATGATCGACCTGCACATCCGTCCCGAACGGCCCGCCGATGCGGCATCGATCGCCGCCCTGCTCTACGCCGCCTTCGCCGGCAACCAGCACAGCAATCACACCGAACACCAGATCGTCGAGCGCCTGCGCGCCGGCGGCCGCCTGGCCGTGTCGCTGGCCGCCCTGCTGCCCGATGGCCGGCTGGTCGGGCATGTCGCCTTCTCCAAGGTGACTATCGATGGGCGCGACGAAGACTGGTATGGGCTGGGGCCGCTCGCGGTGCTGCCGCAGGCGCAAGGCCAGGGCGTCGGCGCGGCCCTGGTCGAGGCCGGATTGTCGGTCTTGCGCCGCAAGGGCGCGCGCGGCTGCGTGGTGCTGGGCGAGCCGGCGTATTACTGCCGCTTCGGCTTCGCGCAGGATGCGGGCTTGCGCTACCCGGGGCCGCCGCCGGAGTACTTCATGGCCCTGCCGTTCGCTGGTCCGGCGCCGCAAGGCGTGGTCGCCTACGACGGCGCGTTCGCCTGAGATACACCAAGTCCACCTTCCTCCAAGGACCGGGCCATGAAGCGCTCACGCTTCGCATGGCAGTGTGGAGAAGCCGCAGCTACTTAGCGCCGAGTCCCCCGCGCTTCAGGGACGTCCGATACCATCTTGTCGTGATAGGCGATGGTGCAGGCCCGCACCCCACACAGGATTCCGAGACCGAAAGCCAGCGGTAAGCAGTCGCTGACGGACAATGCCGGCCCGAAGACCATCCGGCTGATCACCGTACCGAGACCTGAGGCAAGCATGAAGTAGCCGCCGAAGTGGAAGAATTGCAGCGGCTCCCGCAGGAGAAACGGGTTGATCGACCAGTCGGGATAGCGCCAGGTTGTTGCCGACAACGGGTTGAATCGCTGAAAGCCAACCACGCCGAGCAGGGCCACTATCCCGAAGACGAACACCGCGATCAGGAACAGAACCGGCATGTCTTCGGTCTGCTCCGGTGGGGTGGAAGGAAACGCCGATGCAACGAGCGTCGCAGCAATCAATGCCAGGCGGATAGTGGTCCATTTCGACATGATCAGCTCCTCGCTTGTCTTGCGCCCGCACCCCAGACTTGGGGATAGCGATGCGCAGCGTACCTCAATGCCGATGTCTGGTGCGAGTCCTGTCGGGCTCATCCTCGCATTCAACTCATCCGGTGACAAGGGCTCCAGCGTAAAATCATGCATTGCTGAACGCACGGCTGCATGACAGCCTGTATCTAGCCTTTCCCAGACCATACATGCCTACGATGACCAAGCCCGTTTTCGCCGCCGCGCAATGCAGTGTGCGCGCCGGCGACCTTGCCGAGAATATCCAGCGCCATCTCGTCTTCATGCACGCCGCACGCCGGCATGGCGTACGCTTCCTCGTCTTCCCCGAGCTGTCGCTGACCGGCTACGAGCCCGCCCTGGCCGACGCGCTCGCCCAGCAGGAGGACACGGCGCTCCTGGAGCCCTTGCGCAGCCTGGCGCAGGACGCCGCGATGACGACCGTGGTCGGGCTGCCGCTGCGCTCCGCCGCCCATGACAAGCCGCTCGTCGCCGCCTTCATCCTGCATGCCGACGGCAACATGACGGTGCATGTCAAGCAGCACCTGCACACCGGCGAAGAGATGTATTTCAGCCCCGGCGACGGCGGGCCCATGCTCGAGGTGAGCGGCATCCCGACCGCCCTGTCGATCTGCGCGGACTTCGGCCAGCCGTCGCACGCGGAAGCGGCCGCCGCCGCGGGCGCGCAAGTGTATGCGGCGAGCGTCCTGATCGGCGAGGGAGGCTATCCGACCGACAGCACGATCCTGCGCGGCTACGCGGAACAGCATCGCATGGCGGTGCTGCTGGCGAACCACGGCGGGCCGACTGGAGGCTGGACCTCGGCCGGGCGCAGCGCGTTCTGGGATGAACGCGGCGCGCTGGTCGCCGCCGCGTCGGGGGCAGGCGATCAATTGCTTCTTGTTTCGCGCGGCAACATGGGATGGGTCGGATCGACCGTTTCCGTAGAGGTAGGCGTCCCTAGCGAAGAGGCTGGGCTGGCGCCCTGAACTGCTCCGCCAAGCCCTGCGCGCGGAAACGCTCCACCACGAACTCCACGAATGCCCGCGTCTTCGCGGGCAGCAGCCGCCGGCTCGAGTAGTAGATGCACAATGGACGCGCTTGTGCGTGCCAGTCCGGCATCAGGTGCACCAACTCGCCGCTGCGCAGGAAGGGCAGCGCGTGCGGCGCCGGCAGCAGCGCCACGCCCATGCCCGCAGCGGCGGCGGCCGCCATCGCTTCAGGATCGTCGCAGACCGCCGCCGCGCGGAACTCTACGGGCACTTGTTCGTCGCCCGCCTCGGTGCGCAGGGTCCAGCTGTACAGCCTGCCGGTGCGGATGGCGCGCCGCGCGATCCCGTCGTGGGCCGCCAGCTCGTGCGGCGTGTGCGGCGTGCCGCGCCGGGCGAGATAAGCCGGCGCTGCGGTCACGATGATCGGCACCTGGGTCAGCTCGCGCGCGATTACGCCTTCGCTCAGCTCGATCCCGCCGCCGATGGCCACGTCGAAACCTTCGCCCACCAGGTCGACCTGGCGGTTCTCCAGATACAGGTCGGGCACGATCGCCGGATAGCGCTCGCGGAAAGCTTCCAGCATCGGCACGAAATAGGTGCGGCCGACGGCCGGCGCCATGCTCACCTTGAGCGTGCCCGCAGGATGGGCCGCTGCCTCCCGCGCGGCCA
The DNA here is from genome assembly GCF_018119395.1 of Massilia sp. ZL223. GTDB lineage: Bacteria > Pseudomonadota > Gammaproteobacteria > Burkholderiales > Burkholderiaceae_D > Telluria. The sequence continues at coordinate 42,420 of NZ_JAGPWD010000045.1, forward strand.
GCACCGCTCCTTCGATCTGGCGCCACGGTTCCGCCACTTCACGCAGGAACTGCTCGCCCTCCTCGGTCAGGCGCAGCTGGCGCGTGGTGCGCTGGAACAGGCGCACGCCAAGCTGGCGCTCGAGCGCGGCGACGTTTTTGCTGACTGCGGCCGGCGTCATGCCGAGCCGGCGGGCGGCGGCGGAAAAGCCGCGCTCCTCGGCGCTGTAGATGAAGGAAACCAAGTGGCTGATCGATTCGAGCATGCCTCCATTTTATACCTGGAGTTGAAAGTATTTCGACAATCGCCCGGCTAGTTTCAACTCCCGGTCAGGGCAATACTGATGTTCACCAACCATCCCACCAGGAGAACATCATGCAAAACCTTCAGAACAAAGTCGCCTTCGTCACCGGCGGTTCGCGCGGCATCGGCGCCGCCATCGTGCGCCGCCTGGCGCTCGAGGGCGCCACCGTCGCCCTCACCTACCAGAGCTCGGCCGACGCGGCGCAAGCCCTGGTGAGCGAGATCGAAGCCGGCGGCGGCCGCGCGCTCGCCATCCGCAGCGACGCCGGCGACCCGGCCGCACTCCAGGAAGCCATCGACCAGGCGGCGGACCGCTTCGGCCGCATCAACATCCTGGTCAACAATGCGGGCGTGCTGCACCTGGGCCCGGTGGACGAGTTCGCACTCGAGAACTTCGACAACACGATCGCCGTCAACGTGCGCGCGGTGTTCGTCGGCCTCAAGGCCGCGCTGCGGCACATGGGCGAAGGCGGACGCATCGTCAACATCGGCAGCGTCAACGCATTCCGCGTGCCCTTCGCCGGCGCTGCCGTGTACGCGATGAGCAAGTCCGCGCTGAGCGGACTCGTCAAGGGACTGGCGCGCGACCTGGGTCCGCGCGGCATCACTATCAACAACGTCCTGCCGGGGCCGGTGGACACCGACATGAACCCGGAGAACACGGATTTCGGCGCCTCGCTGCACGGTTTGATGGCCCTGCCGCGCCACGGACGCCCGGAAGAAATCGCCTCGATGGTGGCCTACCTGGCCGGCCCCGAATCCGCCTTCGTGACCGGCGCGGATCTGGCAGTCGATGGCGGTTTCGGCGCCTGAACCGCCGAGCTCAGGTCTCGGCCCACTGGCGCAGCAGGTTGTGATAGTGGGCCGTCAGCGCCACCGTCTCCTGGCAATCGCCCAGGCGGGCGCGCAGGGATTCGATGGTGCGGTCCAGCTCGTACAGCATGCTGCGCCGGGTGTCGTCGCGGATCATGCTCTGGGTCCAGAAAAAGCTGCAGATGCGCTCGCCCTGCGTGACGGGTTCCACCCGGTGCACGCTGGTCGAGGGATAGACGATCAGGTCGCCCGCGTCGAGCTTGACCTCGTGTTCGCCGTAGGTGTCCTGCACCACGAGTTCCCCGCCCTCGTATTCTTCCGGTGCCGACAGGAACAGGGTGCCGGAGACGTCGGTGCGCAGCATGCCGCTTGCGCCCGGCACCACGCGCACCGCGCCGTCGACATGGTTCCCATAGTGCTCGCCCACGCCATAGCGGTTGAACAGCGGCGGCATCGAACGCACCGGCAGGACGGCGGCGAAGAACATGGCGTTGCGCGCCAGCGCCGCCTGCACGATGGCGGACAGCTCGCGCGCCTCCGGCGAGGCTTCCGGCAGCTGCCGGTTGCGCTTGACCTGGCCACCCTGCGCACCCACGGTGGCACGGCCGTCCTGCCAGTCGCTGCGATCCAGCCTGGCGCGGATGCCGCGCAGTTCGTCCTGGGTGAGCACGTTCGGGATATGCAGGAGCATGGGAATCCTTTCAACAAAAGCGTGGCCGGCCGGGGGCCCCCCCCCCCCGGCCCCAAGGGTGGGGCCGGGGGAAA
>NZ_JAGPWD010000046.1 GCF_018119395.1 Massilia sp. ZL223
TGCCGGACGGGTGGCGGGAGACGCGGTCGTTGCCGGCGCGGGCTGGGCGGGAGCGCCGCCCGTGACCGCGCCGCTCACCGGCGCGGTTTGCGTCTGGGCCTGGGCGCCGGGGGGCGCCTGCGGCGGCAGCGGCGAAGCCGGCAGCGGCGGCAGCGGTACCGGTTCCATCTTGGGCAGCTTGCGTCCACCCGCCTTGGCGGTTTCCGGCGCCGGGCGCGGCGGCAGCGGCATCTGCGACATGATCACCAGCACCTGGCGGTTGCGGTCGATGCCGCCCAGCGGCTGGGCGACCACGCGGCCGAAGGAGCCAGCGGCCTTCTCGACCTGGATCACGCGCGCCACCGCCAGGCCGGCCGGGTACATCCCGTCGAGGCCCGAGGTGACCAGCACGTCGCCGACCTGGATGTCGGCGTCCTGGGCCACGAAGCGCAGGTCGAGCAGGCCGGACTGGCCGCGGCCGTAGGCGATGCTGCGCAGGCCCGAGCGCAATACCTGCACCGGAATCGCCTGTTCCTTGTCGGTCAGGAGCGTGACTTCGGAAGTAAAGGGGAAGACGCGGGTGACCTGGCCGATCACGCCGGCATGGTCGACGATCGGCAGGCCCAGCACCACGCCGGCGCGCGCGCCGCGGTCGAGCACGATGCGGCGGGTCGAGGGATCGCGCGCGTCGTACAGGACTTCGCTCATCAGGGTCTTGACCGGCAGCTGCTCGCGCGCTTCCATCAGGCGGCGCAGGTGGGCGTTCTCGGCGGTCTGGAACTGGGCCTGCTGGAGCTGGCGCGCCTGCAGCAGCTGCTGGTTCTTCAGCTCGCGCACTTCCTTCTGCAGCGAAGACAGCGAGGAGAAATAGCCGCCCATGGAGCCCAGCGCCTCGCGCGGCATCAGGGCCGCCATCTGCACCGGATAGAGGACGGTGGCCGCGACCTGGCGCACCCCGGAGAGCAGGTTCATGCGGGCGTCGACCACCAGCAGCACGAGCGAGATGAGCGCGAACACGATCACCTTGACGCGCGCCGGGGCGCCTTGTTTGAAGAGCGGCGGAGGACTGTATTGCATGACGCTTAGTAAAGGAAATGCGGCCTACGAATGTCAAGGCGGGCAGGATGCGCACGGTGTAACCGCACGCCCTGCCCGCCCTGGCCTGACACCTGTCTTATTCGTACGAGAAGATCGAGCCCAGCTTGTCCATGCGCTCGAGGGCCATGCCCGAACCGCGCACCACGCAGGTCAGCGGATCTTCGGCCGCCAGCACCGGCAGGCCGGTCTCTTCCATCAGCAGGCGGTCGAGGTCGCGCAGCAGCGCGCCGCCGCCGGTCAGCATCATGCCCTTCTCGGCGATGTCGGCGCCCAGTTCCGGCGGCGCCTGTTCCAGCGCGTTCTTCACGGCCGACACGATCTGGTTCAGCGGGTCGGTCAGGGCTTCCAGGATCTCGTTGGACGAGATGGTGAAGGAGCGCGGGATGCCTTCGGACAGGTTGCGGCCCTTGACTTCCATCTCCTTGACTTCGGAACCCGGGAAGGCCGAACCGATGGCCTTCTTGATCGCCTCGGCGGTCTGCTCGCCGATCAGCATGCCGTAGTTGCGGCGGATGTAGTTGACGATGGCTTCGTCGAACTTGTCGCCGCCCACGCGCACCGAACCCTTGTAGACCATGCCGCCCAGCGAGATGATGCCCACCTCGGTGGTGCCGCCGCCGATGTCGACCACCATCGAGCCGGTCGCATCCGACACCGGCAGGCCGGCGCCGATCGCGGCCGCCATCGGCTCTTCGATCAGGTAGACCTGCGAAGCGCCGGCGCCAAGCGCCGATTCGCGGATCGCACGGCGCTCGACCTGGGTCGAACCGCAAGGCACGCAGATGATGATGCGCGGCGACGGGCGGAAGAACTTGGAGTCGTGGACCATGCGGATGAACTGCTTGAGCATCTGCTCGGTGACGGTGAAGTCGGCGATCACGCCGTCTTTCATCGGGCGGATGGCTTCGATATTGCCCGGCACCTTGCCCAGCATCTGTTTCGCTTCCTTGCCGACCGCCTGGATCGTCTTCTTGCCGTTGGGGCCGCCTTCCTGGCGAATCGCCACGACGGACGGTTCGTCCAGGACGATGCCCAGGCCGCGGACGTAGATCAGCGTATTGGCGGTGCCGAGGTCAATCGCCAGGTCGTTCGAGAAGTAGCTGCGTAAAAAACCAAACATGAGTGTCCTGATGCGCATCAATGTGCGCCTAAACATTGATCGGGATGTCCTTGCCGCGCCCGCCCTCTTAGGTTTCACTGGGCCTCGCGGTCTTGTCATACGCTGCGGCAGCTTTCGGCACGACAACGCATTAGCCCGCCATTCTACCTTATAATTTGATGTTTACATGCCGAATACAAGGGCTTTTACCCCCTAATTCGAGTGCGAGATCGGCGCTGTTTCCAAGCTTTTATCGGCCGTAGCATGCCGTTGGCTGGTAAGTTGCCAACATTCATTATTCGCTCAACCACATTTTGCGCGCGCTTTCGCGCCGCGCCCGACATCATGTCCCTGACCCTTTCAGACGTAAAACGCATCGCCAACCTGGCCCAGCTCGATATGGACGAGGCCCATGCCGAGACCATGCTGGGCGAGCTGAACGGTATTTTCGCGCTGGCCGAGCAGATGCAGGCGGTCGACACCAGCGGCGTTGCGCCGTTGGCACAGCCGCTGGCCGCCATCCTGGCGCTGCCGCTGCGCCTGCGCGACGACGTGGTCACCGAGGCCAACCGCCGCGAAGACTACCAGGCGCCGGCGCCGAAGGCCCAGGACGGCCTGTACCTGGTGCCGAAGGTCATCGAGTAAACCGCTTTTACGAATCGACACGCACATGCACACCAAGACCATCAAAGAGCTGTCCGCAGCCCTGCACAGCAAGCAGGTCTCAAGCACCGAACTGGCGCGCCACTACCTGGGCCGCATCGAGGCCAGCGGCCATAACGCCTTCCTGCACGTGGACCCGGAACTGACGCTGGCGCAGGCGGCCGCCGCCGACGCGCGCCTCGCGCAAGGCACCGCCGGCCCGCTGACCGGCGTGCCGATCGCGCACAAGGATATCTTCGTCACCCAGGGCTGGCGCACCACCGCCGGCTCGAAGATCCTGGAAGGCTATGTCAGCCCCTTCGACGCCACCGTGGTGGACCGCTTCAAGGCGGCCGGCATGGTCACGCTGGGCAAGGTCAACCTGGACGAATTCGCGATGGGCTCGGCCAACGAGAACTCGGCCTATGGCGCGGTGAAGAACCCCTGGGATGCGCTGGCCGTGCCGGGCGGTTCCTCGGGCGGCTCGGCCGCGGCCATCGCCGCGCGCCTGGCGCCGGCCGCCACCGCCACCGACACCGGCGGCTCGATCCGCCAGCCGGCCGCCTTCTGCGGCGTCACCGGCATCAAGCCGACCTACGGCCGCGTGTCGCGCTTCGGCATGATCGCCTTCGCCTCCTCGCTGGACCAGGGCGGCCCGATCGCCCAGACCGCCGAGGACTGCGCCCTGCTGCTGAACGAGATGAGCGGCTTCGACGAGCGCGATTCGACCAGCCTGACCCCGGACCAGGGCAATATCGGCGAGGACTATACCCGCGACCTGAACAAGCCCCTGAACGGCCTGCGGATCGGCGTGCCGAAGGAATACTTCGGCGAAGGCCTGGCCGCGGATGTCGAGCAGGCGGTGCGCGCGGCGCTGGATGAATTCGTCAAGCTGGGCGCCACCCTGGTCGAGATCTCGCTGCCGAAGACGGCGCTGTCGATCCCGACCTACTACATCATCGCCCCGGCGGAAGCCTCGTCCAACCTGTCGCGCTTCGACGGCGTGCGCTACGGCCACCGCGCCGCGGACTACAAGGATCTGCAGGACATGTACCGCAAAACCCGCGCCGAAGGTTTCGGCCGCGAGGTGCAGCGCCGCATCATGGTCGGCACCTATGTGCTGTGCCATGGCTACTACGACGCCTACTACGTGCAGGCGCAGAAGATCCGCCGCCTGATCGCCGACGACTTCCAGTCCGTGTTCCGCGACCAGTGCGACGTGATCATGGGCCCGGTGGCCCCGACCGTGGCCTGGGACCTGGGCTCGAAGGCGAACGACCCGGTGGCGAACTACCTGGCCGACATCTACACCCTGTCGACCAGCCTGGCCGGTTTGCCGGGCATGTCGATCCCCTGCGGCTTCGGCGGCGCCGGCGGCAAGCGCCCGGTCGGCCTGCAAATCATCGGCAACTACTTCGGCGAAGCCAAGCTGCTGAACATCGCGCACATGTACCAGCAAGCGACCGACTGGCACCAGCGCGCGCCGGAAGGCGTCTGAGGACAGGAAAGAGAGAACAACTATGCAATGGGAAGTCGTCATCGGTCTTGAGAACCACGTGCAGCTCACGACCAACTCGAAAATCTTCAGCGGCAGCTCGATCAAGTTCGGCGCCGAGCCGAACACCCAGGCCAGCCCGGTCGACCTGGCGCTGCCTGGCGTGCTGCCGGTGCTGAACCGCGGCGCCGTCGAGCGCGCGATCCGCTTCGGCCTGGCCGTGGGCGCGAAGATCGCGCCGCACTCGGTCTTCGCACGCAAGAACTACTTCTACCCCGACCTGCCGAAGGGCTACCAGATCAGCCAGTTCGAGGATCCGGTGGTCCAGGGCGGCACGGTCAGCTTCGCCTACGAGAAGGACGGCAAGCTGGAGACCAAGACCGTCAACCTGACTCGCGCCCACCTCGAGGAAGACGCGGGCAAGTCGCTGCACGAGGACTATGCCGGCATGAGCGGCATCGACCTGAACCGCGCCGGCACGCCGCTGCTCGAGATCGTGTCCGAGCCGGAGATGCGTAGCGCCGCCGAAGCCGTGGCCTATGCCAAGGCGCTGCACTCGCTGGTGGTGTGGCTGGGCGTCTGCGACGGCAACATGCAGGAAGGTTCGTTCCGCTGCGACGTCAACGTCTCGGTGCGCCCGGTCGGCCAGAAGGAATTCGGCACCCGCTGCGAGATCAAGAACCTGAACTCCTTCCGTTTCATGGAAGAAGCGATCCACTACGAAGTGCGGCGCCAGATCGAGCTGATCGAAGACGGCGGCAAGGTGATCCAGGCGACCCGCCTGTGGGACCCGGACCGCAAGGAAACCCGCTCGATGCGCACCAAGGAAGACGCGCAGGACTACCGCTACTTCCCGGACCCGGACCTGCCGCCGCTGGTGATTTCGCAGGAGTGGATCGACCGCGTGAAGAACGACATGCCGGAACTGCCGGGCGCGATGCGCGCGCGCTTCACCGGCGACTACGGCCTGCCGGAGTACGACAGCCTGGTGCTGACCTCCTCGCAGGCGATGGCGACCTATTTCGAAGCCGTGGTCGCCAAGGCCGGCAAGGAAAACGCCAAGGCGGCCGCGAACTGGCTGATGGGCGACGTGTCCTCGACCCTGAACCGCGAAGGCGTGGAGATCGCGCATTCGCCGGTCGAAGCCTCGCAGCTGGCGCTGCTGCTCAAGCGCATCGCCGACGGCACCATCTCGAACAAGGCCGCGAAGGAAGTGTTCGCCGCGATGTGGGAAGCCAAGAGCACCGACGAGCACCTGGCCGACATCGTGATCGAGCAGAAGGGCCTGAAGCAGATCTCCGACACGGGCGCGCTCGAAGCGATCGTGGACGAAGTCCTGGCCGCCAACGCCAAGTCGGTCGAACAATACCGCGCCGGCAAGGAAGCCGCGATCAACGCCCTGATCGGCCAAACGATGAAGGCCTCGAAAGGCAAGGCCAACCCGGCCCAGGTCACCGAGCTGCTGAAGAAAAAACTCGCCGGCTAAGCCACAGGCTCCACAAATAGGGTCAAACACAAAAGGGTCAGAGTCGAATTGTTGGGAAATTCTCCAGAATTTCCTGCAATTCGACTCTGACCCTAATTTGTTTACTCAGCAATCCACCTTCGACAACCGGGGTCGGAGTCGAATTCTTTGGCAACTTTGAGTAATTGCCCAACAATTCGACTCTGACCCCAATTGTTTTCTGCTACTGCGCGAAATGTCGACAAAGCCAGATTTGATCCAGCTCAAAACGAAGGCCATTTCATTCTCAGCTGGAACAAAAACGGCCGCTCAGCTCGCCCCAGATAATTGGGGTCAGAGTCGAATTGTTTGACAACTTTGGGGAATTTCCCAATAAATCGACTCTGACCCCAGTGTGGGGTCGGCAGGGAAAGTGACGGGGAATGGGGGTCGGAGTCGACTTGTTTGGCAATTCTGGGGAATTTCCAGCAATTCGACTCTGACCCTATTTGTCAGATGCCGTAGCGGGTGCGGTAGGCGGCGACGGCGTCCTTGAATTGGGACAGCTGCGGATCGGCGGCCTGGCCCGACAGGTAGCCGAACAGGTCGTCCAGGTTGGCGATGGAGATCACCGGGATGCCGAATTCGCGCGCGACTTCCTGCACCGCGGAGTTCTCCGACAACGCGCCGTCCTTGCCCGAGCGTTCCATGCGGTCCAGCGCGATCAGCACCGCAGCCGGCTCGGCGCCCGCGGCACGGATCATGTCAACCGATTCGCGCACCGAGGTGCCGGCCGAGATCACGTCGTCCACGATCACGACCTTGCCGGCAAGCTTGGCGCCGACGATGGTGCCGCCTTCGCCGTGGTCCTTGGCTTCCTTGCGGTTGTAGGCGTAGGAGGTGTTGCGGCCTTTGCCGGCCAGCGCCACCGCGGTCGCGGAGGCCAGGGTGATGCCCTTGTAGGCCGGGCCGAACAGCATGTCGAACTCGACGCCCGAGTCAAGCAGGGTCTGGGCGTAGAACTGCGCCAGCTGGCCCAGGGTCGCGCCATCGTGGAACAGGCCGGCGTTGAAGAAGTACGGCGACTGGCGTCCCGCCTTCGTGGTGAACTCGCCGAACCGCAGCACTCCCGTCGAGACCGAAAAAGCGATAAACTCTTGGCGCAAATTGTTCACAGTAACCCCATCTAGAAAAAAGTGGCAGTATTTTAAACCGCGGACCCGGCCAGCGTCATCGCCGCCCCTGCTGCCCAGCCAACACCGTCCCTTACATGCCACGAATTATCTCCGCAAACCTCAACGGTATCCGCTCCGCCCACAAGAAAGGCTTCTTCAACTGGCTCGCCAACCAGGAGGCCGACTTCGTCTGCGTCCAGGAACTCAAGGCCCAGGAAGCCGACATGACCGAGGAATTCCTGCGCCCGCACGGCTACCACGGCCACTTCCACTACGCCGAAAAGAAGGGCTATTCGGGCACCGGCGTCTACAGCCGCCTGGCCCCCGACAACAAGCGCATCGGCTTCGGCTGCGCCGAATTCGACGCCGAAGGCCGCTATACCCGCTGCGACTTCGGCAACCTGACCGTCATCTCGGTCTACTGCCCGTCCGGCTCGTCCTCGCCCGAGCGCCAGCTGGCCAAGTTCCGCTTCATGGAAGTGTTCCTGCCACACCTGCAGGAATTGAAGGCGGAAGGCCGCGAGGTCGTCATCTGCGGCGACTGGAACATCGCGCACAAGGAAATCGACCTCAAGAACTGGAAGAGCAACCAGAAGAATTCGGGCTTCCTGCCGGAAGAACGCGCCTGGATGACCCGCATTTTCGACGAGCTGGGCCTGGTCGACGTCCACCGCGTGGTCGCCCCGGAAGCCGCCGATTACACCTGGTGGAGCAACCGCGGCCAGGCCTGGGCCAAGAACGTGGGCTGGCGCATCGACTACCATGTCGCCACCCCGGGCATCGCAGCCAGCGCCAAGGCGGTCTCGATCTACAAGGACGAACGCTTCTCCGACCACGCGCCGCTGATCATCGATTACGCGCTCTAAAGCTCCTCCGGCCTCCCCCCGAATCCCCCCACCCCGGGGGGATGTGTGGCATTTTTGATGCAAACAGCATGGCATCCACCCCCTGATGCCATCCACGATGCTGTTTTGTTGATACTATCTGCCTGTCAATTTCCGGCTAGCATTTTTCCTTGCCCGGTCACCAAAGCTTTCAGCGCAGAGCCAGATGAACGCCACCACCACCTCGTCCACGAGCACCGCTTCCCTCTCCTCCAGCAACGTCCGTACCGCCAGCCTGAGCAGCGTCGCGTCGGCGGCGAAACTGCTGAGCTCGAAAGGCACCGAAACCGATTCAGGCTTCCAGATCGACATGGAATTCTCGACCGTGATGGCCCGGGGCCAGGGCGTGGTCTACGTCACGGACGGCGCGGTCCAGACCGTGGTCGACCGGATGACCGGCAAGCAGGCCATCCGCATCGTCGGCGCCACCGAAACGCTCGCGGTCCCGGTGAGCCAGCTGCAGTTGTCGGGCAATCACGTCATCCTGGAAGCCAGCGGCCTGAGCGCCGGCCGCACCTATCACGTGTACATGGCCGACGGCGTCCTGCTCGACGCCGCGCTGCTCGCCTACACCGGCATCACGGTGCCGGGTACGGTCAGCTTCGCGCCGCCCGACCGCAGCGCGGACACGGCCGCCCCGGCGCTCGAGGGGATCAGTTTCGATGGTTCGACCCTGGACGCCGCCCACGACCTGGTGGCGACCCTCCGCTTTTCCGAAGCCGTACGCGAAAGCGGCCTGCTGGACGCCATCTATGCCAGCGATGCCGACCTGTCCGGACTGGCCAGCAGCGACGGCGGCAAGACCTGGACCGTCACCCTGAGCCTGCCCGATGGGATCGAGGAGCCGGCCCTGGGCGTCTTTGGCGTCAACATGGGCAATGTGCGCGACCTAGCCGGCAATGCCGGCGCCGGCTTCGAGCCGCTGCCGGCCTACGCGGTCAACATGGCCAGCTCCTTCCTGTATGTCTACGACGACGGCCAGGATCCAACCGACGGCCTGATCAGCGACGCCAATTCGCGTTCCGTCGGCGGCGTCTTCTTCGGCGATTTTGCGGATCCGGAACAGAACTTCGAACTGAGCATCGGCGGCGTCCCGATCGGCAACGCCGACATCCAGTTCCACCAGCTGGGCGGCGCCCTGTACTGGGTGTACGACGGCGAGGAATACTGGACCGAGGGCGTCCACGACATCGTCGTCCGGGCCACCAAGGCCGGCGGCGAGATCCTGGTGATGAACAAGCAGGTCACCGTCGACGGCACCGGTCCGCTCGTGACCGTCTCGCCGGCCTCGGCCCCGCCGGACCAGCTCCCGCCCGACTTCGACGTCGCGGGCACGCTGGTGATCGAGTTCGACGAAGCCGTGTACTTCAACGACGAATCGCCGCGCATCGAGGTCCACACGCGCGTGGGCGAAGCCTATCCGGTCACCACCTATATTCCCATCAGCGAACTGAACCTGTCTCCCGACCGCAAGATCCTGACGATCCCGGCGGACCAGCATCGCCTGATGACGAACGCGAACGTGATGCTGTTCCTATACGACGTCGCCGACATGGCCGGCAATTCCCTGCGCAGCGAGGGGCTCTCGTTCAACACGGTCGGCCTGGATACGGCCGCGCCGGTGGCCGTGGACGCCTGGGCCCAGGGCTACAGCGCCGGCACGCTGGGCACCGGCGACTCGGTCCGCTTCACCATCCGCTTCAACGAATCCGTCACCCTGTTCGGCGACCAGGAACGCTATGTCACCATGAGCAACGGCGGCCGCGCCGTCCTGGAAGGCGCCAGCGCGGATTGGCAGGAGCTGAGCTTCCGCTACACCGTTCAGGCGGGCGATGCGGACGAAAACTATCTCGGCATCGGCGACCTCGGCGGACTGGCCAAGCAGCTGAAGGATGCGCACGGCAACGTCCTGACCGACGCCTATATCGACTTCGGCGCGCTCTACCTGTCCGGCTACGGCAGCTTCCACGTCGACCAGACCGCGCCCGGCGCCCTGGCCCTGCCGGTCATCGCGGCCGGCAGCGACAGCGGCATCATCGGCGACGCCATCACGCGCATCGCCCGGCCGCTCATCCAGGGCACGGGCGCCGAAGCCAACGCCCGCATCCACATCGAGATCGACGGCCAGGAAGTCGAGAGCTATGTCCGCGCCGGCTACGACGGCAAGTGGAGCTGGATGCCTTCCCTAGACCTGGCGGTCGGTGCGCATACGCTGAAGTTCTGGCAGGAAGACGACGCCGGACTGGCCGGCGCCAAGACGGCGCTCGGCGTCTCCATCGAAGGCATCCTGGCGCCGCTGCTGGTGGTCGCGGGCGGCCTTGCCCTATCCACCGCCTCCAGCGTGACCAGCAGCCCCGCTACCGACGGCGGCGTCACGCCCACGGCCATCGACAACCCGCTGGACCAGGTGACGATCGTCGGCTCGGTCCAGCCCGGCTTCGGCCAATAGGAAGGCTCAGGGCCAGTCGAGCGCGAGTCCGCTGGCGAAGCTGCGCTCTTCCCCGCTCAGCGGGTCGGGGAAGCTGATCGAGCGCGCCAGCAGCTGCAGCGGCGCGCTGAAGTCGTCGCCCTTGCAGGGCAGCGCCACCGGATAGAAGGCGTCGTTCAGGATGGGCGCGCCGAGCGCGGCCAGGTGCAGGCGCAGCTGGTGCTTGCGCCCGGTGTGCGGGTGCAGGCGGTAGCGCGCAACAATGCCGCGACGCTCGATCAGTTCGATCAGGGTTTCCGAATTCGGCTCGCCTTCCACCTCTTCGCTGATGAAAAACTGCTCGGCGCCGTCCCGCATGCGGCTGCGGTAGGTGAAGGGGAAGTCCCTGCCCTCGATGACGCCCGCCAGGGCTTCATAGGTCTTCTTCACCACGCGCTTCTGGAACATCGACTGGTAGGCCCCGCGCGTGTCCGGGTTGTGCGAGAAGATCACCACGCCCGCGGTCTCGCGGTCCAGGCGGTGGATCGGCACCAGGTGCGGCAGGCCGTAGCGGCGCTTGAGGCGCACCAGCAGGGTCTCCTTGAGGAAGCGCCCGGTCGGGATGGTCGGCAGGAAGTGGGGTTTGTCGGCCACCAGCAGGTGCTCGTCCAGGTGGATCACCCGCTCCTCGAAGGGAATCGGGGTCTCGGGCTGCTCCAGCTCGCGGTAATACCAGATGCGCATGCCCTGGCGCACCGGGGTGTCGGCGCGCAGCGGCTCGCCCCTGGCGTCGACGATCTCGCCGCGCGCCAGGCGCGCCGCCCAGGAATCAATCGTCACATCGGGATAGCGCTCCGCCAGGAAGCGCAGCATGCCGCCGGCGCGCGTTTCAGTCAGCCACAGATAGCTGGGCGAGACCCCGTCGCGCACCGGCAGGGGCACGTAGGCATTGGCTTCGGCCTGGCGCCCCTTCCTTCCACTACCCATTACCCATTCCTGTTCAGCGCAAGGCCACGTTGGTGCGGTAAGGCGGCAGCTTGGCCGCGCTGGTGCCCTTGGTGCGCGCGTACAGCGGCAGCAGCACGTTCATGTGCGACTCGATGTCGGCGATGCGGGTCTCGCCGCCCGGGTGGGTCGACAGGATCTCGAGCGGGGTGCGCTTGCCCAGGGCCGCCATCTTGCGCCACAGGGCGATGCCGGCGCGCGGGTCGTAGCCCGCGCGCGCCGAGATGTCCAGGCCCACCAGGTCGGCTTCGCGTTCCTCGTCGCGCGAGAACTTCAGCACCAGCATCTGGCCGGCGTAGTTGGCGACCGTGCCGGTGATGTTGGGGTCGATCCCGAAGATGCCCGAGATCAGGGCGCCGCCGACGCGCGCGCCGATGCCGGTCAGGCTCGACTTGGCCATGCGCTCGCGCCCGTGCTCGCGCAGCGCGTGCGCGATCTCGTGGCCCATGACGGCCGCCACTTCGTCGTCGGTCAGCTTGAGCGAGCTCAGGATGCCGGTGAAGAAGCCGATCCGGCCGCCCGGCATGCAGAAGGCGTTCACCTGGTTGGCGTCGATCAGGTTGACCTGCCACTGCCACTGGGCGGCGTTCTGGTTCCAGCGCGGCGCATGCGGAATGATGCGCTGGGCGATGGCGCGCAGGCGCTTCACTTCCGGATGCGAATCCGGCAGCAGCACGCCCTTCTGCTGGGCTTCGCCCATCATGGTGGTGTACTGCTGGGCCGCGGCTTCGTTCAGCTGCTCTTCCGGGATCAGGACCCGGGTGCGCGACAGCGGCTTGACGCGGATGCCGTCCTGGACCTCGGTCTGCTGGCGGGAGTCCTGCGCCGCCGCGGGAGCGACGGGCATGGCGCCAACGACGCCCGCCAGCGACAGGCACATTACGAGTTGTTTTAGTTTCTTCATGTTCATCATCGATAGGCTGTTTTTGGCAGCTCTATCCTCTCAGAAAGTAAACGGGACGAGCAACACGCTCAACGGTGCCCATCATCGCGCACGGCCTGAGCACGAACAAGCCGCCACCGCACATAAAGTGTAAGAAGCTGTTTCAGCTCGCCGGTACCGGTTTTACTTTCTTGCGCAGACGGAACACCGCCAGGCTGCCGCGCAGGTTGGGCAGCACCGTCACCGGCTTGCCCTCGGCCAGCGCCACGCACTCCAGCACTTCCAGGCCACACTCTTCCGCCAGTTCCTGGAAGTCATAGATGGTGGCGCAGCGCACGTTGGGCGTGTCGTACCACTGGTAGGGCAGCGCACGCGAGACCGGCATGCGGCCCTTGAGCAGGGCCAGGCGATGCGGCCAGTGGGCGAAATTCGGGAAGGAGACGATGGCTTCGTGGCCCACGCGCACGATATCGCGCAACAGCGCTTCCACGTGCTGCATCATCTGCAGCGAGGACAGGCACAGCACGGTGTCGAAGGCATTGTCGCCGAACAGGCCCAGGCCCTCTTCCATGTCGTGCTGGATCACGTTGATGCCGCGCCTGGTGCTTTCCAGGACCTTGTCGTCGGCGATCTCGATGCCGTAGCCGGTGCAGCGCTTGTCCAGCTCCAGGTAGCGCAGCATGGCGCCGTCGCCGCAGCCGACGTCGAGCACGTGGGCGCCTTCCTTCACCCAGTGGGCGATGAAGGCCAGGTCGGGACGCAGGGCGTTGAGTTCCTTGAAGTTCATGCGCCCTCCCCGGCGAATTCCTGGGCGATGCGGTCGTAGTAGGCGCGCACCACGTTCATGTAGCGAGGATCTTCCAGCAGGAAGGCGTCGTGGCCGTGCGGCGCGTCGATCTCGGCATAGGTGACCTTGCGCCGGTTCGATACCAGCGCCTCGACGATCTCGCGGCTGCGCTCGGGCGAGAAGCGCCAGTCGGTGGTGAAGGACGCGAGCAGGAACTGGGCGCGGGTGCCGGCCAGGGCTTTGGCCAGGTCGCCGCCGTGCTCGCGCGCCGGGTCGAAGTAGTCGAGCGCCTTGGTGATGAGCAGGTAGGTGTTGGCGTCGAAGTATTCCGAGAACTTGTCGCCCTGGTAGCGCAGGTAGGATTCGATCTCGAAGTCGATGCCGAAGTCGAACTTGTAGTCGTCGCTCTCCGCGGCGTTGCGCAGCTTGCGGCCGAACTTCTCCGCCATGTCGTCGTTCGACAGGTAGGTGATGTGGCCGACCATGCGCGCCACCTTGAGGCCGTTCTTCGGCACCACGTTGTGCTCGTAGAAGTCGCCGCCGCGGTAGTCCGGGTCGGTCAGGATGGCCTGGCGCGCGACGTCGTTGAAGGCGATGTTCTGGGCCGAGAGCTTGGGCGTGGAGGCGATCACGATGCAGTGGCGCAGGCGCTCCGGGAACAGGATGCTCCAGGACAGGGCCTGCATGCCGCCCAGCGAGCCGCCCATGACGGCGGCGAACTGCTCGATGCCGAGCCGGTCGGCCAGGCGCGCCTGGGCCGCCACCCAGTCTTCCACCGTCACCACCGGGAAGGCGGCGCCGTAAGGCTTGCCGGTGGCCGGGTTGGTGTGCATCGGGCCGGTCGAGCCGAAGCAGGAACCCAGGTTGTTGATGCCGATGACGAAGAAGCGGTTGGTGTCGACCGGCTTGCCGGGGCCGACCATGTTGTCCCACCAGCCGGCGCTCTTCGGGTTGTTGGCGTACATGCCGGCCACGTGGTGCGAGGCGTTGAGCGCGTGGCAGATCAGGACGGCGTTCGACTTGTCGGCATTCAGCGTGCCGTAGGTTTCGTACATCAGCGTGTAGTCGCCGAGCTGTGCGCCGCTTTGCAGGCGCAGCGGCTCAGGGAAGTGCATCGCCTGCGGTGTGACTATTCCAAGAGATCCCATGAAGGTGTTTCGCGTGTTTTTATGTGGTGCGGAGAGTGCGTTAAAGCGCTTGCAGCTGCTCGACGGCCGCGGCGATCTCGCCCGGTTCCACCGAGCGCAGGATGCGCCGGGTGCGGCTGGTGATGGCGTTCAGGTCGCAGTTCAGGATTTCCTGCTTCACCGAGAGGATCTGCGCCGGGTGCATCGAGAATTCGCGCAGCCCCATGCCCAGCAGCAGGCGGGTGAGCTTGACGTCGCCGGCCATCTCGCCGCAGACCGCCACGTCCAGCCCGGCCTTGTGGCCGGTGGCGATGGTGTTGGCGATCAGCTGCAGCACCGCCGGGTGCAGCGGATTGTACAGGTGCGCCACCTCGTAGTCGACCCGGTCGATGGCCAGGGTGTACTGGATCAGGTCGTTGGTGCCGATCGAGAGGAAGTCCATGCGCTTGACGAACATCGGCAGCGCCAGCGCGGCGGCCGGGATCTCGATCATGGCGCCGACCTCGATCCCCTCGTCGAACTTGAGCTTGTCTTCGCGCAGGCGCGCCTTGGCCTGCTCGAGCAGGTTCAGGGTCTGGTCGATCTCGAAGGCGTGCGCCAGCATCGGGATCAGGATGCGCACCGGTCCGAAAGCCGAGGCCCTGAGGATGGCGCGCAGCTGCGTCAGGAACAGCTGCGGCTCGGCCAGGCAGTAGCGGATCGCGCGCAGGCCCAGGGCCGGGTTGAGCGCGGTGTGCTCGGTCGGGTCGAGCGGCTTGTCGGCGCCCACGTCCAGGGTGCGGATGGTCACCGGGCGGCCCTTCATCGCCAGCACCGCCTTGCGGTACTGCTCGAACTGCTCGTCCTCGCCCGGGATCTGCAGGCCTTGCGCGCCGCGTCCCATGAACAGGAATTCGGAACGGAACAGGCCCACGCCGTTGGCGCCGGCTTCCAGCGCGGCCGGGCAGTCGTCCGGCAGCTCGATGTTGGCCAGCAGCGTGATGGCGGTGCCGTCCTTGGTCACCGCCGGGGTCTTCTTGAGCTTGAGCAGGCGCTTGCGCGCCTTGATCAGGGCGTTCTGGCGCGCGCGGTACTGCTCCAGCACCAGCTGGCTCGGATTGCAGATCACCACGCCGGCGTCGCCGTCGATGATGACCCAGTCGTCCTGCTCGATCAGGCGCGAGGCCTGGCTCATGCCCACCGCCGCCGGGATGTCGAGCGAGCGCGCGACGATCGCGGTGTGCGAGTTCTGGCCGCCGACGTCGGTGACGAAGCCGATGAAGGAGCGCGGGCCACCGTCGCGGTCGCGGAAGGCCAGCATGTCGGCCGGCGAGATGTCGTGGGCCACCACGATCATCTGGGGCGGCGCCTGGTCCTCGCCGGCGAACACCGGCGGCACGCTCAGCGCGGTGCCCAGCAGGACCTTGAGCACGCGCTCGGCCACCTGCTGGATGTCGTGCTTGCGCTCGCGCAGGTACTCGTCCTCGATCTCGTCGAACTGGCGCGAGAGCTCGTCGATCTGGGTCACCAGCGCCCATTCGGCGTTGTAGTGGCGCGAGCGGATGATGTCGAGCGGCGCCTCCGAGATCATCGGGTCGGACAGGATCAGCGCGTGGACGTCGATGAAGGCGCCCAGCTCGGTGGGGGCGTCCTTGGGCAGGTCGGTCCACAGCTCCTGCAGGTCGCGGTGCACCTCGGCGATGGCGTCCTGCAGGCGGCGCACCTCGGCCTCGACCTGCTCTTCCGGCACCAGGTAGTGCTTGACGTCGAGCGCGGCCGGGGTAAGCTTGTGGGCGCGCCCGATCGAGATCCCGCGCGATACCGGAATGCCGTGGAGCGTGAACGATGCCATCGAGGGTCCCGTATGGCGGGCGGCAGCCGCTTCGCGCGGCATTACTCGCCTTCGCCGAACTTGTCGTTGATCAGGCCGGCGAGCGCGGTGACGCACTGCTGCTCGTCCGGGCCATCCGCTTCCAGCAGCACCTTGGCGCCCTTGCCGGCGGCCAGCATCATGACGCCCATGATCGACTTGGCGTTGATGCGGCGGCCGTTGCGGGTCAGCCAGACGTCGCTCTGGAACTTCGCGGCCAGCTGCGTGAATTTGGCGGAAGCGCGGGCATGCAGCCCCAGCTTGTTGATGATCTCAAGTTCCTGTTGAATCATATTCTCGATGTCGTTGTTCTAGTAAGGAGTGCGCGCGGTCCGCCAGGGCGCGCACCGGTGCGCCGCTTCAGCTCGACCCTACCCGGATGCGGTTGTCCACCCGTACCGCGCCGTTCTGGGCGCCGGCCAGGGCCATCTCCACCACCACGTCGAGCGTGTCGCGGCGGTAGGTGATCGCGCGCAGCAGCATGGGCAGGCTGATGCCGGCGATGATTTCCACGTGGCCGGCGTCGGCCAGCGAATTGCAGCAGTTGGACGGGGTGCCGCCCTTGATATCGGTGATCACCAGCACGCCGTCGCCCTCGTCCAGGCGTGCGATCGCTTCCTTGGCGAGGCAGTTGACCTCGCCCAGGTCCTGGTCGGCGGTCACGTCGATCGCCTCGAAACGCTCGGTCGGGCCGCGAAACACATGCGCGACCGCCGCGATGAATGCCTGGCCCAGCGGCGCGTGGGTCATCAAGAGTATGCCTACCATGTCAGTTGTTCCTGGCCTGCTGCGCCTGCAGCTCGACCGCGTCGATGAACATCGCGGCCACGTCGAATCCGGTCTGGTCGGTGATCTCCTGGAAGCAGGTGGGGCTGGTGACGTTCACCTCGGTCAGGAAATCGCCGATCACGTCTAATCCTACCAGCAACAGCCCGCGCGCGGCCAGGACGGGGCCGAGGGTCTCGGCGATCTCGCGGTCGCGCTCCGTCAGGGGCTGGGCCACGCCGACGCCGCCGGCCGCCAGGTTGCCGCGCACCTCACTGCCCTGGGGGATGCGCGCCAGCGCGAAGGGCACCGGCTTGCCGTTGATGACCAGCACCCGCTTGTCGCCCTTGACGATGGCCGGGATGTATTTCTGGGCCATGATGGTGTGGCGGCCGTTGTCGGTCAGGGTCTCGATGATCGAGCCCAGGTTCATGGCGTCCTCGCGCACCCGGAAGATGCCGGCGCCGCCCATGCCGTCCAGCGGCTTGTAGATGACGTCGCCATGCTTGGCGTGGAAGGTGCGCAGCTGGGCCAGGTTCGAGCTGACCAGGGTCGGCGAGGTGAACTCGCTGAACTGGCAGATCGACAGCTTCTCGTTGTGGTCGCGGATCGCCGAGGGACGGTTGAACACGCGCGCGCCCTGGCGCTCGGCCAGTTCCAGCAGATAGGTGCCGTACACGTATTCCATGTCGAAAGGCGGATCCTTGCGCTCGATGACGGCGTCGAAGGTGGACAGCTCCACCGTCTCGGCCGGGTCGGCGCGGTACCATGCATCCGTATCGCCGGTCAGGTGGATGCGCGCCACATTCGCGATCACGACGCCTTCCTGCAGCGCCATGTCGCGCTGCTCGAAGGCGTAGATGGCATGGCCTCGCTTGGCCGCCTCGCGCATCATGGCGAAGGTCGAGTCCTTGTAAATCTTGAATCCGGAAAGCGGATCGGCAAGAAAAGCGATTTTCATGGTGCTTCCAATAGGGACAATGCATCGATTTTAGCCGGAAACGCCGAAGCTCGCGGCCGCCGGTCCGCTCAGGGCGGAAATCGACGTTGAAATGCACTTTGGCAACTTGCGTCGCCTCAGAAACCGGCCTGATCGCACGCAAACCCGCGTATTTACCTGCGTACGGATGAACTGTTGCCGCGCCGATTTGTTTATGATCTTGCATAGTTATCTACAAGGC
Source organism: Massilia sp. ZL223 (assembly GCF_018119395.1). Taxonomy (GTDB): domain Bacteria; phylum Pseudomonadota; class Gammaproteobacteria; order Burkholderiales; family Burkholderiaceae_D; genus Telluria. The sequence continues at coordinate 17,821 of NZ_JAGPWD010000046.1, forward strand.
ATACCATGACACCCGCTCAACGCCAGGCCGCCAGCGAAGCCCTGCTTCGCGAACACGGCATTCCCATCAATCCGCAACTGCCCTGGATCGAGGACGAACACGAGGTGCGGCTGCGCTCGGCGGACGAGCTGTGCCGGCGCCTGGCGGCCCTGTGGGGCGTGGTCGGCACGGCGATGTTGCGCGAGAACGATTTTTTCGAGGACTATTTTTCCATCGGCGACAGGCGCAGCTGGCTGTCGAACGACGAGGCGCGCTTCCTGTTCGACGACGAACCGGTGGAAGAGGACTACATCCGCTTTTCCTGGCGCCTGGAGGCGCTGTATTTCCTGGCCTGGTGCGGCGGACTGGTCGAGCACATCGGCCTGCCGCGCAGCGAAGCCAGCGCGCGCGAGTTCCTGCACTTCTTCCCCGAGGACGAAGCCGACCCGGTGGCGCTGGCGGCGGCCGTGCGGGTGCGGCCGGTGGGCGAGATCCTCGACTGGTCCGACCGCCTCTACCGCCTGCACTGGGCAGTGCGCGACGCGCACTTGAACGGCCGCCCCACCCCGGGCGGCATCGAGCCGGGCGTGGTCTTCGAATGGCATTACGCGGTCAACTGGATGACTCGCTACGACGGCGAGGACGACTGGGACGAGATCGGCACGGATACCTGAATCCATGCCCATGCGCGTTGCCATGTCTTGTCGCGGGACGCTATAGTGAGCGCCTCCTCAGAGGCGTACTCATGGTGAAAGACAGATGAATCACCCGTCCTTGTTCGAATCGGTGTTCAATAGCTCGCCCATCGGTAATTACCTGCTGTCGCCGACGCCGGACGCCATCATTCTTGCTGTCAACGACACCTTCCTCAAGGCTTCGTCGCGGACACGGGAAGAATTGGTCGGCATGAGCCTGTTCGCGGCCTTCCCGCGCAATCCGGACGATCCCGAGGACCGGGGCGAAATCGACTTGCGCCGCTCCCTGGCCTGCGCCGTCGATACCGCCAAGCCGGACAGCCTGCCCGCCATCCGCTACCCGATCCGGGTCGAACTGCCGAATGGCGAAGTGGTGTTCGAGGAACGCTTCTGGAGCGCGGTCAGCACCCCGATCTTCGGCGAGGACGGCAGCATCGTCTGCATCTCGCACACGACCAGCGATGTCACTGAACAGGTCCGGGCCGCGGCCGCGCTGCGCGAGAGCGAGAAGCGCTTTCGCGCGCTGACCAGCGCGACGGCCGACGTCATCTACCGCATGAGTCCCGACTGGACCCAGGTCCGCCAGCTCGAGGGGCGCGGCTTCATCAAGGATACGGCCGACCCGAACGAAATGTGGCTCGACGAATACATTCCGCAGGGAGACCACGACCTGGTGCACCAGGCCATCGACGAAGCAGTGAGCAACAAGCAGGCTTTCGAGCTGGAACACCGGGTCAGGCGGATCGACGGCAGCATCGGATGGACGCTCTCGCGGGCGGTGCCGATGCTCGACGCCCACGGCGCCATCTACGAATGGATCGGCGCCGCCAGCGACATCACCGAGCGCAAGGAGGCGGAAGCGAAACTCAGGGACACCGACCGCCGCAAGGACGAATTCGTCGCGATGCTGGCCCATGAATTGCGCAATCCCCTCGCGCCGATCCGGGCCGCGGCCGAACTGCTGCAGATGGCCCACCAGGACCCGCAGCGCGTGCGCCAGACCAGCCAGATCATCACGCGCCAGGTCATGCACATGACGAACCTGATCAACGACCTGCTCGACGTCTCGCGCGTCACCAACGGCCTGGTCACCTTGGACAAGGCGCCGCTGAACATCCGCCATGTCCTGATGGAGGCGGTGGAACAGGTGACGCCGCTGATGCAGTCGCGGCAGCACCACCTGGCGATCCACCTGCCGCCCGGCTCCACGGTGGTGAGCGGGGATGCGAAGCGGCTGGTGCAGGTCATGACCAATATCCTCAGCAATGCCGCCAAATACACGCCGGCGCGCGGGAACATCGAGCTCAGGACAGAGGTGCATCCCTCGCAAGTCCTGATCACCGTCACCGATAACGGGATCGGCATGGCGCCGGAACTGACCGGCCGCGTATTCGACCTGTTCACCCAGGACGAGCGCACCTCGGACCGCTCCTCGGGCGGACTGGGACTGGGACTGGCGCTGGTCAAGAGCCTGGTCGAACTGCATGGGGGAACGGTGTCCTGCGAGAGCCCGGGCCCAGGCGAGGGAAGCCGATTCACGGTCGGCCTGCCGCGCCAGGACGCCGGTGACCAAGTCCTTGCGCCGCAAGCCGCGGAGCACGGCGCCGGCGTGGCCGCCGCTCCCCTGCGCATCATGGTCGTGGACGACAACGTCGATGCGGCGACCATGCTCGCGATTTTGCTCGAGGCTGCCGGCCATCAGGTGACGGTCGAACACCGGCCCGAGGATGCGCTGGAGCGGATCAGGGAGGCCAGGCCGCAAGTCTGCCTGCTGGACATCGGCCTGCCCGGCATGGACGGGCACGAGCTGGCGCGCCGCCTACGCCAGCTGCCGGAGACGGCCGACGCGCTGCTGGTCGCGGTCACCGGGTACGGGCAGGAGGAAACGCGCGCCCATGCCCTGGCCTCGGGCTTCGACCACTACTTCGTCAAGCCGATCGACATGGCCGCGCTGCATCAGCTGCTGGCCGCCGCCTCCGCCGGCTGATCGCCGAAGCGTCCGGCCGCGCAGAAGGCGCGCAGGCGCACCTCGTCCTCCCGGCTCAGGCAGCGGAAGGGAATCGGGATCGCGCCGCGTGCGAACATCAGCAGGTAACCGCTGCGGTAGCGCCGGACCGCCCGGACCTCGTCCCAGCGGCGCAGCGAGCGCTTGTGCCCGGCCCTGCGTTCGATCCCGCTTGCATCGATGTGGAATTCACAGACGGGCGCGCGCCAGCGCTTCGCATAGAACACCGGTGGCGCGATCAGCGCGATCCAGACATTCGTCATGAACGGCAGCCAGGCGAGCGCGCAGGCCGCGCCGGCCAGCAGGCCGGTGCGCCAGCCGCCGGGACCCACGGCCCAGGCCAGGACCAGGGCAAGCATGCCGAGCGCCAGCGGCCACAGCAGCTTGGCGCGGCGGGCGGCGGGACTGTCGTGGCGCGCCAGGAAGGCGAGATGGTCGCGCAGCAGGCTGCAATATTCGCGCAGGGTGCAGGCGCCGGAGAAGCGCACCGGCATGGCGTCCGGCGGGGCCGCCACCGGGCCGCCGGGGGGATCGACCGTCAGTTCATTGGTGGCGATCGTCTTCCTTTCCTGGCGCATGATCTGCATCGCCACTTCCTTGCGGCTGGGCGGGCGCGGATGGATAAAACCAGGCATGGGTGGCTCCGGCTGATCTCGATCTCCCCGACATGGGGCCGGATGCCCACATTGCAATGGTGCAAACTTTTTGCTTGCTCCAGCCTCAAGCATGTGTTTACACTGGGCTTCTCACAACCACTGTCCAGATGGAGAAACACATGAAGCGGGTTACCGGTATCGGCGGCATTTTCTTCCACGCGAAAGACCCAGTGGCGCTGCGCGCCTGGTACCAGCGCCACCTGGGCATCGAGGTGCTCGAATGGGGCGGCGCGGCCTTCACCTGGACCGATGCGCAAGGCAAGCCGACCGGCGGCACCACCATCTGGTCGATCAGCCCCAACACCGACAGCCACTTCGCTCCCGGCGCCTCCTTCATGATCAACTACCGGGTGGACGACCTGGCCGCCCTGCTCCAGGCCCTGCGCGAGGAAGGCTGCCAGGTGCTCGACCAGACCGACGACTCCGAGTACGGCAAGTTCGGCTGGGTCATCGATCCGGAAGGGAACAAGGTCGAGCTCTGGCAGCCGCCTGTGGGGCAATAAGCTACTTCCCTTTCGGGCTTGCTGCGACCTCGATCCTCGCCGTCATCGTCGGATGCAGGGTGCAGTGGTAGTCCATGGACGGGCCGGCGCGCACGGTGTAGCGCCAGGTCTGCCCGGTCTGCAGCTCGCCGGACTGCATGCTCCCCTTGTCGGCGCTGACGTTGTGGACGAACAAATCCTTGTTCGTCCAGAGGATGGTGTCGCCCGGCCGCGCCTGGACCACGCGCGGCGTGAAGGCCATGCCGTCGATGACCACGCGATGCTCCGCCGCCCCGGCAGCCGCCGGCCAGCACAACGCGAGCACGGCCGCGCGCCAGGGCTTCATTTGAGTTCGCCCTGTAGGTGTTTGGCGTGCTCCAGGTGGGCCACGAAGGCCGGACGCACCTTCACCAGCAGGGCCTTCAGTTCGGCGTTGGCGGCGTTCGGGATCAGGGTTTTATCGAGCGCATCGAGCACGGTCTGGTGGTAAGCCACCTCGTTGTCGACATAGGCCTTGTCGAAGGCCTTGCCGGACATGCCCTTCAGCTTGGCCAGCGTGGCGCCGCCATCCTTTTTCAGGCCCTTGCTGGTGTCGTTCTCGCTGGGGGTCACGTTCAGCTTCTGCACCAGGGCGGCGGCTTGCTGGTTGACCGAGGTATGGTCGGCCACCATGCGCTCGGCGAAGGCGCGCACGGTCTTGCTGCTGGTCTTGGACTGGGCCAGTTTGCCGGCGTCGATGTCGACCGCGTTGGCGGCGACGACGATGGCGGCGATCTCGGCATCGTTGGGCGCGGCGGCGTGGGCGGACGCCAGGCCGGCGCTGAGCAGGAAGGACAGGAGCAGCGGGATCGATTTTTTCATGACAGGCCTCTTTGTGTGAGTAAATAACGGTGGAGCTGCCCATTGGATGCGGCCCGCCGCCGCCACGTTCCCGTTTCCCGTCACTCCGCTTCGTTCAGGCGGCCCAGCACATGGCTGACGATGCGGTCGCAGCGTGCGCCGTCGAAGGCGAAGGCCTCTTCCAGCGCAAAATCGATTTCGCGCGACAAGGCGTCGCGCAGCATGCCGCGCGCGCGGAAGTAGCGGGTGCGCACGGTGGCTTCCGGGATGCCGAGCGTATCTGCCGTTTCCTCGACGCTGAGCTCCTCCAGGGCGCGCAGCACGAACACGGTCCGGAAGACTTCCGGCAGCGCATCGATCCTGGCTTCGATCAGCTGCCGCGTCTGGGCCCGCAGCGCGGCGCGCTCGGGTTGTTCTTCCTGCTGGGAGAATTGCGTGTCGATGCGTTCTTCCATGTCCGGCTCCGCGCTTAGTTCAATGATCTCGGCCATTCTCCCGGCCTTGCGGTGACGCATCAGGGCGGCGTTCACGACGACGCGGGTCAGCCATGTGCCGAGCGAGGACTCGGCGCGGAAGCTGGACAGGGAGCGGTAGGCCTGCAGATAAGCGTCCTGGAGCGCGTCTTCGGCCTCGGCGTCGTCGCGCAGGATGCTGCGCGCCACGCGGTAGAGCCGGCGGTTATAGCGGCGCATCAGCTGCTCGAAGGCGCTGCTGTCGCCATTGCCGATCCGCTGCAAGAGCGCGCTGTCCGGATCGTTTCCTGTTGTCTGCAAGGGTGCCGGCTGCATGTTGTCTCCTCTGGTAAGCCTGTTCCTGTCCATCAGATGCGCGCAAGCTGCTCCGCGTTCCCTCAGAGCGGCCGGTCCGCGCGGCTTTCCGCGAACGCGCGCGGAATGGCGCCGATCTGCTGCAGCACCCCGAGCCGGTCGGCCTGCAGCCAGGCGCGGACGATCCGGCCCTCGCGCAGCTGGTAGATCACATTGCCCTCCTGCGTGACGTCGGCATGGCTGGGCGGTAGCCCGACAAAGCGGCCGCGGTGGGTGGCGCGGAAGGTCCAGCGCGCTGCCACCTTGTCGTCCTCGCCGATCAGGTCGTGGAGTTCGAAGCGCACGCCGGGAAAGCCGGTCAGCACGGTTTCGATGGTGGCGCGGAACTCGCGCGGTCCGCGTTCGCCGCGCGTCCCGGTGAAGTCGGGCGCGATCAGGTCCTCCAGCCGGCCGAGCTCGCGCGTGTTGATGCACTCCTCGTACAGCGTGCGCACCAGTTCCTTGTTGAGCTCGACGGTCGTCTTCGCAGTATGCATCGTTTCCTCCAGGTGGATTGACTATCGATGCGGACGAGTGTAGAACCTCAACTTAACTTGAGGTCAAGAGGAAAACATGGCGAAAATCGATCCGGACGAGATCAAGCGTCCGCTGACGGTGGGCGAAGTGGCGCGCCGCAGCGGCGTGGCGGTGTCGGCCCTGCACTTCTACGAAACCAAAGGCCTGATCCACAGCGTGCGCAGCGCCGGCCAGCAGCGCCGCTACGGCCGCGACGTGCTGCGCCGGGTGGCGGTGATCAAGGTGGCCCAGCGCATCGGCATCTCGCTGGCCTCGATCAGCGAGGCCTTCGCTTCGCTGCCGGAAGGACGCTCGCCGACGGCAGGCGACTGGGCGCGCATGTCCAGCCTGTGGCGCAAGGAGCTGGGCGAGCGCATCATGCAGCTGACGCGCCTGCGCGACCAGCTGGACGGCTGCATCGGCTGCGGCTGCCTGTCGATCGACGCCTGCAGGCTGCGCAATCCCCTGGACGAATTGTCGGAACAAGGGAGCGGGCCGCAGCTCCTGTAGGAGGAAGCATGGATAAGGTCGAGGTCGATGGGACGGAACTGGCGGTGCGACTGGCAGGCGACCGGAGCAAGCCCGCCCTGCTCCTGCTCCACGGTTTTCCCAGCTCGTCGGCGACCTTTCGCGACGTGATCGGACCGCTGGCGCACGATTGTTTCGTCATCGCGCCGGACCTGCCAGGCTATGGAGCGTCCGAGCCGATCGAGCGCCCTACTTTCTCCCGTTTCGCGGACCTCATCGATGGTCTGCTGGAGGAGCTCGGCGTCGACAGCTTCCACCTCTACCTGCACGATTACGGCGCCCCGGTCGGCCTTCACCTCGCCACGCGCTCCCCCGCCAGAATCCGCAGCCTGATCATCCAGAACGCCAATGCCCACCAGAGCGGCATGGGGCCGTCATGGGCGGCAACCCGAACATATTGGAAAAATCCGACATCCGAACATGAAGCCGAGGCGACCTCCCATCTGAACTTCGACGGCGTGCGCGACCAGTACCTTGGGGGGATACCTGAGGACATCGCGCGCCGCATCGATGCGGCGCGATGGGAAGAGGACTGGCGGATCATGTCGCTGCCGGGCCGCCTGGCCTTGCAGCGGGCGCTGGTGCTCGACTACCGCAGCCATGTCGCGCGCTTCCCCGAGATCGCCGCCTACCTGGAGCGCCACCAGCCGCCGGCGCTGATGCTCTGGGGCCGGCACGACATCTTTTTCGACCTGGACGAGACCCTGTGCTGGATGCGGGCGCTGCCGCGCATGGAAGCGCACATCCTCGACGGCCCGCATTTCCTGCTGGAGACGCATGCCGCCGAGTGCGCGGCCCTGATGCGCGCCTTCCTCAGGCGCGCAGGGATGAATCAGTAGACTTCCGGATTCGGATCGGTACGCTCCAGCTCCAGCGAGGCCGCCAGCAGGCCCAGGCGCGCCACCACGCCGTAGACGTAGAAACGGTTCGGCGCCGCCGTACCCGGCTTGGCCTTGAGGTCCGGCACCGCATGCTGCTGGGCGAAGGCCAGCGGCACATACTGCGAGCCCGGCGCATTCAGGTTCTGGTCGATGCCACGCTCGGCGTGCACGCGGTAGAAGCCGCCCACCACGTAGCGGTCGATCATCATCACCACCGGCTCGGCCACCGCGTCGTTGATGCTCTCGAAAGTCGGCACGCCTTCCTGGATGATCATGTCGGTGACCGCCACGCCATCCTTGATGACCGACATCTTGCTGCGCTGGGCCGGGGTCAGGTCGCGCACCTCGCTGGCGTCCTTCACGGTCAGGATGCCCATGCCGTAGGTGCCGGCGTCGGGTTTCAGGATCACGAAGGGCTTCTGCTCCTTCATGCCGTATTCCTTGTACTTCTTCTTGATTTTCGACAGCAGCATCGAGACGTTGTCGGCCAGTTCCTCGGTGCCGACGTTCTCCTGCAGGTCGACCTCGCCGCACTTGGCGTGCAGCGGGTTCACCATCCACGGGTCGATGTCGATCAGCTTGCCGAACTTCTTGGCCACCTCGTCGAAGGCCTTCAGGTGGTTGCTCTTGCGGCGCAGCGCCCAGCCGGCGTGCAGCGGCGGCAGCAGCGACTGCTCGTGCAGGTTTTCCAGGATCGGCGGGATGCCGGCCGACAGATCGTTGTTGAGCAGGATGGTGCAGGGATCGAAGTCGGCCAGGCCCAGGCGGCGGCCGTTGGGCGAGCGCACCAGGGGCTCGATCACCAGCATATTCCCGTCCGGCAGCGCCAACGGGGTCGGCTCGGTGATTTCCGGCGACAGCGAACCGAAGCGCACGTGCAGGCCGGTCTGGCGGAAGATCTGCATCAGGCGCGCCACGTTCTGCAGGTAGAGCGGGTTGCGCGTATTGGTTTCCGGGATCAGGAGCAGGTTGCGCGCATCCGGGCAGTACTTGTCGATCGCGGCCATGGCGGCCTGCACCGTCAGCGGCAGCATCTCGGTCGCCAGGTTGTTGAAACCGCCCGGGAACAGGTTCGTATCGACCGGCGCCAGCTTGTAGCCCGCATTGCGCAGGTCCACCGAGCAGTAGAACGGCGGCGTATGCTCCTGCCACTCGAGGCGGAACCAGCGCTCGATGGCGGGCGTGGCCTCGAGGATTTTCTTTTCCAGATCGAGCAGAGGGCCGGTTTGGGCGGTGACGAGGTGCGGAACCATGAAAGTGGACGTCCTTACAATGCGCTGCAGTGAATTGTGGCTACCGATGTGGGGGCAGACGGACAAGTTGCAAGGCCGCACGTTGCAATAACGCAAAAAGGCGCCCGCAGGCGCCTTTTCGATACCGCCGCGCGGATATCAGGAATGGTACGCCGATTCGCCGTGGCTGGTAATGTCCAAACCTTCGCGTTCCTGGTCTTCCGGCACGCGCAGTCCGATCACGACGTCGACCAGCTTGAAGGCCACGAAGGACACCAGCGCCGACCAGAAGATCGTGATGCCCACGGCCTGGGCCTGCACCCACACCTGGTTGGCGATCGAGAAATCCGGCGATGCCTTGTTGGCAACATAGTCCCAGATGCCCTGGCCGCCCAGCTGCGGCGATGCGAACACGCCGGTCAGCAGTGCGCCCAGGATGCCGCCCACGCCGTGCACGCCGAACACGTCCAGCGAGTCGTCGGCGCCCAGCAGGCGCTTCAGGCCAGTCACGCCCCACAGGCAGATGATACCAGCCAGCAAGCCGATGACCAAGGCGCCCATCGGACCGACGAAGCCGCAGGCCGGGGTAATGGCCACCAGGCCGGACACGGCGCCCGAAGCGGCGCCCAGCATCGACGGGCGCTTCTTGAAGATCCATTCGCCGATCACCCAGGACACGGTGGCGCAGGCGGTCGCCAGCAGGGTGTTGATGAAGGCCAGTGCGGCGATGTCGCCCGCTTCCAGGGCCGAGCCGGCATTGAAGCCGAACCAGCCCACCCACAGCAGCGAGGCGCCGATCATGGTCATGACCAGGGAATGCGGGGCCATCGATTCGCGGCCATAGCCGATGCGCTTGCCGATCACGTAGGCGCCGACCAGGCCGGCCACCGCCGCGTTGATGTGCACCACGGTCCCGCCCGCGAAGTCGAGCGCGCCCTTCTGCCACAGGTAGCCGGCGGCGTCGGTGACGCTGGCCAGGGTGGCGGCGTCCTGAATCGCATCCGGACCGGCCCAGAACCAGACCATGTGGGCGATCGGCAGGTAGCCGAAGGTGAAGAACAGCACGACGAACAGCATCACGGCGGAGAAGCGCACGCGCTCGGCGAAGGCGCCGACGATCAGCGCGCAGGTGATGGCGGCGAAGGTGCCCTGGAAGGCGACGAAGATGAACTCTGGGATCATCGTCTCCTTGCTGAAGGTAGCGGCCATCGAGAAGGTGCCGGCCGCGGCGTCGTAGATGCCGTTCAGCATGGCGCGGTCGAAGCCGCCGACAAAGGGAGTGCCGCCCTGGGTGAAGGCCAGCGAGTAGCCGTACACGCACCACAGCACGATGACCAGCGCGAAGATGGTGAAGACCTGCATCAGGATCGACAGCATGTTCTTGGCGCGCACCAGGCCGCCGTAGAACAGGGCCAGGCCCGGGATCGACATCATGATGACCAGCAAGGTGGCGACGAACATCCAGGCGGTGTCGCCCTTGTTGACGGCGGGCGCGGCCCAGGCGGGCAGCGCTGCGCCGAGGCCGAGGGCGGCGGCCAGGATGGTGCTCAGGATTCGCTTCATGGGAGTGTCCTCTTACAGTGCTTCGTTGCCGGTCTCGCCGGTACGGATACGGATGACCTGGTTGAGGTCGGCGACGAAGATCTTGCCGTCGCCGATCTTGCCGGTGCGGGCCGCGCTCTGGATGGCGTCGATCACCTGGTCGACCACGGCGTCGTCCACGGCCGCCTCGATCTTGATCTTGGGCAGGAAATCGACCACGTACTCAGCGCCGCGGTACAGCTCGGTATGGCCTTTCTGGCGGCCGAAGCCCTTCACTTCGGTCACGGTCATGCCCTGCACGTTGATTTCCGACAGCGCTTCGCGCACCTCGTCGAGCTTGAAGGGCTTGATGATGGCAGTAATCATTTTCATGGCTTAGCCTCTTTTGCGATCAAAACGTTTTCGACAGGGTCAGCACGGCGGCCGACTTGCCGAGGTTCTTGCCTTCCGGGCTCAGGTAGGCCTCGGTGTTGGCCTTGATCCAGGCCAGCGACAGGGTGGCCACGCCGAAGTCCTTGGTCACGCCGACCTTGTAGTCGGTGTACGAGAAGGCGCTGTTGTTCTCGACGCGCTGGCGGCCGACGTGCAGGTTGACGATGAAGCCGTTGCCGGCGTCGACATCGGCGCCGACGTCCAGGTAGCCGCTGCGCTTGCTGTCGGCGGTGCCGAACAGGTTGGTGGTCGAGTGCGAGTACTTGACGTAGGCCGGGCCGAAGCCCAGGCGGCCGTAGAGCTCGAAGGTGTTGGCGCGCGGATTCAGGCCGTTGTCCGGGTAGTAGTAATACAGGCCGCCGACGTCGTAGCTGACAGCCTCGGTCAGCTGGCCGCGCTTGCCGCCGTAGATATCCCATTCGATGTTGCCGTCGCCGCCCAGGTCCTTGGTCCACTTGATGGTGGACAGCCAGGTGCCGACGTACAGGCCGGTCGGGCCGTGCACGTAGTCGACGCCGCCCTGCAGGGCCGGGTCGAGACGGGTCTGCGACAGGCCGCGGTAGCGGTAGTCGCTGGTGATGGCCGCGTTGTAGCTCACCTGATGTTCGGCGGGTTGTTCCTGCGCCAGGGCCGGGACGCTGGAGAGACCCAGGACCGCCAGGCCGACTGCTGCTGCGCATTGCTTCAGATTGCACTTCATGACAAACCCCCTCAGTTTGAACGGTTGCTGCCGTTGCGGTTTACAATTCTGTTATTGCTGCATTCACACTACGTTTAGCAGGATGCGTGCCAGCTCATAACGATGGGAAAGAGGCTTGTTTTTCGGGCCAGCTGCCCCACATTTGCTGTGAAACACCAAGATCGGCCGCACCATGCGCGAGCGGCGCGGCGATGTTGCAACCCATGCGCACCAAATCAGGCTGCCGCGCACCGTTGTGGTGCGCACAGCCCGGCCTTACCAAGGAAACCCAGGATATGAACAACTTCTTCAACGACTTGCAGGGCAAGATCAACCAGGCGCTGGAAAGCGGACCGGCCAAGGACATCGAGCGCAACGTCAAGGCGGTGATGACCCAGGGCTTCGCCAAGCTGGACCTGGTCACCCGCGAGGAGTTCGATATCCAGGCCCAGGTGCTGGCCAAGACCCGCGCCAAGCTCGAAGCGCTCGAGCAGCGCGTGATTGAGCTGGAAGCACGCCTGGCGACCCAGTCCACGGCCTCCGCCGCCACCGCGGCCCAGGCCGAGACGCCGCACATCATCACGCCGCCGAATCTCGACAAGCAGTAACACGTGCCTCCGGCATTCATGGAACAGCGGGAGCTTGTCATGAATGCGAAAGACAAGGTGAACGGTACGCTGGCGCCCCAGGAGGTGTCGCTGGACGTGCTGCGCGAGAAATACGCCAAGGGGGATGAGCGGACCATCGCCGACGTGCGCGCCCGGGTGGCGCGCGCGCTGGCCCTGCTCGAACCGGCGCCCAAGCGCGCCGAATGCGAGCGGCGCTTTCTGTGGGCCCAGGAACAGGGCTTCGTGCCCGCCGGCCGCATCAACTCGGCCGCCGGCCTGCAGTTGCAGGCCACCCTGATCAACTGCTTCGTCCAGCCGGTGGGCGACTCCATCTCCGGGGTCGACGGCGGCCTGCCCGGCATCTATACCGCCCTGTCCGAGGCCGCCGAGACCATGCGCCGCGGCGGCGGCGTGGGCTATGACTTCAGCGCCATCCGCCCCATGGGCAGCAAGGTGCGCGGCACCGCCTCGCGTGCCTCCGGGCCGGTCTCCTACATGGAAGTGTTCGACGCCTCCTGCCGCACGGTGGAATCGGCCGGCGCGCGGCGCGGCGCCCAGATGGGCGTGCTGCGCATCGACCATCCCGACATCGAACGCTTCATCGCCGCCAAGGACCTGGGGGCGCTCACCAACTTCAACATCTCGGTCGGCGTCCTTGATTCCTTCATGCGTGCGGTGGAAGACGACGCCACCTTCGAACTGGTGCACCGCGCCGAGCCGGGCGACGAAGACCAGGCGGCCGGCGCTCGCCGGCGCGAGGACGGGCTGTGGGTCTACCGCGAGGTGCGCGCCCGCGTGTTGTGGGAACAGGTGATGCTGTCGACCTACGACCATGCCGAGCCAGGCGTGCTGTTCGTCGACCGCATGAACGCCGAGAACAACCTCTGGTACTGCGAAGAGCTGAACGCCACCAATCCCTGCGGCGAGCAGCCGTTGCCCGCCTACGGCTGCTGCGACCTCGGCTCGCTCAACCTCACTTGCTTCGTCGAGCGGCCCTTTTCCGACGACGCCGGCTTCGATTTCGCGCGCCTGCGCGAAGTCGCCACGGTGGCCGTGCGCATGCTCGACCTGGTGCTGGACGCCACCGAATGGCCCCTGCCCCAGCAGGCCGCCGAGTCGCGCGCCAAGCGCCGCATCGGGCTCGGCTTCCTCGGCCTGGGCAGCGCCCTGGTGATGCTGGGGCTGCGCTACGACTCAGACCAAGGGCGCGCCATGGCCGCCCGCATCGCCGAGACCATGCGCGACGCCGCCTACGCGGCCTCGGTGGAGCTGGCGCGCGAGAAAGGCGCCTTCCCGCTGTTCGACGCCGACCACTACCTGCGCGGGCAGTTCGTCAGCCGGCTGCCGCAGGTGCTGCTCGACGCGATCCGCGTGCATGGCATCCGCAATTCGCACCTGCTGTCGATCGCACCCACCGGCACCATCTCGCTGGCCTTTGCCGACAATGCCTCGAACGGCATCGAGCCTCCGTATGCGTGGCGCTACCAGCGCAAGAAGCGCACGGCCGACGGCGGCACGCGCAGCTACGAGGTGCTCGACCACGCCTGGCGGCTGTATCGCCAGCTGGGACACGATCCCGAAGTGGGCCTGCCGCCGCAGTTCGTGACCGCGCTCGAGATGCGCGCCATCGACCACCTGCGCATGGTGGAGGCGGTGCAGCCCTTCGTCGACACGGCGATCTCGAAGACCGTCAACGTGCCGGAGGATTATCCCTACGACGACTTCCGCGACCTGTACAGCCAGGCCTGGCATGCGGGACTGAAGGGACTGGCCACCTATCGCCCGAACACGGTACTGGGCAGCGTGCTGTCGACGACACCCGCGCCGGCGCCGGCAGCGCATCCGGCGCCGGACGACGACCCGCTGCTCAAGCGCTTCGAGCGCCGGCCTTTGGGCGAGCTGGAATCGGTTACCTCCAAGATCGAGTATTCGACCCAGGAAGGCCGCAAGAGCGCCTACCTGACGGTGAGCTTCATCCGCACCGAGGGCCATTGGGAAGGCCAGCCGGTGACCATCGAGCGTCCTTTCGAGTTCTTCATGCCCGGCAACCAGCGCACCGGCGGCCACCAGTGGATCACGGCCTCGATGCGCCTGCTGTCGATGGTGGCGCGCGCCGGCGGGCCGATCGCCAAGGCCCTGGCCGACATGCGCGAGGTGGTCTGGGAAAAGGGCCCGGTGCGCTGCGGCCACCTGACGCGCGAGGATGGCGTGCAGGTGCCGGTCTACCACGACTCGGAAGTGGCGGCGATCGCCTTCATGCTGCAGCGGATCCTGATCCGGCGCGGCTTCCTCGACGCCCTCGGCAACCAGGCGCCGGTCGGGGACCTGGCGCGCGCCTTCTCCGAACGCGGCGGCGCGCCGATGCCGGAGGCCGCGCCGCAGCCGCCCACGTCCAGCGGCGCCCTGCCCGTCGCCACCGGCGCCAAATGTCCGGAGTGCGGGGCGCGCGCCTTGCGCAAGGTGGACGGCTGCACGCGCTGCGACGAGTGCCATTACGTCGGCGAATGCGGCTGACTGCAGCCGGCGGCTCAGGCATACTGGGCGGATGAGCTATCTCGCCCTTAAACACCTGCACATGAGCTTTGCCGTCCTGAGCGGCAGCTTCTTCCTGATTCGCGGCCTGTGGATGCTGGCCGGCTCGGCGCGCCTGCAGCAGCGCTGGGTGAAGATCGCCCCGCACATCGTCGACACGCTGCTACTCGCCAGCGCCATCGGCCTGGCCGCCTGGAGCCGCCAGTATCCTTTCGTGGCGCCCTGGCTCACGGCCAAGGTGCTGGCGCTGGTGGCCTACATCGTGCTTGGCACGATCGCCCTCAAGCGCGGGCGCACGCCGCAGGTGCGCCTGGCCGCCTTCATCGCGGCGCTGGCCTGCTTCTTCTACATCGTTGCGGTCGCCGTCACCAAGAACCCGCTCGTCATCGCATGAGGGCGAGCGCCGGCCGGACATGCCGGCGCGCCAGCCTCTCGCGTAGCCGCAAGCCCGGGCGCTCTACCGCCAGGTAGAGCAGCGCTCCCGCCGCCAGCGCCGCGCCGCCATAGCAGCCCAGCACAAGCAGGTTCGATCCTTCGAGATACGCGCCCGCGTGCTCGCTCACCAGGCGGAACATGGACTTGTGGGTCAGGTAGAGGCTGAAGGCGAGCGTCGCCACCAGGCGTGCGCCGGGCAGCTCGATGCGGCCGGGCAGGATCGCCGGGCTTGCCATGCCGACCAGCACGCAACCCAGTCCGAGCGACAGCAGCGGAAAGCCGACCACCGCGCCGGCTTCGGTGACGAGCCCTTCGAACAGCGGCGCCGCCGCAATCACCAGCAGCAGGCCCGCGGCCAGGAAGGCCCAGCCGCGCGCCGTCATCCAGCGCCACCATGCCGGCCGGTGGAGGCGGACGGCCGCCAGGGCCGCTCCGATCAGCAAGCCGTCCAGCCGGGCCCAGGTCGGATTGTAGACATGCTCGATGTAGCGCAGGACGAACCAGTCCTCGCCTTCCTTCACGTGTAGATAAGGCGCGACCTGCGCATGCCAGGCCCAGGCGCGCAGCGCGATCCCGCCGAGCAGCACCGCCAGCACGAACAGCGCCGACTTGCGCAAGCTGGGCCGGCGCGACAGCAGCGCCACGGCCAGCGGCAGCAACAGGTAGAAATGCTCTTCCACGCACAGCGACCAGGCGTGGGAGAACGCGCGGTTGCGGAAGTAGTCGGGGAACAGGTTCGCCGTAAAGCTCAGGAATTGCCAGGCCGGCTGCATGCCGGGACTCTCGCGCCAGCCCGGGAGCCACAGGTAGAGCGCCAGCACGGCCAGGTAGGCCGGCAGCACGCGCAGGGCGCGGCGCAGCAGGTAGTCGCCCCAGCGCGGCCCTTCGGGCGCCGCGCTGGCCGCACATACCTGGCCGCCGACCAGGAAGCCGCTCAGCACGAAGAACAGGTCGACGCCCATCCAGCCCAGGTCGGCGATGGGGCCCAGGACGGGACCGAACTGCGGTCCGTAGCTGACGAGGTGATAGGCCATGACCCAGACGATGGCGAAGGCGCGCAGGAGATCGAGTCCGGGAAGACGCTGGTGATGCATGGATGACGATACGGAGAAGACGCGTTGGAGAATCAGTGCTCCCGCAACCGCGCGAGCCGCGCCGCGACCTGGTCGCGCTCGCGGCGCCCGAAGGCGGGCTTGGCGCCCAGGGCCGACTGGTAGGCCGCGATCGCGCGCGGCTCGTTGCGCAGTTCCTGGTAGACCTCGCCCAGGGCCTTGTACACGTAGGGCTTGGGCCCGATGAGCGCCGCCCGCTCGAGGAAGGACGCGGCCTCCGCCAGCCTGCCCTGCGCGCGGGACACGAGCGCCAGTCCATAGCTGCCGGCTTCGCTCGATGGAATGCGGCGCTGCAGCTCGGCGTACAGGCGGCTGCTGTTCGCGAAACGCCCGGCATCCAGATAGGCTTGCGCCAGCCCGGCGAGCAGGTCGCGGTGGACGCTCTCCACCAGCTCGTACCTGGCCAGGTTCGCGGCCAGCACATACTCTTCCGCATCGGCGAGCCGGTCTTCGCTCTGGGCGCACAGCGCCAGCATCAGGCGCGTGAGTTCGGGGTCGGTGCGATGGACTTCCATCGCCAGGTCGCGCGCCCGGACGGTGCTCCCGCCAAGGAAGAACGGCGCGCGCAGGTAAAAGCGCAGCAGCGACACGCGCGCGCGGTAATTGGTGGGATCGAGCAGCACGGCACGCTCATAGGCCTCGCGCTGGGCGCGCGTATTGCCGAGCGCGGCGACCATCCAGCCGCTGCCCTGCGCTTCCAGCACCTTGCCCAGCGCTTCCGCGCACACGCTGTTGCCGGAATGCGCAGCGACACAGCGTTCGGCGGCGGCCTCGGCTTCGGGCAGGCGGCCGGCCGGGTCCTGAGCCAGGATCAGGTCGACCGTGCCGGCCAGGGCAAATGCATCGTTCGGATCGCCGGCCAGCCGTTCGGCAATGGCGCGGGAAGCGTCGGCAAAGCGTTTCTGGTGGACCAGCTGGGCGATCGGATGCACGGGCGCGGCGCAGACGTCCCACAGCGGGCCGCATGCCAACAATGCCGCTGCCCACCAGGGCCTGAGTTTCGCCAGCATCGATGTCCTTTCCCGCGCAGGAACGTCGTTTGGCGGTCCGGCGGCGGCCTTACCCATGTCGGATAATCGGCCGTGATGATTTGAGAGAAAGCAAATCCTCACATGAAAGTATCTGTTCGTCAACAATACATATGCGAAGTTAACAGGTGGCCCGGCATTGCCAGTCCCTCTGCAACACTGGACAATGGGCGTTCGGCACACTACGAGACCTGGGAAGAACGATGAAAACAAGCACGGAATCGCAAGGACAAGCCTCAGCCGCCCAATTGATCGACGCCAGGATTGGCGAGCTGAACGACTGGCGGGGCGCAAGCTTGGCACGGGTCAGGGACCTGATCCATCAGGCCGATCCTGAAGTAGTCGAGGAGTGGAAGTGGAGTGTGCCCGTGTGGTCGCACGGCGGCATCCTGTGCACGGGCGAAGTCTACAAGAAGGCGGTGAAACTGACCTTCCCCAAGGGCGCGTCGCTCGATGATCCCTCGGGCCTGTTCAACTCCAGCCTGGAAGGCAATGTGCGCCGCGCCATCGATATCCCGGAAGGCGCGAGCGTCGACGAGGAAGCGTTCAAGGCGCTGATCCGCGCGGCCATCGCACTGAATCTGTCGGCGCCCCCCAAGCGGGCGCGCAGCAAGGCTTGAGCAAGCATGCACTTTCGTGATGGTGCGGCAAACGGAAGGCGGACGCTGCCGCCTTCCCGGATACCGGCGATAATGATGATTGCCCCTTATTTGCATCACACTGGACCATCACATGACCGACTTCGACAGCGTTCCGCTGGAGTTTTTCCAGGATTACCCGGAACCGGGCGTCAATTTCATTGACGTCGGCTGCATTTTCGATAACCCCGAGCACTGGCGCCTCGCCATCGACACGCTGCACGCGAAGACCGAAGACCTGCACTTCGACTTCATCCTGGCCATGGACGCGCGCGGCTTCATGCTGGCCGGCGCGCTGGCCTATGAGCGCAAGGTCGGATTCGCGATGGCGCGCAAGGCAGGCAAATTGCCGGGCAAGGCCATCAGCGTCGATTACCAGCGCGAGTACGGCAGCGCCACGATCGAGATCCAGCCGGAGCGCATCAAAGGGCAACGCGTGCTGATCGTCGACGACGTGCTGGCGACCGGGGGGACCATCGAAGCGGCGGCGGCCCTGCTGCGCCAGATCGGCAAGGAAGTGGCCGGCGCGGCTGCGCTCTTCGATATCGCTTTCTTCAAGGACAAGCGTGCGCTCACGATGCCGGTCGTGACCTTGCGCGACGTGTAAGTATCCATGTTCAACCCGGATGCGCGGCGTACTTCATGCATGGCGCTAGCGCTTCGCTAATTGTTCAGGCGATAGATTTCTTCGACTAATTCAGGCGGCATTGCTGGAGGCTTTGCTCAAGCTGCTCCAGCGTCACCGAAGGTGAAAAGTACATGGTGATTACCTCTCCTCCGGGCCGCTCGGCCGATGTATGACACTCTTGTGGAAGGTCGCACTCGTCTCCGAGGTAATCATCGATGAAATCAAACAGCTCGTAGTCGTCAACGATGACAACGAGCCTGCCACTGTCATCGAGGCCCACCGAGATATGTGGAAGAATTTCTTTCATAGCTCTCTTTGTATTCGATTTCGTTGCTTACGCTGACATCCTGTCGCACAGCTAGGCAGTGATTCCTGCCGCGGCTGAACTGCACGCGACTGCTCGCCCTCAAACCGCCGCTTCCCGGTGCTTCTACCATGTGACGACCGCAATGACGTCATGCAAGGAGCGAGATGAGTCTAGCAGTCCTCAGGAGCCGCGCACTGGCCGGCATGCAAGCGCCGGCCGTCAGCGTCGAAGTGCATCTCGCAAACGGCTTGCCGGGCATGACCATCGTCGGCTTGCCCGATGCGGAAGTGCGCGAAGCCAAAGACCGTGTGCGCGCTGCCTTGCAGAATTCCGGCTTCGACGTGCCGGCGCGGCGCATCACGGTCAACCTGGCGCCGGCTGAATTGCCCAAGGAATCGGGCCGCTTCGACCTTCCGATCGCGCTCGGCATTTTGGCCGCCTCGCGCCAGATCCGCGGCGAACAGCTGGATCGCTTCGAATTCGCGGGCGAATTGTCGCTGTCGGGCGAGTTGCGGCCTGTGCGTGGTGCGCTGGCCATGACCTTCGCCATGCATCGCCAGCGCGAAGGCAAAGCCGGCGCCTTCATCCTGCCGCAGGCCAATGCCGACGAGGCCGCGCTGGTCGAGGATGCCGCGATCTATCCTGCCCGCACCTTGCTGGAAGTGTGTGCGCATTTCTCGCACTTGCCGGAAGCGCCCAGGCTTGCCCGCTATCGGCGCGAACACCTAGCGGCCAATCCCGCGTATCCGGACTTCGCCGAGGTCAAAGGACAGCCGCAGGCCAAGCGCGCGCTGGAGGTGGCGGCGGCCGGCTGCCACTCGGTACTGCTGGTCGGCCCGCCGGGCGCCGGCAAGACCATGCTGGCGGCGCGCTTTCCCGGCCTGCTTCCGCGGATGAGCGATGGCGAGGCCTTGGAGTCGGCCGCCGTGCAATCGCTGGCCGGCAGCTTTTCGCAGGATCGCTGGCGGCAGCGGCCGTTTCGCAGTCCCCATCACACCACCTCGGGCGTCGCGCTGGTCGGCGGCGGCAACCTGCCGCGTCCCGGAGAGGTGTCGCTGGCCCATCATGGGGTGCTTTTCCTGGACGAGCTGCCGGAGTTCGACCGACGTGTGCTGGAAGTGCTGCGCGAGCCGCTGGAGTCGGGTCACATCACGATCTCGCGCGCGGCGCACCAGGCCGATTTTCCGGCGCGCTTCCAGCTGATCGCAGCCATGAACCCTTGTCCTTGCGGCTGGCTCGGCCACCCGTCGGGCAAGTGCCGCTGCAGCCAGGAGGCGGTGCAACGCTACCAGGACCGGATCTCGGGTCCCCTGCTCGACCGCATCGACATCCAGCTGCAAGTCGCCGCGCTGCCGCCGGACAGCATGGGGGCACAAGCCGACGGCGAGCCGAGCAGCGAAATAGCACGGCGCGTCGAACGGGCGCATGCGCGCCAGCTGGCGCGGCAGGATAGCTCCAACAGCCAGCTGCGGCCGGGGCAGATCGACAGCTTGTGCCAGCCCGATGCGGCCGGCAAGCAGTTGTTGCACACGGCGGCGCGCCACCTGCACTGGTCGGCGCGCGCCTACCACCGCGTGCTCAAGGTGGCGCGCACGATCGCCGACCTGGCCGGCGCCGAGCATGTGGAGGCGCCGCATGTGGCCGAAGCGATCCAGTACCGGCGCGCGCTGCGCGAGCACTAAGCCGGAGCGTTAGCGCTCAATGCTCGGTACCGGCGTAGATCCACATCGGCTCGGTCTTCCCTGCCCGCTCGAAGCCCAGCCGTTTATAGAATTCGATCGCTTCACCGTCGGCGGTCAGCATCATCTGATGAAAGCCGGCGTACCTGTCGAGCAGGGCCTCCATCATCTTCCTGCCGACACCGGCGCCCTGATGGACCGGATCGACCAGCATGTGAGGGAAGTAGACGAGCAAATGGCCGTCGGAGATGGCGTTGCCCAGTCCAATCAGCTGGTCTCCGATGCGGACCGTGACCAGCGCATGGGAATTACGCAGGCCGGCCATCAACTGATCCGGCTTGTCCGCCGAGGACCAGCCGTTGGCGCGATACAAGTGGATGACTTCACCCCTGTCGATCTTATCGGAGAGCGAGACTTCGATGCTCATGGATTCCTCATGATGGTTGATGTGGACAGCATGACGCTCAATGTTCGTCCCACAAATAGTCTATCCCCCTCTGCACGGACAGAAGGTCCATTTGCGCCCGCATCAGCTAAACACCACCAAGATAACAAGCGAGCAGGCCATCCGAACTCTCGATATCGAGAATGTCCATGATCCGCTCCAACTCCATCCCGAAGTGCTCCCTCCCCTCCGTGTCTTCCTGCTCGACCAGTTCGAGTGAGCGCTGGAATTCGGTCAACACCCAAAGCTTTGTCGGATCGCGTGCAATCCCTCGGATCAATCGATCGGCCAGATCGTTCAGCACATTCGAGAGCCTCAGACGCTCTTCGAAAACGCCTGTCCCGGGTAGCATGGGCAGCTTGGGCTCGCGACGACGGAATGCGGCGAGTTCCTCAAGGACGCGCTCAGTGATAGCTAGCTGCTCATCCACAACTTCAGCCAAGGGATCATCGCTCATAGGTATCAAAAAGGCTTAGGCAGACCCGAAGGCCGCCTGCTCACGCGCGGCGCGCTTGATGGCTTGCGGCGGCTGGCCGAAGGCGCGCAAGAAAGCGCGGCGCATGCGCTCGGGATCGGAGAAGCCGGTTTCGCGTGCGACCACGTCGATCGGGTGATTGCTGCTCTCGATCATGGCGCGCGCGGCTTCCACCCGCAGCACCTCGACCGCGCGTGCCGGCGACTGGCCGGTCTCGAGCCGGAAGCTGCGGCTGAACTGGCGCGTGCTCAGGTTGGCCGCTTCCGCCAGCTCGTCCACCGACAAGGGTTTGCGCAGGTGACGCTTGGCGTAGGAGAGCGCCTGCTGGATCCGGTCCGACTTCGGCTCGAGCTCCAGCAAGGCGGAGAACTGCGACTGGCCGCCACTGCGCCGGTGGTAGACGACCATCTGGCGCGCGATGTGTTTCGAGGCATCCCGTCCAAGGTCGCTCTCGACCATCGCCAGGCACAGGTCGACGCAGGCGGTCATGCCGGCCGAGGTCCAGATGCGGCCGTCGTTGATGAAGATGCGGTCCTCCTCGACCCGCGCCTTTGGATAGGCGCGCTGCAGGTCGCGCGCCATGGCCCAGTGGGTGGTGGCGCGGCGGCCGTCGAGCAGGCCCGCTTCGGCCAGGATGAATGCGCCGGTACAGATGCTGGCCGTGCGCCGCGATTGCTGGCTTGCCTCGCGCAGGTAAGCCAGGAAGGGCGCCGTGGAGCGGAAGCCCAGCGGCTGCATGACGCCGGCGACGATCAGGGTGTCGAAGTCGTGGCGCCCGGCGGCTTCGGTGAACACGCCCACGCCCGAGGAGCTGGGCAGGACACCGCCCTTCTCGGACAGCATCGTCATCTCGTAATGCGGTCCCGAATCCATATTGTTGGCGACCTCGAAAACGGTCGTCGCCATGAGATCGAGCGCTTGGAAGCCCGGCGGGAACAGGAAGCCGATTCTGCGTTTCATGAGGAGCCTTGATGAATGGTTGCCATATCGATCATACGACAAGTCGCGAATCGCCATGACGCCCCTCCTCCGTTTTGGAGAGGCGGCGGCGGGGATCGCCCGGCGGCTTCACTGCTGTTACCATCCTGGCATGCGAGCACATACTTTTTTCCGGACCGGCCGCCTCCTGGCCATGGCGGCCCTGGTCGCCAGCTGCAGTCCGACCTACAACTGGCGCGAATACACCAGCCAGGACGGCGCCTATACGGTGCTGTTCCCTGCCAAACCCTCGTCGTTCACGCGCTCCATCGACTTGAACGGAATGCGGGTCGACCTGACCATGACCGCCGCCGAGGTGGAAGGCACGACCTTCGCCGTCGGCTCGGGCGCGGCGCCGGACGCCGCCGCGGCCCAGGCGGCCCTGCCCGCCATGCGCCAGGCGCTGCTGCGCAATATCGGAGCGGCAGACAGCGGCGCGGCGCGTGACGAGAAAGGCCGCCTTGCGGTCGACGCCGGCGGCACCGGCAATGGGCAGCCGGTCAAGCTGGTTGGCCGCTTCGAAGCGCGGGGAACGCGCTTCTACCAGGTGATCGTGCTGGGCAAGCGCAGCACCGTGACGCAGGAACAGACGGAGCAATTCCTCACCTCGTTCAAGCCGCAATGATGGGCAGCGCCGTCCCCGCCCTGCGCCTGGCTGGCCTGCACAAGCAGTTCGGCCGTCCTGCCGTGGACGGGCTCGACCTGGAGGTGCGGCGCGGCGAACTCTATGCGCTGCTCGGCCCCAACGGCGCCGGCAAGACCACGACCCTGCGCATGGTGACTGGCTTGCTGGCGCCTGATGCCGGCAGCATCGAGGTGCTCGGCATCGACCTGGCCGAGGCGCCCGCCGCCGCCAAGATGAAGATGGCCTATCTGCCGGACGATCCGATGTTGTATGGGAAGCTCAAGCCGCCCGAATACCTGGAGTTCGTAGCCGGTCTCTGGGGCGTGCATCCCGAGCAGGCGGAGCCGCGAGCCCGCGCACTGCTCGACTGGCTCGACCTGGCAAGGCATGCGCATGAACTGACGGAAGGTTTCTCGCGCGGGATGAAGCAGAAGCTCGCGCTGGCCGGCGCCCTGATCCACGAACCGGAACTGCTGATCCTTGACGAGCCGCTCACCGGGCTCGACGCCGCGGCGGCGCGCCAGGTCAAGGACCTGCTGCTGTCCCACGTGGCCGAGGGCGGTACCGTGATCCTGACCACGCACATCCTCGAGGTGGCCGAGCGGCTGGCGCAACGCATCGGCATCATCCGCCAAGGCCGCCTGATCGCCGAAGGCACGCTCGACGAACTGCAGGCACGCACCCAAGGCGGCAGCCTCGAAGACGTGTTCCTCGAGCTGACCGGACAGCCATGAGCGCCGCACCGGGCAGCGTGCGCTGGCTGCTGATGCACGAGTTGCGGCTGGCCTGGTTCAACGCGGGGTCTTCCTCCGCTTCGGCGAGCCGGCGGCGTCCAGGGACCTCCACCATTCTCGTCCTGGGTGCAATCTGGATCGCGCTGCATGCCGGCGCGTGGTTCACATTGCGTGGACTGGAAGGGCTCGACCGCATGGCGCGGCCGCTGCTGGCCGGAGTAACCGCGGCCCTGATCGTCTGCGCGACCGCCATGCTGTCGTCGAGCCTGAAGGCGAGCGTGGTGACCCTGTTCGAGCGCAGCGATCTCGACCTGCTGCTGTCGTCGCCGCTGCCGTCGCGCAGCATTTTCACAGTGCGCCTGGCCGCGATCGCGGCAGCGACGGCGTCCATCTATTACTTCTTGCTGGCGCCGTTCGCGCATGTGGGGCTGCTGCTCGGGCAGTACGCCTGGCTGAGCCTGTACCCGGCTGTGCTCGGACTGGCGGTGCTGTGCGCGTGTTGCGGCATGCTGATGACCTTGGGTCTGGTGCGCACGATCGGCGCGCGCCGCACGCGCGTGGCGGGCCAGCTGCTCGGGGCCGTGGCTGGCGCTTCCGTATTCATTTTGTCGCAGTTGTACCTGCAGACCTCCCAGGTGAGACAGCGGGATATCGGGGCGACCTTGTATGCGATGCTGTCGGGCGACGGCCGCCTGGGGCCCGACAGCACAGCGTGGCTTCCCGCGCGGGCCATGCTGGGAGATCCCCTCCCCGCCCTGGGACTGGTGGCGATTGCCGTCGTGGCCTTTGCCGGCACGGCAGGCTATACGCACCGCTTCTTCGTGCGTGGCCTGCAGCAGACGGCGTCCCAGCCGGAGACGCAGCGACCGCCGGCACGGGGGACGTCTTATCGTTTCCGGCGCAGCTTGTTCGACACCATCGTCATCAAGGAATGGCGGCTGATCCTGCGCGATCCTCACCTAATTTCGCAAGTGCTGTTGCAGTTGCTCTACCTGCTGCCGCTGTTCTTCGTCATCTTTTCAAAGTCGGCCATCCAGCTGCCTGCAATTGCCGCCGGCTTGACCCTGCTGTGCGGCTCGCTGGCGGGTTCGCTGGCCTGGATCGTTATCGCGGCCGAAGATGCGCCGGACTTGCTGCGCAGCGCACCGGCGGCGCTACGGACGGTGCGGCTGGCCAAGCTGTCGGCAGCCGTCGTGCCGCCGCTGGCAGTCGTGGCGCTGCCTTTGCTGTGGCTAATTTACCGCGCACCCGTGCCCGGGTTGTTTGCCTGTTTCTCCGTCGTCGCTGCAGTGTGGAGCGCGGCCCTCGTTGTGCTGTGGTGCGGGCGCCCCGGTGTGCGGAGCAGCTTCAAGGGACGAGGCAAAGCCAACTTCCTGAGCAATTTTCTCGAGATGATAGGCAGTTTATGCTGGGCCGGCCTGGGCGGACTACTGGCGGCGCTGGGTGCTGGGTTGGCCTCGGGCGCTATCCTGGCAGGCGCTGGCGCGGCCTTATTGGGCGGTCTGATCGTGCTGCTGGCGGCCTGGCTGCTGCAGGACCGGCATCGGCGTGCGCTATGAGCGTGCGCGGGATGACCCCGATTTGAAGACGTGTTATCGTTTAGGCACTAACTGAATCACGGGATAGCCATGTTGATCAAATTTAAATGCAAATCGTACCCAGAGGTCCTGATGTACCAGGAACATGCCAAGCGCATCCTCGATTTGCTGCACAAAGACCCCGAGCGCGGCGTGATCACCGCCGAGGAGGCGCCGCGCGCCGTCCAGCTGATCGAGGGCGAAGTCGAGGAAAGCCGCAAGCATCAGGTCACCGACCAGGTGGCCCAGGACGTCCTAGCCCATGGGGAAGAAGAGGACAAGGAGCATGAGCCGATCGAGGTGGTCAGCTTCCCGACGCGCATTTATCCACTGCTGGAGATGCTGCGCTCGGCAAGGGATAACCGAACCGATGTGCTGTGGGGTGTTTGAACACCTCTGAAGGATTCCGTCAGCGGCGTAGAGAAAGCCCGTTTGGGTGAAGGACGGGCTTTGTTTGTGCCGGGTGCGAGAGCAGACAGCCCCGTGGCGTTAGCCACGGGGCTGTTTGTTTTTGTGGGGTGGCGGTGTGCGTCGTGGTGGCCGACGAAGCTATTCGGTCTGCACGCTCTGTGAACTTGGGTTCCGGCCAAGGGGGACGCCGAGTCCCGGAAGTCGTAGGCCGGAACAATGCCACT
>NZ_JAGPWD010000047.1 GCF_018119395.1 Massilia sp. ZL223
CGGGGGGGGGGGGGGGTGGGGCCGCCGGGGGGCGGGGGGGGGGGCCCCCCCCCCACCCCCAAAACCCCCCCCCCCCCCCCCCGGGGGGGGGGGGGGGCCGGCCCCCCCCCCCCCCCCCCCGACGCGTCCAGGCCGCTCGTGACGATCCCGATGCCCTGTCAGGGCGAGGACGCATCCCCCTGCATATGCCCCTTGCCGTGCTCCAGGAAGGCGCGCAGCATCCACGCATTCTTTTCATGGATCTCCATGCGGGTGGTCAGCATGTCCGCCGTCGGGTAATCGTCGATCTCGTCCGCGATGCGCACGCTGGCGCGCAGGGTACGGATCAGGATTTCCTGGCCTTCGACCAGCTGGCGGATCATCTCGCGCGGATCCGGCACGCTCGGTTCTTCCGTAATGCTCGACAGCTCCGCATAGCGCTTGTACGTCCCCGGCGCGTAGTGGCCCAGGGCGCGGATGCGCTCGGCGATGTCGTCCAGCGCATTCCACAGCTCGGTGTACTGCTCCTGGAACATCACGTGCAAGGTCTGGAACATGGGGCCGGTCACGTTCCAGTGAAAGTTATGGGTCTTCAGGTAGAGCATGTAACTGTCCGCCAGCACTGTCGACAGCGACTCCACGATCTTCGCGCGGTCGTCGGTGCTGATGCCAATATCGATGTCCATCGTGCTTCCTCCTTGATGTCGAAGAACTAACAGCTTAGCACCGGCGCGGCCATGCTGCCGGACCGCATCCCGGTTCATTCCCGGGCCGTGAAAATTGGTGGATTTATTCCGCCGCGCAGCCGCTACACTTCCGCACTTGTCAATACAACAAAGGAAGTGCATGAAACTGCAGTTGCGTGAGAGGGGGATGAGCTACCTGACGCCGCTCAAGGACAAGGGCTGGGACGACGACAGCCTGGTCGTGTATGAATTCCAGCATGAGAAGGAAGGCGCGACGCCATGATCAATTTGCTGTTGAAGGAAACCGCAGCGAGCAGCCGATTCAAGCGATCGCTTCCCATTTTCATTGCCATTGCCTCACTCATCGGCGCACAGATCGCATGCGCCCAGGAGACCCCGGAGCCCGAACGCGTCATCAACGTCAAGGCGCGCAAGAATCCGGGCGACCTCGACTATCGCTTCTTCTTCAAGGGCCAGCAGGAGGCCTTGTCCTATATGGCGCCGGAACCGCGCCTGCTCGATTTCCTGTTCCGCATCTCCTTCGTGGAATTATCCGAGAACGCGCGCGACAGCTATGTCCCGCCGCCGCATGCGGTGACGGTCGTGAGCGAGTCAGTCGAGGAAGAGGTGCCGGTGCGGCGAGGCGGGTACTTCGTACTGCCCGACCTGCCGAAGGCCTACGAAGAAGACGGCACGATCATGTTCAAGGAGCAGAGCAAGCGGCGCAGCATCAACGTCCTCTACCAGTTGCGCCTGGGACCGGAGCAGCGCCTTTCCTACGCCGATTTCGGCAAGGCGCTCGCGGAATTCAAGGCGATGCAGAAGCGCATCCCGATCTATAAGCTGAAGTTCGTCCACGTCAAGTTCGCCAAGGCCGAGGGCCTCCGGGCCTGCTTCCGCGAGCCGGGCGGGACGGTAACTGTCGATGGCGGGCCCATTGCGGCGACCACAGGCTTGTGCACCGAACTCACATTCGATCCGGCGAGGGCGAGCGGCGGCGAGATCGTCTTCGACGGCCCACTGGATATCGTGCTGGTGGGCGAAGTGGGCAAGGAGGGACGCTAGCCGGCGAGCGTGGCCAGCACTTCCCTGACCGCGGCCGGAATCGGCGCCGAGGTATTGCTGCGCCGGTCGACATACACGTGCACGAAATGGCCGGCCGCCGAGGGCAGGGGCTCGTCGTTGCGGTACAGGCCGATCTCGTAGCGCACGCTGGAATTGCCCAGCTTGGCGACACGCACGCCGACGTGGACCGTGTCGGGGAAGGAAATGGAGCTGAAGTAGGAGCAGCTGGTCTCCACCACGAAGCCGACGATCTCGTCCTTGTGGATGTCGAGCACGCCGCGGTCGATCAGGAAGCGATTGACCGCGGTGTCGAAGAAGCTGTAGTAGTTGACGTTGTTGACATGCCCGTAGCTGTCGTTGTCCATCCAGCGCGTCGGCAGGGCGAGGAAATGGGCGAAGGCGCTGCGGGGCGTGTCACGCATCGTCGAGCTTTCTTAGTGGGTGCTGCCGCTCGGCGGCATCAGGGTCTGCACCGGGCTTTCGGTGCTGAACAGCTGGGCGCAATCCACCTTGTCGAAGGAGTAGTGCTTGCCGCAGAAGTCGCAGTTGATGCCCAGTTCGCCCAGTTCGGACAGCGCGGAATTCACTTCTTCCTCGCCCAGCATCTTGAGCATGTTGCCGACCTTGTCGCGGGTGCAGCTGCAGTGGAACTGCGGGTGCGCCGGATCGAACACGCGGATGGTCTCTTCCCAGAACAGGCGGTTGAGCAGGGTCTGGATATCGGTGCTCAGCATCTCTTCGCGCTTCAGGGTCTGGCCCAGCATCACGGCGCGGTTCCAGGTCTCCAGGTCTTCCTCTTCGGTCGCCTGCTTGGTCTGGCCTTCCACGCCGCTGTGGCGCGGCAGCTTTTGCAGCAGCA
Organism: Massilia sp. ZL223; assembly: GCF_018119395.1. Taxonomy (GTDB): domain Bacteria; phylum Pseudomonadota; class Gammaproteobacteria; order Burkholderiales; family Burkholderiaceae_D; genus Telluria. Next base: position 2,590 of record NZ_JAGPWD010000047.1, read on the forward strand.
GGCCGCGCGCGATCTTGTCGTCGGCGGCCAGCCACAGGCGGGTGTCCATCTGCTCCGAGCGCAGCATGTAGTTCTCGATCACGGTCGCCATGTCGTCGCCGACCAGCGGCACCACGCCCTGGTAGGGCTGCTGGCCCGGCACTTTATCGGCCGGGTCGAGCGTGATCACGAAACGGCCCTTGCCGTGCACGTTGAACAGGTCGCGCAGGCTCGCGGCATCAGGGATCTCGGCTTCCGGCGCCAGCTTGGCCGTGGCGCGGATGCGCAGCTGGGCGTCGCACTCGACCACCAGCAGGCGCACCGGGCCGTCGCCGTGGATCTGCATGATGATGGAACCGTTGAACTTCAGGTTCGCCGACAGCAGGGCGCCAGCCGCGACCATTTCGCCCAGCACCGCGCGCACGGCCTTGGGATAGGCATGGCGCGCCTGGATCTCGCGCCAGGTGTCCGAAATCTCGACCAGCTCGCCGCGCACGGCGGCGTTGTCGAAGATGAATTTTTGCAGGGTGTCCCTGGTGTCTTGAGTCGTCATTTCTTATCCGATTTTCTTGAGCTGCGCCTTGAACAGCTGGCCGCGCGCCACATAGCTGGCGGCGCTGCCCTGCAGGCGCGTTACGTCTTCTTCCGTGAGGGTGCGCACCACCTTGGCGGGCGAACCGAGGATCAGCGAGTGGTCCGGGAACTCCTTGCCTTCGGTAACCAGGGCGCCGGCGCCGACCAGGCAACCCTTGCCGATCTTCGCGCCGTTGAGCACCACGGCCTGGATGCCGATCAGCGAACCGTCGCCCACCGTGCAGCCATGCAGCATGGCCTGGTGGCCGATGGTCACGTTCTTCCCGATCGTGAGCGGGTAGCCCATGTCCGTATGCATCACCGTGCCTTCCTGGACGTTGCTGTTCTCGCCGATGGTGATGCGCTCGTTGTCGCCGCGGATCGTGGCGCCGAACCAGACCGAGGCATTCGCCTCGAGGGTCACCTTGCCGACCAGGGTGGCCGAATCGGCCACGAAGGCCGACGCATCGATCTCGGGGGCATGCTCGCCCAGCTGGTAAATCGCCATGGATGTGCTCGCGGAAGGGTTGATATACCGCTATTTTACCCCCTGCGCTTTCGCATCGTCCGACTGGCGGCAGATGGGGACGGGGCGAGCGAAATCAACCGTTCCTCTATATAATCATGCGAACGACCGTACTATTTTGAAATGACATGAAACCGTCCCGTTCCGAATTCCTCACCGTGCGCGGCCTGCGCACCCACGTCCGCCACTGGGGCAGGGAGGGCGCGCCCAAGCTCTTCATGCTGCATGGCTGGATGGATGTCTCGGCCTCCTTCCAGTTCGTGGTCGATTGCCTGCAGGGCGACTGGCACGTGATCGCGCCGGATTGGCGCGGTTTCGGGCTGACCGAGAATACGCGCTCGGACACCTACTGGTTCCCTGATTACGTGGCCGACCTCGACCGGATCCTCGACCATTACGCGCCCGGTGAAGCCGTGAACCTGCTGGGACACAGCATGGGCGGGAATATCGCGGGCATCTATGCCGGCGTGCGGCCGCAGCGGGTCGGCAAGCTGATCAACCTGGAAGGCTTCGGCCTGCCGGCCACCCGGCCGTCCCAGTATCCAGGGCGCGTGGCGAAGTGGCTGGACGAGCTGCGCGAACCGCCTGAAATGCGCGGCTACGCCAGCCTGGCTGAGGTCGCGGGGCGGCTGCGCAAGACCAATCCGCGTTTGTCGGAGGAGCGCGCGGCCTTCCTGGCCGGGCACTGGTCGGCCCAGGGCACGGATGGGCAGTGGCGCATCCTGGGCGATCCGGCGCACAAGATGCACGGGCCGCTGCTGTACCACGTGGAAGAGATCATGGCCTGCTGGAGCGCGATCACGGCGCCGGTGCTGTGGGTAGAGGCCGAGGACACCGACATGTGGCGCTGGATGGGGCCGAAGGAGCAGGCGAGGGCGGAGATCGACCGGCGCATGGGGCATTTGCGCGAGGTGACGGCGCGCATGGTGCCGGCGGCGGGGCATATGCTGCACCATGACCAGCCGGAGATGCTGGCGGGGATGGTGGAGGACTTCCTGGCGGCCGAAGGCCTTGCACAGGCCGGGTCCGGGCCTCGGCGCGATGGTGTTACTGCCGGGGAATCCTGACGGTAAACGCCGTGCCGTTCACCTCATCGGAGTCCACGACGATATCGCCGCCGTGCGCCACTGCGATCTGTTTCGCAATGAACAGGCCCAAGCCGAGGCTGCTCGCTGGCCTTGCATTGCCTTCCTTCGCGGGAAGCTGGACCAATGATGTGAACAGATGAGGCAAGGCCTCCTTCGGAATGGCGGGCCCCCGGTTCTCCACTCGTAGCAGCACGTCGTCGTTCTGGCCAACGATCTTGATATCGATCGGTTTTCCGGGCGTCCCATATTGCGCGGCATTGTTTGCAAGGTTGGTCAAGAGTTGCTGGAGACGGGCCCGGTCGAAGGTCCCCATCAACTCACCGGTCGCATGCAGGTCGAACCGGGCATCCGGATGCGCGGCCTGGGCGTCTTCGACAGCCCATTGGCACATTTCCAGGAGGTCGCATTCTTTAGGTTCGATGGGAATCCCCTCGCCTAACTGGGTACGTGCAAGTCCCAGCAGGTTGTCGACCATGCCGCTCATCGTGGCTGCGCCGCGTTTGACGCGGACGCCGATCTGCCGGACGCGGTCGTCGAAGGCGCCGGGCCTTGCCAGGTAAGTGCCCGCCGTCGCGGTCGCCGCCAGCGGACCGCGCAGGTCGTGCCCCAGAATGGCCAGGAAGGTGTCCCGCGTCTCGTGGAGTTTATCCGAGTAGGCAACGGCGGCGTCGGCGAGCGATTGATCGATCGCCTCGTTAAAACGCATCATGTCCTCGGCATGCCGGGCTGAAAATACACCGCAGTCTTGCTGCCACAACTTGAGCACGCTCGCTCGCAGGGCGCGGTATTCGGCGATCAGTTGCAGCAGCGTAAAGCCGCTGGCGAAACGGAGCTTGCCGTGAATGACGGAGGCGCTATCGTCCGTCCCCGGCGCGGACGTTCTTCCATGCGATTTTCGCTCCGTCTGTTCCGCGGACTCCTCACGCTGGATGTCCCGTGCAACGAATTCAAGGATTTGCTTCGCGTGATCGCGCAGTTCGAGACTGGACATGTTGTCCGCGACTGCGCCGAAACTCGTGGCGAACGCCTCCCATTCCACCAGGAGCTGCTCCATATGGTCGGTGATGAATGCTGAAATCGTCATGGTGTGCCACCTCGGGGCTGGATGGGCGGAGGGGCAGAGCAGGCGCCCTCATCGAAGCATGCAGCTTACCCTACATTTCCTGCCGATCCGTTTCTGGGGCATGTGGAAGAAGCGGCCGCAGCGGTCGCCACTCGCCCGGGGCCCCATGCGGCAGCCTCGCCGACGCGGATCGAGGCGCGTCGGGCGCCGCAAAGCGCGTACAATGCTTCGTTTCAGAACGCGTTATTGCATATGTGCTTTTCGGGACCATGTTGAAAGTCGACCTCCACTGCCATTCCAACGTCTCCGACGGCGTGCTCGCACCGGCCGCGGTGGCCGCCTACGCCCGCAAGGGCGGCGTGGACGTCTGGGCACTGACCGACCACGACGAGGTCGGCGGCATCAAGGCGGCGCGCACGGCCGCGAACGAGCTGGGCATGCGCTTCGTGGCCGGTGTCGAGATCTCGGTAACGTGGGCCAGCGAGACCGTGCACATCGTCGGCCTGCGCATCGACGAAGACAACCGCGCCCTGATCGACGGCCTGGCCGCCACCCGCAACGGCCGCGAAGCACGTGCCCGCGAAATTTCCGCCCAGCTCGAGCAGGCCGGCATCCCCGGCGCCTACGAGGGCGCGCTCAACTACGTAGGCAATCCGGACCTGATGTCGCGCACCCACTTCGCCCGCTACCTGGTCGAGATCGGCGTTTGCGGTTCGACCTCGGAAGTGTTCCGCCGCTACCTTACCGAAGGCAAGCCGGGCTATGTGCCGCACCGCTGGGCCTCGCTGGAGGATGCGGTGGGCTGGATCCGCGGCGCCGGCGGCATTCCCGTGATCGCCCATCCGGGCCGCTACAAGTTCAGCGAGACGGCGCAAGGCGCGCTGTTCGACGCGTTCCGCCAGCTGGGCGGCAACGCGATCGAGGTCGTGACCGGCAGCCATACGCCCGACCAGTACGCCACCTATGCCGAACTGGCGCGCCGCTACGGCTTCCTGGCTTCGCGCGGCACCGATTTCCACGCCCCCGGCGAGGCGCGCGTCGAATTCGCCGAGCTGCCGCCGCTGCCGGCCGGCCTCACGCCCGTCTGGCACGATTGGTTCTGAACAAGTGTGCGGACGGCAAGTTCTGCACTCAGCAGTAAAAAATCTGCGAAATGATTAGGCGAACCGGGTGCTGTCCTGTATCTTTGATCGGGCACTACATCAAGTCGTCTCGTTGGTCTCTCTCCCGTCTTGCCTTTGGGCAGTCCTGTTTGATTCCCTACTTTGTACCCGCTTGCTTGCATGTGCGTTTCGGCATTTTGCCCAATTCACTCAAGGTTCTTAACATGACTACTCAAACCGGCACCGTCAAATGGTTCAATGACTCCAAGGGCTTCGGCTTCATCACCCCTGACGCAGGCGGCGGCGACCTGTTCGCGCACTTCAAGGACATCCAGTCGGACGGCTTCAAGAGCCTGGCCGAAAACCAGCGCGTCTCTTTCGAGCGCGCCAATAGCCCGAAGGGCGAGAAGGCCAGCAACATTCGCGCGATCTGAGCGCAGCCGGATGCCCGCGGGCATCTGGAATAGACAAGCCCGCCTCGGCGGGCTTTTTTCTTCCATGGACCGCCAGGCTCAGTCCCAATAGCGGTCCAGCAAGGCCTTGACGCTGGCGCCGTGCACCACGATCGACAGGATGATCGTGGCCAGCGTGATCGTGACCAGCTCGCGGGCGAGCGCAGCCGGCACGCCGTGGTTGATGGCATACATCAGGTAATAGATCGAACCGATGCCGCGCACGCCGAACCAGGCGGCGATGGCGGCTTCGCGGGTACCGGTGCCCGAACCGGCCAGGCTCAGCACGACGCTGAGCGGGCGCGCCACGAAAATCAGGAAGACAGCCACCAGCCAGGCCCGCGGCGAGAACAGGTCCGCGGTCATCGCGCCGCCCAGCAACAGCACCAGTCCCAGCTCGGACAGGCGTTCCAGATGCTCCTTGAAGACCAGGCTGCCATGGCTGACCGTGGCCTGCCCGCTGGCGCCGGCGTCGCCATGGACCAGCCCGTGCCCGTCCGGCGGCGCCTCGGTCAGGCGCCATTCGGTCTGGCGCAGGGCCACGCCGGCGAAGAACACCGCCAGGAATCCCCATCCGCCCAGCAGCAGGGCAATGCCGTAGGCCAGGGCGATCAGGCCAAGGCCGAGCAGGTCGTCGAGCAGCTGGTGGCCGGGATGGTGGCGCCGGATGACGTAGCTGCAGCCCGCCATCGCCGCGCCGCACACCAGGCCGGTGCCGACGCCGACCAGGGTGGCGAGCAGGGCGTCTTCCCAGAACCAGTGGGCCAGGTCGGGCCCTTCCAGCCCCAGCAGCAGGCCCAGCACCACGAAAGGAAAGGCGGTGCCGTCGTTCATGCCGGCTTCGCAGGTCAGGGCGAAGCGCAGGGAGTCCTTGTCGCCCGCATGGCGCAGCTGCACGTCGGTGGCAAGGACGGGATCCGTGGGGGCCAGCATGGCGCCCAGCAGGATGGCCGCTCCGGCCGGCAAGCCGAGCACCGCCGCGGCGAACACGGCGCACAGCGCCACGGACAGGCTCATCGCCACCACCGCCAGGCGCAGCGACACCGCCCAGCGCCGCAGGTTGAAGGGTACCGGCAGCTTGACGCCGGCGGAGAACAGCGAGACCAGGATCGCGACTTCGGTCAGGGTCTCGAGCAGGGGCGCTTCGCGCACGGGATCGAAGGAGAATACCCCCAGCACGGCCGGGCCCAGGACGATCCCGATCAGGAGGTAGATACTGGCCGAGGTGAAGGGCAGGCGCGCGATGGTCGAGCCCCACAGGCCTCGCGCTAGCATCAGGCTGCCGACCAGCACGAACCAGTGTGCGATCTCCATGGGCGGAAGGCCGGCGCCTCAATGCAGCACGGGACTGGACAGCCAGTCCAGGCGTCCGAGCCGGGCCAGCAACTCCCGGGTGCCGTTGCCGCCGTTGGCATCGGTATCGAATTCGTGAAGGTAATACACGCTGGATTCGTAAGTGGCGACCAGCACGCACGGACTGTCGAGCAGGTAGGTGCGTCCCTGCAAGTCCAGGATGGCGTTCTCGGCGCTGCGCGGATCGGTGGTCAGGGTGTCGGTCCATGCGAGGATCGCGCCTTCTCCATCGCGCACATAAATGCGGAAGGTGCCGGATTGCCGTTTCATGCTCGCTTTCCGAAGTCGCCGACGAGGAGGAGAACCCATGGTACACCCCATTTCCACGCCGCGCCGGACGGCAGGCGCGCCGTGCCGGGGGCCAGGAAAGAATCCGGTCCCGCCCCTTGAAATACTCCGGCTATACTCCATATGGAGTATAGAAAACGAAAAGGGGATGGTCATGAAGCTCGTAGCATCGCAACACAAGCTGCCCGACAGCGACAAGGTCACGGTCAATGTCGGCCTGGTCGACCTGGCCCAGCTGGACCTGCTGGTCGAGGAAGGCTTTTATTCCAACCGCACCGATTTCGTGCGCACCGCAATTCGCAACCTGCTGCAGGTCCACGCCGAGACGATCCGGCAAACCGTGGTGCGCAAGCGCTACGTGATGGGCATGCACCGCTACTCGCGCCGCGAACTCGAGCAGGTCGCGGCCGGCGGGCAGCAGCTGGACATCCAGGTGCTCGGCCTGGCCGTCATCGAGGACGACGTCGCTCCCGAGCTGGCCCGCACGGCCATTTCATCGGTCCAGGTCCTTGGCGCATTCGTCGCCCCCCCAGCCGTCAGGGAAGCCCTGGCGGACCGCATTCACATTTAGAAGGACAGGCATGAAACCTATCGATCGCTTTATCTCCCAGATGGTGGAGTCGGCCAGGCTCGCGCAGACGCAGGACGCGTCGGCGGCCACGGCATTGATCCAGAAGGCGCTGGCCGAATCCGGCCTGCTGCCGCATGGCGTCCAGGCGCCCCAGGCGCCTTTCGCCAACCCGGGCCAGGCGCCCTTCGTCGATCTCAACCCGGCGCCCCGATGGAGCGCACGGATGGGCCGCCGACACGCGCCGGGCGCACGCCAGGCCAAAGCGGACCCGCGCGCTCCCGGCCGCTTCATCGATGGCAGCTTCAGCTGCGGCGCCGGCACCCGTCACTACAAGCTCTACATCCCGGCGCAGCCCGCGAAGCAGCCGCGCGCCCTGGTCGTGATGCTGCACGGCTGCACCCAGAACCCGGACGATTTCGCGACCGGCACCGCCATGAACGCGCTGGCCGAGGAGCACGGCTGCCTGGTGCTCTATCCGGCGCAGGACAAGGGCGCCAACCACAACGGCTGCTGGAACTGGTTCGAGACCGCGCACCAGGCGCGCGAGCAGGGCGAACCCGCCATCCTGGCCGGCATGACCCGCCAGGTAATGGCCGAGCATGAGGCCGACCCGGCGCGTGTGTTCGTCGCCGGCCTTTCGGCGGGCGGCGCGATGGCGGCCATCCTGGGCGCCGAATATCCGGACCTGTATGCGGCGGTCGGCGTCCATTCCGGCCTGCCCGCCGGCAGCGCCAGGGACATGATGTCCGGGCTGAAGGCGATGCGGGAGCCGGGCAAGGCGAAGAAGCTGCGCAAGGGCGTAGCGGCGATCGTGATCCACGGCGACGCCGACCACCTGGTCAACGCCGGCAACGGCGAAGCGGTGCTGGGCCAGTTCCTGAAGGCCCAGGCGGCGCCGCTGCACAAGCACAGCGAGGCGCACGACCACGCCGGCCGGCGCTGTACCCGCAGCACCTGGCGCGACGAGGGCGGACGCACCGTACTCGAGCACTGGCAGCTGCACGGCGCCGGCCACGCCTGGTCCGGCGGCAACCCGGCCGGGTCGCATACCGATGCCTCGGGACCGTCCGCCTCTGCCGAAATGCTGCGTTTCTTCCTGGCCCAGGGCGCCTGAGTCCCGCTCTGCCGCGGCGCCCTTGAATTTTCCGCATTGCAGCCCAATCTTGGCATCCTGTCATCGATAGCTGTCAGGAGGCCTTCTCATGAAGCGCATTGTCCTCTTCCTTGCCACCAACCTGGCCGTGGTGCTGGTGGTGTCGCTCGTGCTGAACCTGCTCGGCGTGGGCCGGGCCGTCACGGGGCAGGGGATCGATGTCGGCGCGCTGGCGGTGTTCTCGCTGGTGGTCGGCTTTACCGGCTCCTTCATTTCCCTCCTGCTGAGCAAACCCATGGCCAAGTGGTCGACCGGCGCGCGCGTCATCGACCAGCCGGCCAACTCCACCGAGATGTGGCTGGTCGATACCGTGCGCCGCCTGTCGGAGCGCGCCGGCATCGGCATGCCGGAAGTCGCCGTGTACGAGGGCGAGCCGAACGCCTTCGCCACCGGCGCCTTCAAGAATTCCGCCCTGGTGGCAGTCTCCACCGGCCTGCTGCAGGGCATGAACCGCGACGAGGTCGAAGCGGTGCTCGGCCACGAAGTGGCCCACATCGCCAATGGCGACATGGTCACCTTGACCCTGATCCAGGGCGTGGTCAACACCTTCGTCGTGTTCCTGGCGCGCGTGGTCGGCTACTTCGTCGACAAGGTTCTGCTGCGCAGCGAAGGCGACCGTCCGGGCATCGGCTACATGGTCACCGTCTTCGTGTGCGAGATCGCCTTCGGCATCCTGGCCTCGATCATCGTGGCCTGGTTCTCGCGCAAGCGCGAGTTCCGCGCCGACGCCGGCTCGGCCAGGCTGCTGGGCAGCCCGGTGCCGATGCAGCACGCGCTGGCCCGCCTCGGCGGCCTGGCCCCGGGCGCGCTGCCGCAGTCGATGGCCGCTTCCGGCATTTCCGGCAGCGGCGGCGGCTGGGGCGCCCTGTTCTCGACCCACCCGCCGATGGAGCAGCGCATCGCCGCGCTCCAGTCGCTGCGCTGACCCTGATTCAATAAGAACCGCTGCCTGATGAGCCAATACTTCGAGATCCATCACGAGAACCCGCAACCGCGCCTGATCAAGCAGGCAGCGCAGATCGTCGGTGCGGGCGGGATCGTCGCCATTCCCACCGATTCAGCCTATGCGCTGGTCTGCCGCCTGGACGACAAGGCGGCCGTGGAAAAGCTGCGCCGCATCCGCGGCGTCGACGACAAGCACCACCTGACCCTCCTGGTGCGCGACCTGTCCGAGATCGCTCTCTACGCGCGCGTCGACAATGCCCAGTACCGTCTGCTCAAGGCCACCATGCCGGGACCCTATACGGTGATCCTCGAAGCCACGCGCGAACTGCCGCGCCGCCTGTCCCACCCGTCGCGCAAGACCATCGGCCTGCGCGTGCCGGAAAACCGCATCACCCTGGCGCTGCTGGAAGAACTGGGCGAGCCGCTGATCGGCACCACCCTGCAGCTGCCCGGCGACGACCACATGCTGTCCGATCCGGAAGAGGTGCAGGAACGCCTCGGCAAGCAGATCGAGCTGGTGATCGACGGCGGCGCCGGCACCCTGGAACCCACCACCGTGGTCGACCTGACCGGGCCTGCGCCGGAGCTGGTGCGCGAGGGCAGGGGAGACCCGTCCGCGTTCGGCCTCTGAGGCCGCATTCCCCCACCTTTTCGCCTGCCGGCCTGCCCGGCGGGCGCTCTGTTAGAATTCCCTTATGGATCCAGAAATTGTACGCAACATCGCAGTCTACGCACTGCCCGTTCTTTTTGCGATTACCCTGCACGAAGCCGCCCACGCCTATGCCGCCAAGTACTTCGGCGATAACACCGCCTATTCACAGGGGCGCATGAGCCTCAATCCCCTGGTGCACATCGACGTGCTGGGCACCATCGTCATTCCCATCGCGCTCTACCTGACCAGCGGTTTCGTGTTCGGCTACGCCAAGCCGGTGCCGGTGGACTTTTCCCGCCTGCGCAATCCCAAGAAGCAGATGGCCTGGGTGGCGCTCGCCGGTCCCGGCGCGAACTTCCTGATGGCCTTCCTGTGGCTGGTGATGGCGGCGCTGCTGGTCGCCTTCCAGGTGAACGAAGCCTTCCCGCACAAGGTGGCCCAGGCCGGTGTGTTCACCAACCTGCTGATGTTCGCCTTCAACCTGTTCCCGATTCCGCCGCTGGATGGCGGCCGCGTCGTCACCAGCCTGCTGCCGCACCGCCTGGCCTACAAGTTCGCGGCGATCGAGCCGTACGGCTTCTTCATCGTGCTGGCGCTGATCTTCTTCAAGCTGCTGGGCTTCTGGGTGATCCCGGTGATGGCGCTCGGCGAGATCATGCTCAAACTGATCGCTTCGCCCTTGTATTTACTTTTGAGCTGACATGTATCCCGACCGCGTCGTCTCCGGCATGCGCCCGACGGGCGCCCTGCACCTGGGGCACTACCATGGCGCGCTGAAGAACTGGATCACCCTGCAGGCCGAGCATCCCTGCCTGTTCTTCGTCGCCGACTGGCACGCGCTGACCACGCACTACGACGACCCTGGCATCGTCGAGCGCAGCACCTGGGACATGGTGATCGACTGGCTCGCCGCCGGCATCGACCCGTCCCAGGCGACCATCTTCATCCAGTCGAAAGTCCCGGAGCACGCGGAACTGCACCTGCTGCTGTCGATGGCCACGCCGCTCGGCTGGCTCGAACGGGTGCCGACCTACAAGGACCAGATCGAGAACCTGGCCAGGAATCGGGCAAATACGGACCTCGCCACCTACGGCTTCCTCGGCTACCCGCTGCTGCAGGCCGCCGATGTCCTGATCTACCGCGCCAGCATGGTGCCGGTGGGCGAGGACCAGCTGCCGCACGTCGAGATGATGCGCGAGATCGCACGCCGCTTCAATCACATCTACGGCAAGGAAAAGGGCTTCGAAGAGAAGGCCATGGCGGCCGTGAAGAAGCTGGGCAGCAAGCGCGCCAGGCTGTACCTGGAGCTGCGCACCGCCTACCACCAGGAAGGCGAGACCGACGCCCTGGAGCAGGCGAAGGCCATGCTGGACGACGCCGGCAGCCTGTCGAACATCGACCGCGAGCGCCTGTTCGGCTACCTGGAAGGCAGCCGCAGGATCATCCTGGCCGAACCGCAGGCCTTGCTCACCGAGTCGTCGCGCCTGCCGGGACTGGACGGCCGCAAGATGTCCAAGAGCTACGGCAACGCGATCGGGCTGCGCGAGGAGCGCGGCAGCGTGGAAAAGAAGATCCGCACCATGCCGACCGACCCGGCGCGCGTGCGCCGCCTTGATGCGGGCGATCCGAAGCGCTGCCCGGTGTGGCAGCTGCACGAGGCGTATTCGGATGCGCCGACGCGCGAATGGGTGGTGAAGGGCTGCACCAGCGCCGGCATCGGCTGCATCGAGTGCAAGCAGCCGGTCATCGACGGCGTGCTGGCCGAGCAGGAACCGATGCGCGAACGCGCCCAGCCCTACCTGGACGATCCGACGCTGGTGCGCGCGATCGTGGCCGACGGCTGCGACAAGGCGCGCAAACTGGCGCAGGAAACGATGCGCGATGTGCGCGAAGCGATGGGGATTTCCTACACCTGAAGATGAGCATGACAAATTCGCCGATCAACATGATGAACCTGCCGGCGTCGAACTGGGTCCAGCGCTTCGCGCCCTTGGTCCCGGAGGGCGAGGTGCTGGACCTGGCCTGCGGCACCGGCCGCCATACGCGCCTGCTGGCCGCCCTCGGCCACCCGGTGCTGGCCCTGGACCGCAAGCCGGAGGTGCTGGCCACCAGCGCCGGTCCCGGCGTCACCACCATGGAATACGACCTCGAGGACGGTTCGCCCTGGCCCTTCGAGGAGGGGCGCTTCGCCGCCATCGTCGTCACCAATTATCTGTATCGCCCGCTGTTCCCGCACCTGGCCGCGAGCCTCCGCCCGGACGGCATCCTGATCTACGAAACCTTCGCGCAGGGGAACCAGATCTACGGCAAGCCCTCGAATCCGGAATTCCTGCTGGCGCCGGGCGAATTGCTGGCGCTGGCCCAGGCCGGCGGCCTGCAGGTGCTGGCCTACGAGGACGGCCACGTCGACCGGCCTAATGCCGCCCAGGTGCAGCGCCTGTGCGCGGCGGGCCCGGCATTCGGCAAAACCGAAGCCAAGCTCGACCATATTGTGGTCAGGAATGAACCATAGCGGCGGGCGATCCGCTACAATCAGACTTTTATTTACTGGCACGGTCCAAAGATTATGATTAAGGGCAGCATCGTAGCAATCGTCACCCCGATGTTCGAAGACGGCAGTCTTGACCGCGACTCCCTGCGCAAACTGCTCGACTGGCACATCGCGGAAGGCACCGACGCGGTCGTCATCGTCGGCACGACGGGCGAATCGGCCACCGTTTCCCCGGAAGAGCACTGCGAACTGGTGAAGCTGGCGGTCGACCACGTCGCCAAGCGCATTCCCGTGATCGCCGGCACCGGCGGCAATTCGACCGTCGAGGCGATCGCGCTGACGCGCCACGCCAAGGAAGTGGGCGCCGACGCCTCGCTCCAGGTGGTGCCGTACTACAACCGTCCGACGCAAGAAGGCATGTACCGCCACTTCCGCACCATCGCGGAAGCCGTCGACCTGCCGATCATCCTGTACAACGTGCCGGGCCGCACCGTGGCCGACATGAGCAACGAGACCATCGCGCGCCTGGCCCCGATCGACAACATCGTCGGCGTCAAGGACGCCACCGGCAACCTCGCCCGCGGCATCGACCTGCTGCGCATGGTCGACAAGTCCTTCGGCGTCTATTCCGGCGACGACGCGACCGCGATGGCGCTGATGTTCTGCGGCGGCGCCGGCAATATTTCGGTCACCGCCAACGTCGCTCCGCGCGCCATGCACGAACTGTGCGTGGCCGCCATGGCCGGCGACATCGCGCGCGCGATCGAGATCAACAACCGCGTGCTGGACCTGCACGGCAAGCTGTTCATCGAACCGAACCCGGTGCCGGTGAAGTGGGCGCTGGCCGAGATGGGCAAGATGCCGGCCGGGCTGCGCCTGCCGCTCGCGCCGCTGTCCGCGCAGTACCACGACACCGTGCGCGCCGCCCTGGTGGCCGCTGGCGTCCACCAACAGTCCTGAATCCGCAAGGATTCGGGTTCCTAGTACCTGACATCGAACGACATGACTATTCGCAAGAAAACGACCCTGGTTTCCGCTTCCGCCGCCGGCCGTGCGCTGACGCTCACCGCGCTCGCGCTCAGCCTGGCTGCCTGCACCACCGTGTTCGAATCGGACAGGGTGGACTACCGGGGCGCCAAGAAAGCGGCGCCGCTGGACGTGCCGCCGGACCTGACCCAGCTGCAGCGTGACAACCGCTACGCCGTCCCGGACGGCAAGGGTGTCGCCACCGCCTCCAGCTTCCAGCAATCGCGCGGCCAGCAAGGTGCGGCGCCGGTGGCCGGCGCGGCGGAAGCAGTGGGCCCGATCTCGAGCGAGTCCGTGCGCATCGAGCGCGCCGGCGACCAGCGCTGGCTGGTGGTCAAGCAGACTCCGGAACAGCTGTGGCCGCAGCTGCGCCAGTTCTGGGAGGACAACGGCTTCGCCCTCGAGGCCGAATCGGCCGCGACCGGCACCATGGAAACCAATTATGTCGAAGACCGGTCGAAGATCCCCCAGGACTTCCTGCGCAACACGCTGGGCCGGGTGTTCGACAAAGCCTGGTCGACCGGCATGAAAGACAAGTTCCGCACCCGCCTGGAACGCCTGCCTGACGGCTCGACCGAGATCTACGTGAGCCATCGCGGCGTCGAGGAAGTGCTGACCGGCCCGGCGAAGGAAACCACCACCTGGACCGCGCGTCCGAACGACCCGGGCCTGGAAGCGCAGTTCCTGGCGCGCATGGTGGCGCACCTGACCGGCAGCAAGGACGTCAAGACCGCCCAGGCGACCGTCACCAACGCGCCGCTGCAGCCGCAGCACGCCAAGCTGGCGGGCGACAAGGTGGAAGTCGACGAAGGCTTCGACCGCGCATGGCGCCGTGTCGGCCTGGCGCTGGACCGCGTCGGCTTCACCGTCGAGGACCGCGACCGCGTGCAGGGCATCTACTTCGTGCGCTACGTCGATCCGGACGCGTCGAAGACGGAAGGCTTCTTCAAGCGCCTGTTCACCTTCGGCGAGGACGAGAAGGCCAAGGAAGCGCAGCGCTACCGCGTGCTGGTCAAGTCGCAGCAGGGCGCCAGCGTGAGCGAAGTGACGGTGCAGACCAATGACGGCCAGGTGGCGAATTCGCCGACGGCGGCCAAGATCCTGAAGCTGCTGACTGACGAGCTGAAGTGATCTGATCTTCGCCTGCAACTGAAAACCGGCCCTTGTGGGCCGGTTTTTTTATGCGCTGGCGCTATGCGGGCAAACTTGGCCGGAACAATGCCGGTGGCATTGTTCCGGCCTTCGCCGGGACGACGGATCGAGCGCTAGTGGCAAGCCCAAAGGCCGTCGTCCCGGCGCAGGCCGGGATCCAAGTTCAACGCACGCGTGCAATATCTACGGACGAAAAAAAAACCGGCCCGCAGGCCGGTTTCTTCGGAATCAGAAAAATTCTGATTACTGCTTAGCAGCTTCAGCAGCGGTCGAAGCAGCTTGCGAAGCAGCAGCAGCTGCGTCAGCAGCGGTCGAAGCAGCAGCCGAAGCGGCAGCAGCAGCGTCAGCAGCCGGAGCAGCGACGGTAGCGTCAGCAGCCGGAGCAACGGTAGCGTCAGCAGCCGGAGCAGCAGCCGGAGCTTCGGTAGCAGCCGGGGTAGCCGGTGCGGTTTCTTCAGCTTTCTTGCTGCAAGCAGCCAGAGCAACAGCCATCAGGGAAACGATCAGCAGGGATTTTTTCATGATTTTCCTTAATATTTCAAAAGTAGTACTGCTTGTTGCGAATAATAATTACCGGTAATTATTGCTCGGCGGAATTCTCGTGCTTCAAAAATAGCAATACTGCCATATAGGCAACGGAACCTTCCTGACCTGATATTATAGCCAAATTTACTGAATCGCAATAGCGAACACATGCCACAGTGAAAGTATTTTGTGAAGAGTTAAGCTTCATATTGTTACAAGATGCAACCGGCAGCCAAAATGCTGTCATCTAGGCAATTTTTTGTACTTACAGCCCGGTTGTCGTCGGCTGCAAGACGATCCGGGACTCTTCCCAGATCGCCGCGAAACGGTGCTCCGGCACATCGCATGCCTCCGCCGAATGGAAGACCGCCTCGCCGCGCAGGTGGTCGCTGTGAAAGCGCCGCACCACATGTTCCCCGTCCCCGATACAGAAGGAATCGGTCAGGTTGCGCAGGCCGCGCCCGGTCTGGCGGCACTCGCACAGGTGGCCATAGTCGCGCAGCAGGCGCAGGAAGCGCGGGTAATGGCGCTCGATATGGGAAGGATCGTGCAGCGCCAGGCGCAGGATGCCGCCGCCCGCCAGGAAGGCGCGCAGGGCGGCGTCCACGTCCGGCGACCCGAGCGGGAAGACGGCGAAGTCCGGGTCGAACAACTCCAGCCTGGCCTTGGACGCCGCCACGCAGGCGCGGAACTGCGCCTCGCATTCGCGGCGCGTATCGAAGCGGATGGTGAGCGGCTCGGCCATGGCTGGGTTTGCTTCCCTTAGCCCAGTTCGATCCAGCCGTCCTGGTACCAGGTGTACAGCGCTTCCAGCACGTCGTCGGTGGCGCTTTCCAGCTGCGCGCCCGCGAGGCGGCGTTCGTTGGCCAGCGCGTCCAGCACGGCCTTGTCGGCACGGCTGACGGCGAAGGATTCGCCGTTGATGAACACGTGCTTGCCGCGGTAGAGCATCAGGGTCTTGCTGGAGAGCTTCAGGCCGCGCTTGGCCGCCGTTTCCATGAAGCGGCCCACGGTGAGCGGCTTGGCCGGGCCGGTGAAGAACACGTTGTGCTTCGGTTCGGACATGTGCTCGCCCAGGAACACGGTCACGTCTTCTTCGTCCCAGCGCACCTTGTTCAGTTCTTCGGTGATGGTGGCCAGCATCTCGCGCGGGATCTCGGCCGGGTTCTTGGCCGGCTGCAGGCCCGGGTCGGCATAGCGGCCGGGCAGGTCGATCGAGTCGGCCATGAACTGCAGGAAGGCTTCGCCCAGTTCCTGGAAGGAGGGGGAGCGGAAGCCGATCGAATAGGTCATGCATTCGCCCTCGGCCACGCCGTCGTGGGCGTAGTGCGGCGGCAGGTAGAGCATGTCGCCCGGCTCCAGCACGAATTCCTCTTCCGGCTCGAAGTTGGCCAGGATCTTCAGCGGCAGGCCTTCGACCAGGCTCAGGTCCTGCTGGGCGCCGATGCGCCAGCGGCGCTTGCCCTGCGCCTGCAGCAGGAACACGTCATACGAATCGAAGTGGGGACCGACGCCGCCGCCGTCGCTGGCGTAGCTGATCATCAGGTCGTCCAGGCGCGCGTCCGGCACGAAGCGGAACTGGCGCAGCAAGTCGTCGGCGCGCTCGTCGTAGAGATTGGCGCCCTGGACCAGCATGGTCCAGCCCGGTTCAGTGCGGGCCGGCAGTTCCGGCAGCGGACCGTGCTGCATGTCCCATTGGCCATCGCGCTGGGTCACGAGGCGCGATTCGACGTGGTTCTGCTGGGCCAGTTCGGCCAGCTTCTCGAACTTGAGCAGGGGCTTGAATCCAGGAATGGCTTGGCGGATCAGAAGGGGTTTCTTGTGCCAGTAATCGCGCAAGAACTGAGCGGGAGTAATATCCCCAAGAAGCTGTAATTTTTTCATGCGCCATTATAACCACCGGAGCGGGGCGGTATCCTGTTCGAGGGTATAATCCGCACCTTACAACGAAAGGATGTGCGATGAAGATTGCCAAAGATACGGTCGTGACGGTGAACTACAAACTGTCGGACGCGCAAAACAACCTGATCGAAGAAGGTTCGCAGCCGATGGTCTACCTGCACGGTGGCTACGAGAACACCCTGCCGAAGATTGAGGAAGAGCTCGATGGCAAGGAGCCGGGCTATTCGTCGACCATCCAGGTGGAACCGGAAGATGCGTTCGGCGATTACGATCCTGCACTGGTGAAAGTCGAAGACCGCAACCGCCTGCCTGAGCCGATCGAAGTCGGCATGCAGTTCGAAGGCATGGCCGAGGGCGGCGACGAAGAGCCGACCATCTTCACCGTGACCGACATCGCCGATGACAAGGTCGTCCTGGACGGCAACCACCCGCTGGCCGGCATGGCGCTGCGTTTCGACCTGTCGGTGATCGACGTGCGCGCGGCGACCGCCGAGGAAGTGCAGCACGGCCACGTGCATGGTCCGCATGGCCATCACCATAGCCATGAGATGGAAGACAGCGAAGAGGGCGATCAGTTCCGCAGCCAGCCGCTGCAGTGATGCCTGAGTGAGCCGCAGTGCTTGTCCCTTTTGGAGGGGCGGGCTGCGGTTTGCGCTGAACTTGGGTCCCCGCGCAGGCGGGGACCCAAGTTTGTTTGATCAGCCAAGAACGCCAGCGTTCACCGCTTCGCATCCCCCACCTCAAACACCGCTCCCTTCTCCGAAGACACCTTCACCTCCACGGCCTTCTCCCCAACGGAAAGCTGCCCCAGGTTCCCCTTCCAGGTAATCACCGGCCGCTTGCCCTTGAGCGCGCCACTATCCACCAGCAGCACCTTCCCCTTGAACCTGGCCGCCCGCGCCTGGATCTGCTTGCGCATCTCCTCGAATCCGTCCTGCACCGCCGGCTCCCTGCGCAGCAGCCCGCGCAGGCCCTTGGCTTCTTCCTGCTGCAGCGGCTTGACGTCGCCTTCGGCGAACAGTACCAGCGCCTCGGCCTTCTCGTTGCGCGCGATCGCGAACAGGCGGTTCAGCCAGAAACGGTTGGCCACCGTGCGGTCTTCATACTCGCTGTTGCGGCCCGCCGCAGGAAGATAGTGGTTGTTCTCGGCCGGCAGGTTGACCGTCGCGTACAGCACCTTCCCGACCTGCCAGTGCGCATTCTCCGCATAGCTCCGGAAGCGCGGGCTGCTGGACAGGCGCGATACCGGCAGCTTGTCTTCGCCCAGCGATGCGGGCTCGCCATACAGCAGTTCGCGCAGGCGGTTCAGGCGTTCGATGGCATTGGTGCGGCCGGCCGAATTGCGGCAGCCGGTCCAGTCGCTGCCTGCGAGCGAGACGATCACCGGCCGCCGCGCGCCGTCGATCAGGTCGCGCCGCTTCTGGTACAGCCGGTCGCCGCAGTTCTCCTTGTCGCCCTTGATGCCGGTGAGGACCACGAAGGCCAGCGACTTTTCCGACGTCTCCTTCAGCACGCGCTTGAGGCGCGCTTCGCCGTCGTCGTCCGCGCTGTTCCCGACAAACGCGAATTCGTGGCTCGACGCGTCCTTGTTCCTGTCCTTGCCGTGAGCCGGTACCGTTGCCAGCAGCGCGGCCGCAAGGAGGAGGGACGTGCGTACTATCCGCATCAGGCGGCGAGGCGCTTGAGCTCGTAGAGACGTTCGAGCGCTTCGCGTGGGGTGAGCGCATCCGGATCGATGGCGGCCAGCGCATCGCGCAGGCCGTCGTCCGCCGGTGCATACGCCTCCGGCGCCGCTTCTTCGACTTCCTCGGCCGGCGCGGCGAACAGGTCGAGCTGCGGCGTGGTGTCGAGCGCCTGCGCTTCGAGGCGCGCCAGGTGCTTGCGCGCGGCCTTGATCACGGCCGGCGGCACGCCCGCCAGCTGGGCCACCTGCAAGCCGTAGCTTTGCGAGGCCGGGCCCTCTTGCACCGCGTGCAGGAACACGATGCTGTCCTTGTGCTCGACCGCCGACAGGTGCACGTTGACCGCGCTCGGATGGGTCTCGGGCAGCTGGGTCAGCTCGAAGTAGTGGGTCGCGAACAGGGTGAAGCTGCGGCTCGACTCGATCAGGTGGCGCGCGATGGCCCAGGCCAGGGCCAGACCATCAAACGTAGAGGTGCCGCGGCCGACTTCGTCCATCAGCACCAGCGAATGCTCGGTGGCGCCGTTCAGGATGGCCGCCGATTCGGTCATCTCGACCATGAAGGTAGAGCGGCCGTTGGCCAGGTCGTCGCTGGCGCCGATGCGGGTGAAGATGCGGTCGATCGGGCCGATGGTGGCCTGGGTGGCCGGCACATAGCTGCCGATGTAGGCGAGCAGGGTGATCAGGGCCACCTGGCGCATGAAGGTCGATTTACCGCCCATGTTCGGGCCGGTGATCAGGAGCAGGCGGCGGTCGTTCGACAGGCGGCAGTCGTTGGCGATGAAGCGTTCGATCTGGTTTTCCACCACCGGATGGCGGCCCTCGACGATGGTCAGGCAAGGCTCGCTCACCAGCTGCGGCGCGCACCAGTTGTTCTTGAGCGCGTGGCTGGCGAGGGCGACCAGGGTGTCGATCTGCGCCAGGCCGCGCGCGATGGTCTGCAGGCAGCCGATGTGCGGCGCCAGCTCGGCGAGCAGCTGGTCGTACAGCATCTTCTCGCGCGCCAGCGCGCGGTCCTGGGCCGACAAGGCCTTGTCTTCGAAGGCCTTGAGTTCCGGCGTGATGTAGCGTTCGCAGTTCTTCAGGGTCTGGCGGCGGCGGTAGTCGTCCGGCACCTTGTCGGCCTGGCCGTTGGTGACCTCGATGTAGAAGCCGTGCACCTTGTTGTACTCGACGCGCAGGTTGGCGATGCCGGTACGCGCGCGCTCGCGCGTTTCCAGGTCGACCAGGAACTGGCCGGCGTTCTCGGACAGGGCGCGCAGCTCGTCCAGCTCGGCGTCGAAGCCGCGTGCGAACACGCCGCCGTCGCGCACCATCGCGCTTGGCTCTTCCATGATCGCGCGCGTCACCAGGTCCAGGCAGGCTTCCGGCGTGGCGAGGTCGTCGTGGATCTCGTGCAGCAGGCAGGAGTCGCCCGGGATGAAGCAGCGCGCCACCTGCTGGCGCAGCGCCGGCAGCTGCTTCAGGCCGTCGCGCAGGCTGGCCAGGTCGCGCGGGCGCGCCGACAGCAGCGCGATGCGCGTGGTGATGCGTTCGATGTCCGGCACCTGGGCCAGCGTGGCGGACAGGCCGCCGCAGGCGTCCGCCTGGGCCAGCGCCTCGATGGCTTCGTGGCGCGAGCGGGCCACGGCCTGGTCGCGGCGCGCGTGGTGCAGCCAGTGGCGCAGCAGGCGCGAGCCCATCGCGGTGCGGCAGCCGTCCAGCAGCGAGAACAGGGTCGGCGACTCCTGGCCGCGGATGGTCTCGGTCAGCTCCAGGTTGCGGCGCGTGGCGGCATCCAGACCGATGAATTCGTTTTCGAGCTCGCAGGTCAGGCTGCGCACGTGCTGCAGGCCACGGCCCTGGGTCGACTGCGCATAGCGCAGCAGCGCGCCGGCCGCGCCGAAGGCGGCGCCGAGGCCGTCCGCGCCGAAGCCGGTGAGGGTGGCGACGCTCAGCTGCTCGAGCAGGGCCTGGTGGCCCTTGATGACGTCGAAGTGCCACTCCGGCACGCGTTGGGTGTGCGCGATCGGGGACGCCTCGAACAGGTCGGCGCCGTCGGCGCGCAGGATCTCGGCCGGGGCGATGCGCTCCAGCTCGTGCGACAGGCGCAGCTCCACCGCGCGCTGCTCGCCCGAGAATTCCATCAGGCGCAGGGCGCCGCTGGCGAGCGACAGCCAGGCCAGGCCGGCGGTGACGGTCTTGCGCTGGTTGATCAGGTAGAGGGCCAGCAGCGGACGCTCGGCCTTTTCGGGCAGCAGGTCGGAATCGGTCAGGGTGCCTGGCGTGACCACGCGCACCACCTTGCGCTCCACCGGGCCCTTGCTCAGGGCCGGGTCGCCGATCTGCTCGCAGATCGCGCAGGATTCGCCCAGCTTGACCAGCTTGGCCAGGTAGCCGTCCAGCGAGTGGAAGGGCACGCCCGCCATCTTGACCGGATTGCCGCCCGAGGCGCCGCGCGCGGTCAGGGTGATGCCCAGGATGCGGGCCGCTTTCTCGGCGTCGTCGAAGAACAGTTCGTAGAAATCGCCCATGCGGTAGAAGACCAGCATGGTCGGGTAATCGGCCTTGATGCGCAGATATTGCACCATCATGGGAGTGTGTTTTTCGGTCGCGCTGTGCTTGAGGGCGGCGGCGTTGATCTCAGTGGGGGCGTTCATGTCTTCGGAATTCGGTACGGCGGGGCAGGTGCGCAGCCAAGGCTTGCCATTTTACCGCGTTCGACTCGGCCGGATGCTGCAAAAATCGCATCCCGGTTTGTGCGATCACCGGATCGGCGATGTCGAGTTTCCTTACACTTAGTTGGTGCTGCGAAACTAATGTTGAATCAAGTTATTGATTTCGCAGGATTTCGTGGTCGTGGTGCGATTATTGCTTACAAGCAGGGATCGACTAGGGAGAACAAATGAAACGCAACATCATCAAGATCGTCGGCGCGCTGATGCTGGTCTTTGGTGTGGCCAATGCGCAGGCTGGCGTCATCGCCACCGACAACGCCTATGGCGTGTTCGACAACAGCAGCGGCCAGCGCTACCTGGACGTCCAGAGCCATGGCCTCATCGCCGACCTGAACATCCTGGTCTCCTTTGCCAAGTGCGACAACCCGGTGCTGGGACTGGCCGGCGGCCAGTGCATCGGCAAGGGGACGCCTTATGAAAACGAGATCGTCCTGCGCCTGACCAGTCCCGGCGGCATCAAGGTCGATCTGGTGACGCAAGACACCTTCACCCAAGGCAGCACCGGTGCGGGCCAGGTCGCGGTCACCTTCGACGACGAGGGGGCGGTGCGCGGCCCGCAGGTGCAGGCTGGGGTCTTCCGCCCGGTCGGCAAACTGAGCGCGTTCGACAGTCTCGACATGTTCGGCCGCTGGACCCTGAGTATCGGCGACACCAGCCGCCAGGATCCGCTGGAATACTATTATTCGCAACTGATCGTCACGCTCGAAGGCGAGGACCAGCAAGGCGATCCGGCGCAGGTGCCGGAACCAGCCACGCTGGGCCTGCTGGCGCTCGGCCTGGCCGGGCTCGCGATGCTGCGCCGGCGCTAGAGCGCCCCCAAAGGCGCTTCCTTTGCCCCGGATCGCTCCGGCTGCGGCCGCAGCCAGATCTCGACCCGCCGGTCCTTGGCATTGCAGGCCAGCGTTTCCCTGCTCAAGGTCTTGCCTGGACACTCTCCTGGTTTACTCAGGGGAGAGCGGTTCCCGACACCGACATGGCTGACGAGCGCCGGATCAATGGTTTTCACCAATTCGTTGCGCACTTCAAGGGCGCGCGCCGTCGACAGGCGCTGGTTTTCGCCGGGCGCGCCGAAATGATCCGCGTGGCCGATGACCAGGATGGCATTGCGCGCGGGCGCGCCGATGCCGGCGGCAACTTCCCGAATTTTTGCCCGGCCCTCGGCGGTGAGATCGCTTTTGCCGAACTCGAACAAGGTGTCCGCTGGCAGCGTGATGCCGTGCGTCGGCTGGTCCGGCCAGAAAACGATAGGCGGCGCAGGCCTTTCCGGACGCATTGTCTTGACCGCATGGGGAATGATGAGCAGCGCCAGCGCAACCGTAATCATGGGGACGAAGCGGTTGGCCCACGTGCCCAGGCTTTCGAAAATCCTGTCGAGCGACACCATGTTGTCCCCCTGACGATGTGCGTTGATGCGCTACCGGTCAAGTGTCGGAACTGCCCTGGCCGGTTCTGTTCTGGGTTGCCTGGATGCCGAAGTAAAAGCCGATGACCGAAGACAGCAGGGTGGCGACGGGGCCGACGATGACGTCCAATAAGGACTTCAGGTGCTGGAAGCGCCTGTCGATCAGCGCCACGTCGTCGTCGAGGAACAAGGTAGTGAAGGCGAGCCCGATCACCAGGAAGAACAGGGCGATCAGCCAGACGGTAATGATCTCCCGCATGCCGCGCTGGGAGCGGCGGTCATGGTAGGAATCGCGGAAGATGTCGGTATCCGCCTGGACCACCCTGGGGTCCCAGACAACGGTGCCAGCGGGTTCATGGCCGAGATCGCCGATCGGATCGACTCGGTCCACCCTGGGATCCCAGCCGCTGGTCTGATCGGTCATGAGACACGCTCAGCGGCTGGTAGGTACCTTGGCAGGAAGATGCGGGGTTGCAATCTGGACAACAGGATCCCGGTCGGCATTGGCCGAGACCACCGCATAACCCTGGTTGGTTTGCTCGACGGCCCATTTATAGACCGCCAGGGCTTCGCGCGCCACATCGTTGGCGCTCAGCGCTTTGTCGGATGGGCTGCGTCCGTTTATTTGCCGGAGTTTCTCATTGATCGAATCAATGATCGACTGTGGGACTTCAAGTCTGATTTCTGGCATATGGCCTCCTGGAGGAACTGCAGACGGGCTGCATCGACGCATCCAAGATTACTCCACTTTTCATCCGGTCGCAACCGAGACGCGGCCTTCGGCCGCCACGCGGTCCTTGCCGAGCACCGTGAATTCTCCCTCGCCGGGGCCCGCCGTGAGCCTTGCCTGCGCACCCAGCGGCAAGGGGCTGCGGAAGCGGCACCAGACCGACGCCAGCCGGCCTTGTCCGGCGCGTTCCAGGTGGGCGCAGGCTTGCGCCATCGTGTGTGCGCCGTGGATGATCGGTGCGCGCATGCCCATCCGGCGCGCGCTCCACGGCCACAGGTGGATCGGATTCCAGTCGCCCGACAGGGCGGCGTAGCGGCGCCCGGCGTCATCGGCCAGAGTCCAGCTCGCGAGCGGCGTGGCGGCCGGCGCGATGGCTGGGGACGGCTTGCCTTCTCCGCCCTTGCTACCGCGCCTGACCAGGTAATCGCTGCTGCACACGAACGCCAGCCGCTCACCGTCGAAAGCCTGGGTCTCGAGCAGGCAGTGGATGGCGCCGTTCGCCGCAGGAGGCTGCAGCGCCGCCTTCGTCGTGATCGCCAACGGCCGCGCCGGATCGACCGGGCCGTGCATGACCAGCGTATTCTCGACGTGGATCAGCCCCGGAATCCTGAACGGCGTCGGCCGGTCCAGCATCGTCGCCAGCTGGGCGCGCTGCGCGAGCAGGTAGAGGAAGGTGAGGGGTACGGCATCGCCCTCGAACCCGAACGCCGCCTGGTAGCGCCGCACATGGGCCAGGTCGATACCGGGTAAGAGATAAGTGGCCTGGATGTCCGCGCCGGCATGGCGCACAGGACGTTTGAACATCGCGCGCAAGAGCATGCGCGCGCCAAGGGGAGGGAGGAGCGGATGAGTCATCCGGCTAGGATAACCCACCCGCCTTCGTCAGGCCATCAGGCTGCCTGCTGCGATTCCGCGATGCGCTTGGCGATGTGGGCCAGCGCCTCGTCCACCTGGTCGATCAGGATCAGGCACAGGTCGCCCGCTTCGAGGCGCGACAGCGCACGGTCGATGGCGACGAACTCGCCATTGATTTCCTCGACGTGGCTGGTGCGGGTGGCGCCAATCAGGCCCTTGCGCAGCAGCGCGAGCACTTCGCCGTCGGCGCGGCCGCGCTGGCACTGGTCCTGGTACAGCAGCACGTCGTCGAACACCTTGCCCAGGATTTCGGTCTGCTGCGTGATGTCCTGGTCGCGGCGGTCGCCGGCGCCGCTGATCACCACCGAGCGGCGCTTGGCAGGCATGCCCTGCACGGCGGAGCTCAGCGCGGCGATGGCGTCCGGGTTGTGGCCGTAGTCGGCAATCACGGTCGCACCCTTGTAATCGAACACGTTAAAGCGGCCCGGGGCATTGTCGCTCTCGCCCACGAAGGTCTTCAGGCCGCCGCGGATCGATTCCCACTTGATGCCCACCGCCCAGGCAGCGGCCACCGAGGCCATCACGTTCTCGACCTGGAAGCCGACCGTGCCGTTGCGGGTGATCGGCACCTCGTTGAGCGGAATGCGCTCTTCCTGCTTGCCCAGCGCGCAGACCAGGTGGCCGTCGTCGACGAAGACGACGCGGCGGCCCTGGGCGCGGTGCATCGACATCAGCGGGTTGCCGATGTCCTGGGCGAAGAAGGTCACGTCGCCGCGGGTCACTTCGGCCATCGCGGCCACCACCGGGTCGGCGGCGTTCAGCACCGCCATGCCGTTGTCGGCCACGTTCTGCACGATCACGCGCTTGAGCACCGCCAGGTCCTCGAGCGTGGTGATGTAGTTCAGGCCCAGGTGGTCGCCCGCGCCGATGTTGGTCACCACCGCCACCTGGCAGCGGTCGAAGGCCAGGCCTTCGCGCAGCAGGCCGCCGCGGGCGGTCTCGAACACGGCCGCGTCCACGTCCGGATGCAGCAGCACATTGCGCGCGCTGCGCGGGCCGCTGCAGTCGCCGCTGTCGATGCGGCGGCCTTCGATGTAGACGCCGTCGGTGTTGGTCATGCCGGTGCGCAGGCCCGATGCGGTGAGCAGGTGGGCGATCAGGCGCACGGTCGTGGTCTTGCCGTTGGTGCCGGTGACGGCCACCACCGGGATGCGGCCGTCGTCGCCGGGGCCGTACAGGGTGTCCATGATGGCTTCGCCGATCGGGCGGCTCTTGCCGAACGAGGGCGAGAGGTGCATGCGCAGGCCCGGCGCGGCATTGACTTCGACGATGCCGCCGTGGAGTTCCTCGATGGGCTTGAGCACGCTGTCGCACACCAGGTCGACGCCGCAGATGTCCAGGCCGACCATGTGGGCGGCGGCGATGGCGCGCGCCGCGACTTCCGGATGGACGTCGTCGGTGACGTCGGTGGCCGAGCCGCCGGTCGACAGGTTGGCGTTGTTGCGCAGGACCACGCGCTGGCCGACGGCCGGCACGGAGTCCGCGTTCAGGCCTTGCTTCGCCAGGGTGGCCAGGGCGATGTCGTCGAAGCGGATCTTGGTCAGCGAGGTGGCGTGGCCGTCGCCGCGGCGCGGATCCAGGTTCACCTGTTCCACCAGCTGGCGCACGGTCTGCTTGCCGTCGCCTACCACTTGCGGCGGGTCGCGGCGCGCGGCGGCCACCAGCTTGTCGCCGATCACCAGCAGGCGGTAGTCGTGGCCCGGCAGGTAGCGCTCGACCATGATGTCGTCGCGGAATTCCGAGGCCGCGTGGAAGCCGGCGGTCAGCTGTTCCCTGGTGGTGACGTTGACGGTCACGCCCTTGCCCTGGTTGCCGTCCTTCGGCTTGATCACGACCGGCAGGCCGATCTCCTGAGCCGCAATCCAGGCGTCGTCCGGATCGGTCACGGTGCGGCCGTGCGGCACCGGCACGCCGGCGGCGTCGAGCAACTTCTTGGACAGTTCCTTGTCTTGCGCGATCGATTCGGCGATGGCGCCGGTGGCGTCGATCTCGGCGGCCTGGATGCGGCGCTGGCGGCTGCCCCAGCCGAACATCACCAGGCTGCCTTCGGTCAGGCGGCGGAAGGGGATGTTGCGGGCCACCGCGGCCTGCACGATCGAACCGGTCGACGGGCCGAGGCGCACGTCCTCGTCCAGCTCGCGCAGGCGTGCCAGCGCGCCGGCCAGGTCGAAGGGCTGGTCGTCGACGGTGGCCTTGATCAGTTCCTGGGCCAGTTCCAGGGCCAGGCGGCCGACGTCTTCTTCGCTGTACTCGACCACCACCTGGTAGATGCCGCGCTCGAGCGTGGCGGTGGTGCGGCTGAAGGTCACCGGGCAGCCGGCTTCGGCCTGCAGGGCCAGGGCCGCGTGCTCGAGCACCTGGGCCATCGGGACGGTGTCGTCATGGCCCATCGGCTGCAGCTGGCCGATCTGCGGGAAGCGCGTGCGCAGCCGCTTTTCGAACTCGGGCAGGGCGCCGATCGATTCCTCTTCGGGCGAGCACGAAACGATCGCCTCGACCGAAGTGTGGTGGCTCCAGAGGTTGGGGCCACGCAGGGCCCGTACGCGTGATACTTCCATAAACCGTCAGTCCTTTCGCGGGCCGCCCCGGCAGGGCAAAGGCGGACACCAAGGCCCGGCGCCTGCCGGGCCGATTCAAATATTAGTTGTTTGCTTTCTTCGGGGTCGCGTCGAAAGCACGCAGGCCGCCGCAAATCAGGTCCGCGGGCACGTCCAGCGCCCAGGCCGCCGCCACCGCCGCCAGCACGTTTTCCGGATGCTTGACCGTGGACGGCTTCATCTTCGCCAGTTCCAGCAGCGGCGTCTCGTTCTGGCCTTCCGCCAGCACGATGCGGCCGTCGCGTGCGAACACGATGCGCTCGCCCTTGGCGCGGTGCCCGGCCATGACGGCGTTGTGCTCGTCCAGCGCGTAGAAGATCACGCGGCCGTCGCTCAGCTCGGCCAGCGCGGCGACGCGCTCGTTGGCGGCGTTCAGCACGGCCGCGCCTTCCGGCAGGATCACGTCGACCTGGCTGCGGATCACGTTGCGCATCGCGTCTTCGTCGCGGATGTAGAACTCGGCCACGTCGTCCATGCCTTCCATGTCCGTCACCACGCCCACGGTGCAGCGGTCGTAGGGCAGGCCGCCCGACAGGATCGAGCGCGCGTTCGATTCGAACACGGCGGTCTGCACGGTGCGGTTGATCAGGAGGCGCTGGCCGGCTTCGGCGCCGGTGGAGTCGCGGTGCGAGACTTCGCGCGCGTCCAGGTACAGGCCTTCGCCGTTGGCCACGCCCACGTGCTTGCCGGTGATGTGGACCAGGCAGCCGATCAGGCGGGCGATCAGGCTGGTGCCCAGGGTGCCGGTGACGCCCACGACCGGGATGCGGCCGTTCTCGTTCGGTCCGAACAGGTGGTCGACGATGGCCTGGCCGACGTTGCGCGGCTGGCCGCTGGCCGGCTTGATGTGGGCCAGCAGGCCCGGGCTGGAATTGACTTCGATGATGGCGCCGCGCTGCTCGGCAAGCGGACGCGAAATGTCTTCGCACACCAGATCGATGCCGGCGATGTCCAGGCCGACCACGCGCGCGGCCAGGGCCGCGGCGTGCGCGACTTCCGGGTGCA
This sequence comes from Massilia sp. ZL223, assembly GCF_018119395.1. Classification (GTDB taxonomy): domain Bacteria; phylum Pseudomonadota; class Gammaproteobacteria; order Burkholderiales; family Burkholderiaceae_D; genus Telluria. Next base: position 30,479 of record NZ_JAGPWD010000047.1, read on the forward strand.
CCAGGTCGGTGACGTCGTCGGCGACGTTGCCGTTCAGCTGGATCAGGACCTTCTGGCCCGCTTGCGGCACGGAGTCCGGCGTCAGCCCCTGGCGCTTCAGGTCGAGCAGGATCTCGTCGCTTTCGGCCGGCTTGACCAGGCCGAGCGGATGCTCTTCGCTCTCGCCGCGGCGTGGATCGATGTTGATCTGGGTTTCGCACAGTTGGCTGACACTGAGCTTGCCGTCGCCCGTCACCCACAGCGATTCGCCCTTGGCGGCGGCGACCACCTTGCGGCCGACCACCAGCAGGCGGTGCTCGTTGCCCGGGATGAAGCGCTCGACCAGCACCGATTTGCTGTCGCCTTCGACGGCCGCGATCTCGTAGGCGGCCTTGACGTCGGCCTCGGTCATGAGATTGAGCGACACGCCGCGGCCGTGGTTGCCGTCGATCGGCTTGACGGCGACCGGCAGGCCGATGTCCTGGGCTTCGTCCCAGGCGTCCTCGGGGCTGCGCGCGATCGAGCCTTCCGGCACCGGCACGCCGCAGGAGGACAGCAGGGTCTTGGTCAGGTCCTTGTCGCTGGCGATGCCTTCGCCGATGGCGCTGGTGCGGTCGGTCTCGGCGGTCCAGATGCGGCGCTGCGCGGCGCCGTGGCCGAGCTGCACCAGGTTGCCTTCCGTGAGACGGATCGACGGGATCCTGCGGTCGGTGGCGGCGTCGACGATGTGCGCGGTCGACGGGCCCAGGCAGTAGCGGTCGACCAGGTCGGTCAGCTGCGCCACGGTAGCGGGCAGGTCGAAGGAGGTGTCGTTGATCGCGGCCATCAGGAGGGCATGGCCGGCGTCGAGGGCGGCGCGGCCGACGAGCTCGTCGCGGGTGCGGAAGGCCATCTTGTAGATGCCATGCTCGCCGGTGGAGCGGGTCTTGCCGAAGCCGGTCTTCATGCCGGCCAGGTTCTGCAGCTCGAGCACGATGTGCTCGAGGATGTGGCCGGCCCAGGTGCCGTCGTTCAGGCGTTCGATGAAGCCGCCGCGGTGGCCGACGCCGCAATGGTGCTCGACCAGGCCCGGCAGCCAGGCGGTCAGGCGCTCGGTGAAGCCGGGCAGGGTGTTCGAGGGGGATTCTTCAAGCTCGCCGATGTCGAGCCATGCCTCGATCACCGGGCGGTAAGTCCAGATGTTCGGACCGCGCAGGTAGCTTACGCGGAGAAACTTGATGTCGTTCTTCTTGTTCATTTAACAATATCTATGTCCACGTGTCCGTTTGCTCACCTGGACGATTACCTTATCGTCGACGCCTGCCGCGGGGACTTTTCCGCAACACGCATCATGTATACTGAGGGGAACGGAGCTTACCGTGCCGCATCATTTTCTGCCAGCATCGCCGTTTGTCATCCAAAGGATAGACGAGAACGTTAAGTCGCTCTGTGGAGCGTTTCACGCAGCGGTGCTGTTAGCAGCCCTTTTGTGCTTGCCGAGCCGGCTGCCTTGCTCATCCCTCCAGAACTTTTGCCTGTCACCGGGCGCAATACATGACAACTCAACAACTTGCTAGTCCGTCGTCGCTGGCGGTAGCCGCCAGTTTTTTGCCTGAACACTGGCAAAGTGACGTCGCGAAACAGCTTGCACCAGGGGAAAACGTTTTGAGCAGCGTGGAGGTTGACCTCGACGCGAAATTACGTTTCGTGAAGGGGCTGGTCGTGGTGACCACCCACCGGCTGCTGGCCCGCGCCCCGGGCGAGAGCGCCTGGCGCGACTGGCCGCTGCGCGCCGGCCTGGAACTGCGCCACCACGATCACGCCGGCGTCGGCCACCTGGAACTGGTGGATGCGCACGGCCTTCTGGGCGCCTGGCGCTTCACCCTGGGCCAGAACCTGCAGGCGATCCGCGTGGTGGATCAGTTCAAGGACCAGGTCGAGAGCGTGGCCACCGGCATCGCGGTGGAGCCGCCGGAGCAGCATACTTGTCCGAGTTGCAAGGCCCCGCTGGAGCCAGACCAGGAAGACTGCCCGATCTGCGAAAAGGTGCTGCATACCCCGCCGTCCACCTGGACCCTGTTCCGCCTGTGGCGCTTCGCCAAGCCCTACCAGGGCCAGTTGCTGGCCGGCTTCCTGCTGATGCTCGGTTCGACCGGCGCGCACATGATCCCGCCTTACCTGACCAAGCCGCTGATGGACAACGTGTTGATTCCTTATCAAAACGGCCAGACCATCGACACGTCGCTCGTCTATTTATATATGGGCGGCCTGTTCGGGGCGGCGATGCTGGCCTGGGCGCTAGGCTGGGGCAAGACCTACGTGCTGGCGCTGGCTTCCGAGCGCATCAGCGCCGACCTGCGCTCGACCACCTATGAACACCTGCTGCGGCTGTCGCTCGAATACTTTGGCGGCAAGCGCACCGGCGACCTGATGTCGCGCATCGGCAGCGGTTCGGACCGGATCAGTGTCTTCCTGTCGCTGCACCTGCTCGACTTCCTGTCGGACGTCCTCCTGATCATCATGACCGGCGTGATCCTGTTCAGCATGAATCCCTGGCTGGCGCTGGTCACGCTGGTTCCGCTGCCCTTCATCGCCTGGATGATCCACGTGGTGCGCGACAAGCTGCGCACCGGCTTCGAGAAGATCGACCGGGTCTGGGGCGAGGTCACCAACGTGCTGGCCGATACCATCCCCGGCATCCGGGTGGTGAAGGCCTTCGCCCAGGAAAAGCGCGAAGCCGCCCGCTTCCGTGAAGCCAACAAGCACAACCTGGCCGTCAACGACAAGCTGAACAAGGTCTGGTCGCTGTTTTCGCCGACCGTCTCGCTGCTGACCGAGATCGGCCTGCTGGTGATATGGTGCTTCGGCATCTGGCAGGTCTCGCGCGGCGACATCACGGTGGGCACCCTGACGGCCTTCATCGCCTACAGCGGCCGCTTCTACGTGAAGCTCGATTCCATGAGCCGCATCGTCTCGGTGACGCAAAAATCGGCCTCGGCCGCCAAGCGTATCTTCGACATCCTCGACCACGTGTCGAGCGTGCCGGACCCGGTCAATCCGGTGAAGGTGGACAAGGTGCGCGGCGACATCGAGCTGCGCGAAGTCGGATTCCGCTACGGCAACCGCGCCGTGAACCGCGGCATTTCGCTCAAGATCAAGGCGGGCGAGATGGTGGGCCTGGTCGGCCACAGCGGCTCCGGCAAGAGCACCCTGGTCAACCTGATCTGCCGCTTCTACGACGTGGCCGAAGGCGCGATCCTGCTGGATGGCAAGGACATCCGCTCGTTCGCGGTGGCGGATTACCGCCGCAACATCGGCCTGGTGCTGCAGGAACCTTTCCTGTTCTTCGGCACGATCGCCGAGAACATCGCCTACGGCAAGCCGAGCGCGACCCGCGAGGAAATCATTGCCGCCGCGCGTGCGGCGCATGCCCACGAGTTCATCCTGCGCTTGCCGCAGGGCTATGACTCGATGGTGGGCGAGCGCGGGCAGGGCCTGTCGGGCGGCGAGCGCCAGCGTATTTCGATTGCGCGCGCACTGCTGATCGACCCGCCGATCCTGATCCTGGACGAGGCGACCTCGTCGGTGGACTCGGAAACCGAGAAAGAGATCCAGAAGGCGCTCGACAACCTGGTCCAGGGCCGCACCACGATCGCCATCGCGCACCGCCTGTCGACCCTGCACCGCGCCGACCGCCTGGTCGTGCTCGACCGCGGCGTGGTGGTGGAAGAGGGCAACCACGACGAGCTGATGGCGCGCGAAGGCGCCTACCACCGCCTCTACGAAGCGCAAGCGCGCAACGTGGACCAGGACATGGACGACAAGGACGACTAATGGCGACGAATTTCCAACTGCGGCGCGACAGTTTCGGCAAGCTGGTGATTACCCTGGAAAGCGGCGAAGAGCACGTGGGCGTGATTCCGGTGCGCGCGTTTCCGATCCAGGCGCCGACCAAGGGGATTTCCCTGGTGCGCGACGGGGGCAAGGAAGTGGCGTGGATCGATGACCTGCTCGATGTGCCGGAGCAGATTCGCAACCTGGTGCAGGAAGAGATCGAAGGACGCGAGTTCATTCCAGAGATCCTGCACATCAGGGATGTATCGAGCTTCGCGACGCCGTGCACCTGGTTCGTGAAGACGGATCGCGGGGAGACCGAGTTCGTGCTCAAGGTGGATGAGGATATCCGGCGCGTGGGGGAGGCCTCGCTGCTGGTGGCGGATAGCCATGGGATCAACTTCCTGGTGCGGGATATGTACCGCATCGATAAGCACAGCCGCAAGATTCTCGATCGGTTCCTGTAGTTCTTTACGCTGCTAGCTGTTCACACAAACTTGGGTTCCGGCGAAGGCCGGAACCCAAGTTCGCAGCACTTCCCCCAACTTCGACTCTTCCCTCTAATCGCATCATTGCACGCCCCAACGAACGCATGCTAATTTAGTTAACACGTTAACGATCCGGAGCGCACCATGCAAATTAGCGAAGTGGCCATCCCCGTCGCCCACACCACTCTGGCCGCGACCTGCCGCACCGTCCCCAACGCGCAAGCCACGGTCCTGGTCCATCCCGCCACCGCCGTCACGCAAGGCTTCTACAGCGCCTTCGCCGACTACCTCGCCAGCCGCGGCTTCAACGTGATCACCTACGACTACCGCGGCACAGGAAAATCCCGCCCCGCCAGCCTGCGCGGCATGGAAGTGATGATGTCCGACTGGATCGACCAGGACGTCCCCGCCGTCACGGCCTGGGCCGCCACCCGCTTCTCCGATCTGCCGCTGCTCGCCGTCGGCCACAGCGTCGGCGGCCACGCCCTGGCCCTATCCCCGAGCACCAGCCAGCTGCGCGCCGCCATGCTGATCGCCGCCCACGCCGGCGCGACCCGCACGGTGCGCGGCTGGTTCGAGCGTCAGCGCGTGCGCTTCGTGCTCAGCGTGCTGGCCCCGGTGCTGTGCCGCCTGCTCGGCTACATGCCTGGCAAGCGCATCGGCCTGGGCGAAGACCTGCCGCGCGGCGTGATGCTGCAATGGTCCGGCTGGTGCGCCCAGCCGCGCTACTTCTTCGACGACCCGGCCGTCGGCGCCGCACGCCGCATGGCCATGCAGCGCATCCCAATGAAGGTACTGAGCTTCACCGACGACCCCTGGGCCAACCCGGTCGCGGTCGACATGCTGGTCTCGCCCCTGCCGCAGGCCCGGCTGCAACGTCGCCAGGTGTCGCCGCGCGAGGCGGGCGTGCCTGCCATCGGCCACATGGGCTTCTTCCGCCGCCGCTGCGAAGCCGTGTTGTGGAAGGAGACCGCCGACTGGCTGCTGGCGCACTGCACGCAAAAGGAGAGGGCAGAGCATGCCTGAGCATAAGCCGCCACGCTTCGTCGCCCTGGTCAACCGCGCCCAGCGCGCCATGCAGCGCTGGATCGAAGGCCGCCCGGAAGCCTGGGAAGGCGCCAGCGCCGCCCAGGCCGGGCTGCTGTTCCTGCTCACCGCGCGCGAAGACGCGGCCATCGGCGAGATCGCCCAGGCCCTGGACGTCGCCCCCGCCGCCGTCACCAACCTGTCCAAGCGCATGCAGGCGGCCGGCCTGGTCGAACGCATCGGCGATGCGAACGACGCACGCCTGACCCGGCTGCGGCTGAGCGAGACGGGCAGGGAAGCCAGCCGCCAGGCGACCAGCGCGCTGGCCGAACTGAATGCGCGGCTCGCCGAGGGCTTTACCCAGCAGGAGCTGGCGGTCGTCGCGCGCTGGCTGGAGCAGGCGACCCGCCTCTGAACCAGCTTGATACCGGTTTCTGTACGTGCCCTCACATACAGCACAAGCAATGCCGCGTAGAGTCTTCCTATCGGCCGCAAGGCCATCGGAGGTCTCATGGATTCCATCAACCAACAACAGCCGGAACTGAACCGCCGCGACTTGAGCGGCCCCGGCGCCATCGAGCGCGTCAAGGATATGACCGAGGACGCGGACAGCTGCTTCTTTTGTACTGCCGCCAGTCTGGGCCCGAGCCGGGGTGTGCGCCCGATGAGCGTGCGCGAAACGGACGATAACGGCACGCTCTGGTTCCTCAGCAGCATCGACAGTCACAAGAACCAGGAAATCGCGATCGACCCGAACGTGAAGCTCTACTTCCAGGTCAGCAAGCATGCGGGCTTCCTCGAACTCGACGGCCATGCCGAGATTTCGCAAGACAAGGCCCAGATCAAGCGGCTCTGGAACTTCATGCTGCGCACCTGGTTCACCGAAGGCGAGGACGACCCGCGCATCACCGTCATCAAGGTTACCCCGCGCAGCGGCTACTACTGGGACAACAAGCATGGCAACGCGGTCGCGGGCGCCAAGGTGGCGGTCGGCGCCGTGGTCGGCGTGACGCTGGACGACTCGATCGAGGGCAGGCTGACCTTCGGCTAAGCGTCGATGCACGCTGTCGTCGTCACCATCGGTTCGGCGGGCGACCTGTTTCCCTTCCTGTGGATGGGCAGGGCGCTGCGCGAACGCGGCCACCGGGTCGACTTCCTCGGCCCGGTCCAGCACGAACCCTATGTGACCCGGGCCGGTTTGCCTTTCCACGGCTTGCCGGCCGACCCGGCGGTGCTCGACCATCCGGACTTGTGGCATCCAACCCGCGGTTTCGCGGTCGTCTGGCAGGCCACCCGGCCCGCGATGGCCGAACTGCCGGCCTATATGGAAGCGCTGCCGCCCGGCGAGGACCGCGTGCTGCTCGCCCATCCGCTGGCCTTGCCCGAGGCCGACCTGTGCCGCGCAGCCTGTCCCGGACTGAAGATCGCCGCCGCCTACCTGGCGCCATCCAACCTGCCCACCGTCCATGACCCATTGATGCTGGGACCCTGGCGCGTGCCGCGCTGGGCGCCGCATGTGGCGCGCCGCTGGCTGTGGCGCCGGCTGGCGGCAAGCCTGGTCGATCCTGTCGCGCTGCCGGACGTGAATGCGGCCCGCGCCGCGCGCGGCCTCCCGCCGGTGCACGACCTTGTCAAGCACATCACCGGCGTGCCGGATCTCTCGGTCACGCTGTTCCCGGGGTGGTTCGCGCCGACCCAGCCGGACTGGCCGCAGCCGATGATCAGGACCGGTTTTCCTTTATATGACCCGGCGCCCGATGCGGCGCTGGGCCCCGAGCTGCAGGCTTTCCTCGCATCTGGTCCTCCACCCGTGGCCTTCACGCCCGGCACCGGCAATCGCCAGGCCGGCCGCTACTTCGAGGCCGCGGCGCAGGCAACACGCCGCCTCGGCCTGCGCGCCATCTTCCTGACGCCGCACCGCGAGCAGCTTCCCGCTGAACTGCCCGAACATATCCTGTGGCAGGAGTACGTTCCGCTGAAGGCTTTGTTGCCCCATGTGGCGGCGCTGGCCCACCATGGGGGCATCGGCACCACCGCCGAAGCCTTGCGCGCCGGCACGCCCCAGCTGGTGGTCCCGCTGGCGCACGACCAGTTCGACAACGCGGCCCGCGTGGTCAGTCTTGGCGCGGGCGCGAGCCTGCATGCGTCGCGCGTCACCGCCGAACGCGTGGCGCAAGCCTTACGGCGGGTCGTCGGCAGAGAGGAAGTGGGAGGGCGCTGCCGCGAGATCCGCACGCGCTTCAATGCGCCATCGGGCATCGACCAGCTGTGCGCGAGCCTGGAAGCATTGGCGGTCCCCTAAGGCTACTGTTGGGAATCGCACCGACGCCCTCCCGTCGGCGCGCTCTAATACCTCATCGTCGATGATGCCGGAGGGCACATGCCCAGCAAGAAACAGAACATCGCCGGACGCGAGCCGGCGCCCGAAGGCTACGTGCGCGTACGCGGCGCGCGCGAGCACAACCTGAAGAACGTCAGCCTGGACATCCCGCGCGGCGCGCTGGTGGTGTTCACCGGCGTGTCCGGCTCGGGCAAGTCCTCGCTCGCCTTCGGGACCCTGTACGCGGAAGCGCAGCGGCGCTACCTGGAATCGGTCTCGCCCTATGCGCGCCGCCTGTTCCACCAGATGCCGGTGCCCGAAGTGGAAGAGATCGAAGGCTTGCCGCCCGCCGTCGCCCTCCAGCAGCAGCGCGGCACGCCGACTGCGCGCTCTTCGGTCGGCAGCGTGAGCACCCTGTCGAATTCCCTGCGCATGCTGTACTCGCGCGCCGGCGACTATCCGCCGGGGCAGGAGCTGCTGTATGCGGAATCCTTCTCGCCCAACACGCCGCAGGGCGCCTGCCCGCGCTGCTCGGGCATGGGCCGCATCTACGACGTGACCGAGGATTCGATGGTGCCGGACGACAGCCTCAGCATCCGCGAGCGCGCGGTGGCCGCCTGGCCGCCGGCCTGGCATGGCCAGAACCTGCGCGACATCCTGGTCACCCTGGGCTACGACGTCGACACGCCCTGGCGCGACCTGCCGAGGAAAGACCGCGACTGGATCCTGTACACCGAGGAAACCCCCACGGTGCCGGTCTACGCCGGCCTGACGCCCAAGGAAACCCGCGCCGCCCTGCGGCGCAAGGAAACCCCCAGCTACCAGGGCACCTTCACCGGCGCGCGCCGCTACGTGCTGCAGACTTTCGCCAACACCGAAAGCGCGTCCATGAAGAAGCGCGTGGCGCGCTACATGGTCAGCACCACCTGCCCGGAATGCGAAGGCAAGCGCCTGCGCAAGGAGTCGCTGTCGGTGACCTTCTCCGGCGTGGACATCGCCGAGATCTCGCGCATGCCGCTCGAGCGCCTGGCCACGCTGCTGCGTCCCTACGCCGAAGGCAAGGACAAGGACAAGGGCGAGCTGTACGCCGAGCAGCTGGTCGTGCGCCGCCGCATCGCGGCCGACCTGTTTGCGCGGCTGGAAGTGCTGCTGGCGCTGGGCTTGGGCTACCTGGCGCTGGAGCGCAGCACGCCGACCCTGTCGCCGGGCGAGCTGCAGCGCCTGCGCCTGGCCACCCAGGTGCGCTCCAGCCTGTTCGGCGTGGTCTATGTGCTGGACGAGCCCTCGGCCGGCCTGCACCCGGCCGACGCCGAGGCCCTGCTGGATGCGCTGGACCAGCTGAAAGCGGCAGGCAATTCGCTGTTCGTGGTCGAGCACGCGCTGGACGTGATCCGCAAGGCCGACTGGCTGGTCGACGTCGGCCCGATGGCGGGCGAGCGCGGCGGCCAGATCCTGTACAGCGGCGAGCCGCAAGGACTGCGCGCCGTGGAGAAGTCGCAGACGCGCCGCTACCTGTTCGACGAGGCGCCGCTGCCCAAGCGGGCGCCGCGCACGCCCACCGGCTGGCTCAAGCTCGAAGGCGTGCGCCGGAATAACCTGCACGGCATAGGCGTCGCCTTTCCGCTGGGCGTCCTGACCAGCGTGACGGGCGTGTCCGGCTCCGGCAAGTCCAGCCTGGTCAGCCAGGTGCTGGTCGAACTGGTGGGCGCTGCGCTGGGCCACGCGCCGGCGGAGGAAGAAGAGACCCCGGGCGAACCGGACCTGGAGCGCGACGAGGCGCTGCCGCTGGAAGGCCGCATCGTCAGCGGCATGGAAGGCGTGCGGCGCCTGGTGCGGGTCGACCAGAAGCCGATCGGCCGCACCCCGCGCTCCAACCTGGCCACCTACACCGGCTTGTTCGACCAGGTGCGCAAGCTGTTCGCGGCCACCCCGGACGCGCGCAAGCGGCGCTACGACGCCGGGCGCTTTTCCTTCAACGTGGCCAAGGGCCGCTGCGAGCACTGCGCGGGCGAAGGCTTCGTCATGGTCGAGCTGCTGTTCCTGCCCAGCGTGTACGCGCCTTGCCCGACGTGCGAGGGCAAGCGCTACAACGCCAAGACCCTGGAAGTGAGCTACCGCGGCCGCAATATCGCCGAAGTCCTGGGCATGACGGTCGGGGAGGCGATCGAATTCTTCAAGGACGAGCCCCTGGTCGAACGCTCGCTCGAAGTGCTGGCGGAAGTGGGCCTGGACTACCTGCGCCTGGGCCAGCCGGCCACCGAGCTGTCCGGCGGCGAGGCCCAGCGCATCAAGCTGGCCTCGGAACTGCAGCGCGCTACCCGCGGCAACGCCTTGTACGTGCTGGACGAACCGACCACCGGCCTGCATCCGCTCGATGCCGACCGCCTGATGGTGCAGCTCAACCGCCTGGTCGACGCGGGCAATACCGTGGTCGTGGTCGAGCACACCATGCGGGTGGTGGCCGGCAGCGACTGGGTGATCGACATCGGTCCGGGGGCGGGCGAGGCCGGCGGCAAGCTGGTGGCCTGCGGTCCGCCGGCGGAGGTGGCGCGCAACAAGACCAGCCGGACGGCCCCGTATTTGCGCAAGCATTTGCCGTAGGGTTGGGGGGGGGGGGCCCCCCCCCGGGGGGGGGGGGGGGGGCCAAAAACCCCCCCCCGGGGGGGGGGGGGGGGCGGGCGGGGGGGCGGGGCCGGGGGGGGGGGCGCCCCCCCCC
>NZ_JAGPWD010000048.1 GCF_018119395.1 Massilia sp. ZL223
GTCCCGGGGACACCAGGCGCCGCACCGGCGACCGGCGCCGCGCCGCGCAGCCCGCAGGCGCTGCAGGCCGCCAACGTTCCGGTCAAGAGCGAAAAGCTGGGCACCGCCGCACCCAGCACCGACGTCAAGAAGGCGCCCTCGAAGCCGGTCCCGGCCGGCACCGCGCCCGCCCTCGACAGGAAGAGCACGCCGGAGACGGCAAACAAGAAATGAAGGAGGCCCGCCGGTCATGAAAATGGGAAGCATGCCGATCGCGATCATCATGCAGCGCCGCGCGCCGCAGCACCGCTGGGCCGACGACGCCTGGGCGGCGGTCGGCGTGGTGCCGGACCGCGGCGACCTGCCGCGCCTGCAGGTGCTGAGCGAAAGCCCGGACCGCGACTACTACCTGGTCTCGGGGCTGGAACTGGAGCTGTACACCGACGAGAACGACGGCTACTACGAGAATTGCATGGCGCCCGAGTCCAAGGTGTTCGTGCTGTGGCGCATGGAGGAGGGCAAGGCCATCCCGGTGCGCGCCTCGGTCAGCTACATGGAGGGCACGCGCATGTTCGACTCCGGCGAGGACGCCGACGGCGTGACCATGCCGGCCGAGATCTACGCCTGGCTCGCCGACTACCTGCGCAAGAACTACACGCCGCGCCCTCGCAAGGGACGGCAGCACGGATGAGCGGCAAGCCCATGGCCGAAGAAGGCTTCCTGCGCCGCTGGTCGCGGCTGAAATCGACGGGGGGCGAACCCGCAGCGCCGGCTCCTGCCCCGCCGCCCGCTCCCTCCCTGCCGCAAGCAGTGGATGCGGCTCCGGGCGCACAAGCGGAGACGGCGAGGCCCTTGCCGACGCTGGAAGACGTCGCCACCCTCAGCTTCGAGTCCGACTATTCCGGCTTCGTGGCCCAGGGCGTCGACAAGGCGGTGCAGCGCCTGGCGCTCAAGAAGCTGTTCTCCGACCCGCACTTCAAGGCGATGGACGGCCTCGACATCTACATCGACGATTACAACAAAGCCTCGCCGCTGGCGGCCGACATGCTCGCCGAGTTGCGTCACGCGGACAGCGCGCTGGCGCGCGTGCTCGATGACGAAGAGCAGGACGAAGAGGCAAGCGACGACGGCGGCCAAGCCGTGCCGGAACTGCAGCAGTCGCCGCCGGAGCAATCAGGGATTCCACAAGAGAACGCACAAGGGAACGCATGAATATTCGACTCAACGACGGGGCCTCCGCCGACCCCGTGCGCAACCAGCGAGATGTGCTGGCGCGCCAGGCCGCGCACGCGGCCCTCGACGCCTTTCCCGCCTTCGAGCCCGCGATCACGGTCGACTACCGCTCGGCCGGCCGCGTGCTGGTGGTGGGAACCGCCGCCCAGGCCTTGCCCTGGGCCGACCGGCTGGCCGCCGCCTTGCCGGTGACCGCCATCGTGCTCGACGAACCGCCGCCGGGCGCGGCGCCGGCCTACCCGGTGCACGTGGCGCGCACCGTCGCCGTGGCCGGCTGGCTCGGCGCCTTCGAGGCGCGCTGGCAGGCGGCCGGGCAGCCGCTGGGCAAGGGGACCTTCGACCTGGTGCTCGACCTGTGCCCGGCGCGCCTGATCCCCAGCCACCAGCGCCCGCACGGCTATTACGCGCCGGGCGAGGATGAAAGCGCACGCGCCGCCGCGGCGGGCGAGCTGCTGGACATGGTGGGCGATTTCGAAAAGCCCAAATACTTCAACTACAAGGAACGGGTGTGCGCGCACAGCCGCAACGGCCGCCAGGGCTGCAACGCCTGCGTCGACATCTGCTCGGCCCAGGCCATCGTCGGGGATGGCGACAAGATCAAGGTCAACCCTTACCTGTGCGCGGGCTGCGGGGCCTGCAGCACGGTGTGCCCGACCGGCGCGATCACCTATGCCTATCCGCCGGCCCAGCTGACCGGCAAGCGCATCCAGGCGGCCCTGCGCGCCTTCCGCGAGGCGGGAGGCGAGGAGCCGGTGCTGCTGCTCCATGACGGAGGACGGGGCGAGGCGCTGCTGGCGCAACTCGGTGCCGAGGCGCCCGGCCGCATCCTGGGCTTGCGCCTGCACCATGCGGCCGCCACCGGCATCGACGTCTGGCTGGCGGCGCTGGCCTATGGCGCTTCAGGCGTGGCGGTGCTGATGACCGGCGAGCATGCGCCGCAATACGTGGCAGCGCTCGACCAGCAAATGGCGGTGGCGCAGGCGGTGGTGGACGGACTGGGCTATGCCGGCCCGCACTTCCAGCTGCTGCGCATCGACGCGCCGGACGAGCTGGCGCTGGCGCTGCGCCACGCGCCGCGCGGCGAGGCCCCGCGCGAGCCGGCCGTGTTCCACCTGGCGGCCGACAAGCGCAACACCCTCGACTACGCGCTCGAGCACCTGCACCGCCACGCGCCGCTGCAAGCGGATATCGTGCCGCTGCCGCCGGGAGCGCCCTTCGGCGCGGTCGCGGTCGACCGCCAGGCCTGCAGCCTGTGCATGTCCTGCGTCGGCGCCTGCCCGGCCTCGGCCCTGCAGGACGGGCAGGGCCTGCCGCAGCTGCGCTTCATCGAGAAGAACTGCGTGCAATGCGGGCTGTGCGCCAGCACCTGCCCGGAAAACGCGATCACCCTGGTGCCGCGCATGCGCTTCGGCGAGACCCGCATGCAGGCGGTGGTGCTCAACGAGTCCCAGCCTTTCCACTGCATCCGCTGCAGCAAGCCTTTCGGGACCCTGCAAATGGTCGAGAACATGCTTGGCCGCCTGGCCGCGCACCCGGCCTTCTCGGCCAACCTCGACCGCCTGCGCATGTGCGGCGACTGCCGCGTGATCGACATGATGGAGCCGCGCGACGAGATGCGCGTCACGGTGCTCAAGCGCGACTAATGCCGGCGGCCTGGCCGCTAGTCGCCAGCTTCAACACCGTCGTCCCGGCCGAGGAGGACGCCGAGTCCCGGGGGCGACGTATTGACGCAGCAGGCCAAAGAAGCGTCCTCAGCCGTACTGCCGAGAGTCATCACCCCACACCCGCCGAAACAATGGCAAAATGGTCAAGAAAGGGCAGCGCCCGCGAGCATGCCCTGCAGTCCAACGCCAGTGACCAGGAGACACCATGACGCCAACCCAGCGCTTCGTGCAGGCGCGCGATTTCCTCCAGCAGCACCGCAGCGACTACGAGACCGCCTACCGCGGCTACCAGCGGCCCCAGCTCGACAGCTTCAACTGGGCGCTCGACTACTTCGACCACCAGGCCAGGGACAACCACACGCCGGCGCTGTGGGTGGTCGAGGAAGACGGCAGCGAGCAGAAGATCTCCTTCGCCGACATGGCCGCGCGCTCGAACCAGGTGGCCGAGTACCTGCGCCTGTGCGGCGTGCGGCGCGGCGACCGCGTGCTGCTGATGCTGCCCAACCGGGTCGAGCTGTGGGAAATCATGCTGGCCGGGATCAAGCTCGGCGCCGTGCTGGTGCCGACCACGATGCTGGTCTCGGGCGCCGACCTGGCCGACCGCCTGGAGCGCGGCCGCGTCAGCCACGTGGTCGCCCAGGCGTCCGAGGCCCACAAGTTCGACGGCCTGGAGGGCAACTACACCCGCATCGCCGTCGGCGGCGCGCTGGAAGGCTGGCGCGACTTCGAGGACAGCCGCTCGGTGCTGTCCGTGTTCACGCCCGAAGGCGAGACCCGGGCCACCGACCCGCTGCTGCTGTACTTCACCTCCGGCACCACGGCCAAGCCCAAGCTGGTGCTGCACAGCCACCAGAGCTATCCGGTGGGCCACCTGTCGACCATGTACTGGATCGGCCTGCAGCCGGGCGACGTCCACTGGAACATCTCTTCGCCGGGCTGGGCCAAGCACGCCTGGAGCTGCTTCTTCGCGCCCTGGAACGCCGGCGCCACCGTATTCGTCTACAACTACGAGCGTTTCTCGGCCAAGGCCTCGCTGGACACCATCGTGCGCTGCGGCGTCACCTCGCTGTGCGCGCCGCCCACCGTGTGGCGCATGATGATCAAGGAAGACCTGGCGGCCTGGAAGCCGCCGCTGCGCGAGCTGGTGGGCGCGGGCGAGCCGCTCAATCCGGAAGTCATCGAGCAGGTCGAGCGCGCCTGGGGCATCCGCATCCGCGACGGCTTCGGCCAGTCCGAGACCACCTGCCAGATCGGCAATTCGCCCGGCCAGCCGATCAAGCCGGGTTCGATGGGCCGCCCGCTGCCGGGCTACCAGGTGGCGCTGCTCGACATCGACGACCAGCCGGCGCAAGAGGGCGAGATCTCGGTGAAGCTGGACGCCGCACCCATCGGCCTGATGCTGTGCTACGAGGGCGACGAGGCCAAGACGGCGGACGTGATGCGGGCCGGCTACTACCACACGGGCGACACCGCCACCGTCGACGCCGACGGCTACTATTTCTACGTGGGTCGCAACGACGACGTGTTCAAGTCCTCGGACTACCGCATCAGCCCCTTCGAGCTGGAGAGCGTGCTGATCGAACACGAGAGCGTGCTGGAGGCGGCCATCGTCCCGAGTCCCGATCCCGTGCGCCTGTCGGTGCCCAAGGCCTTCGTCACCCTGCGCCAGGGCGTGGTCCCGAGCCGCGAGCTGGCCGCCGCGCTGTTCGCCTTCACCCGCGAACGCCTGGCGCCCTACAAGCGCATCCGCCGCATCGAATTCCGCGAACTGCCCAAGACCATCTCCGGCAAGATCCGCCGCGTCGAGCTGCGCAAGGAGGAAGCCGGCCGCGGCGCGGCCCAGCAGCAGACCGGCATGGAGTATCGCGAAGAGGACTGCGGAAACTGATGCGCGCCTGTCCCGTGCGTGTGGCACGCACGGGACGATTGGCTTCATAATGCCTTCGACGTTTTGACAACTTGTTGCGGCGCCTGCGGGCGCCGCAATCTCTACCGGCAGCCTATCGATGACCACCAAGAAGCGATCCACCAAGGCCGATCCGGTCTATGAAGTACGCAAGTCTCCCGTCCACGGCAACGGCGTGTTCGCCCTCAAGCCGATCGCGGCCGGCGAGCGCATCATCGAATACCGCGGCGAGCGCATCACCTGGGATGAGGCGACCGAGCGCGCCGCCGAGGCTGGTGGCCCGGTCAACCACACCTTTTATTTCAGCCTGGCGGACGGCCGGGTGATCGACGGCGGCCGGCGCGGCAACGACGCGCGCTGGATCAACCACGCCTGCACGCCGAATTGCGAAGCCTTCGAAGACGAGGGGCGGGTGTATATCCACGCCATGCGCGACATCGAGGCCGGCGAAGAGCTGAACTACAACTACGCGCTGATCTACGACGAGCCGCACACGGCCAAGCTCAAGAAGCAGTTCGCCTGCCGCTGCGGCACGCCCGGCTGCACCGGCACCATGCTGGCGCCCAAGCGCCGCAGCCGCGGCAAGCAATCCGCCACCGCCTGACCGGAGTCCCTTTCATGCATGTCGTCCGCAGCCTGCTCGAAACAGACCTGTACAAATTCACGATGTGGCAGGCGCTGCTGCACAGCCACCCCGGCGCCCACGGCGAATACGAGTTCCGCTGCCGCAACGAGCCGGCCTATCCGCTGGCCGAGCTGAAGGACGAGGTCGAGGCCGAGCTCGATCACCTGTGCTCGATGATGTTCAGCGAGGAGGAGGTGGAGTACCTGCGCTCGCTGCGCTTCATCAAGAGCGACTTCGCCGACTTCCTGACCCTGTTCCGCTTCCA
The DNA here is from genome assembly GCF_018119395.1 of Massilia sp. ZL223. Taxonomy (GTDB): domain Bacteria; phylum Pseudomonadota; class Gammaproteobacteria; order Burkholderiales; family Burkholderiaceae_D; genus Telluria. The sequence continues at coordinate 5,673 of NZ_JAGPWD010000048.1, forward strand.
GCGCAAGTTCATCCACGTCGAGACCGACGGTCCGCACCTGCGCATCCGCGCCAGCGGGCCGATCGTGCACGTGATGGGCTTCGAGATCTTCGTGCTCTACATCGTCAACGAGCTGTACTTCCGGCGCTTCGACCAGCAGGCGGCCGTGACGGAAGCGCGGCTCAGGCTGCAGCAGAAGATCGACGAGTTCCGCGCCTTCGGCCAGGAGCCGGCGCGCGCCAATCCCTTCGAGTTCTTCGACTTCGGCGTGCGCCGCCGTTTCTCCGGCGAGTGGCACGACGAAGTGGTGGCGACCCTGGCGCGCGAGCTGCCGCAGTATTTCAAGGGCACCTCGAACGTCTACCTGGCGCGCAAGTACAACCTGGTGCCGATCGGGACCATGGCCCACGAATACCTGCAGGCCCACCAGGCCTTCGGCGTGCGCCTGCGCGACTTCCAGAAGATGGCGCTGGAGGACTGGGTGCAGGAATACCGGGGCGACCTGGGTACGGCGCTGACCGACGTGGTCGGGATGGACGCCTTCCTCAGCGACTTCGACCTGTACTTCGCCAAGCTGTTCGACGGCCTGCGCCACGACTCCGGCGACCCGGTCGCCTGGGGCGAGAAGGCGCTGGCGCACTACGCCCGGCTGCGCATCGACGCGCGCACCAAGCGCCTGGTGTTCTCAGATGCGCTCACGGTGCCCAAGGCCCTGCACCTGTACCGGCACTTCGCCGACCGCGTGATGACCGGCTTCGGCATCGGCACCAAGCTCACCAACGACACGCCATATCCGGCAATCAACATCGTGATGAAGCTGGTGCGCTGCAATGGCCAGGCGGTGGCCAAGCTTTCCGATGAGCCGGGGAAATCGCAATGTACCGATGCGACCTTCATCGCTTACCTGCGGCAGGTGTTCGACCACCCGGAAAAGTGAACCGGGACGTCCGGACGCTGTGAGTGCGGCTTGACCCTGGTCGCAGCGGGAGCGCGGCGGACCGAGGCGATCTAGCCGCCCAGGCCGAGCACGCGGCGCGGCGCATTGCCCGCATCCTCGAGCTGGAAGGTATGCACGACCGCCGCCAGCTCGGCCGCCTGGGTGCGCAGCGACTGCGCCGCGGCGGCGGCTTCCTCGACCAGCGAGGCGTTCTTGAGCGTCATGTCGTCGAGGCGCGCGATGGCCCCGTCGACGCGCTCGATGTCGGCGCGCTGGGCTTCCGACGCGGCCGTGATGCCGCCCATGATGTCGCTGACCCGGTGCACGCCATCGACCACCTTGCGGATCGTGTCGCCGGCTTCGCCGACCAGCGCCGTGCCGGCGCCGACCTTGGCCACCGAATCCTCGATCAGCGCCTTGACCTCCTTCGCGGCGGCGGCCGAGCGGTGCGCCAGGTTGCGCACTTCGCTGGCGACCACGGCGAAGCCGCGGCCCTGCTCGCCGGCGCGGGCGGCTTCGACCGCCGCGTTCAGGGCCAGGATGTTGGTCTGGAAGGCGATGCCGTCGATCACGGCGATGATGTCGACGATCTTGCGCGACGAGGCCTCGATCAGGTGCATGGTCTCGACCACCTGGCCGACCGCGGCGCCACCCTGGACCGACATCGTCGAGGCGTTCTCCGCCAGCGCGCTGGCCTGGGCCGCGTCGGCGGCGTTCTGGCGCACCGAGCCGATCAGCTGGGTCATCGAGCTGGCCACCTGGGCCAGGGCCTCGGCCTGGAGCTCAGTGCGCTTCGACAGCTCCAGGTTGCCGGAGGCGATTTCCGACGACGCTGCCTCGATGGCGTCGGTGCCGGCCCGCACCCGGGCGACGATGCCGCTCAGGCCGTCGCGCATGGCGCTCATCGCGAACAGCAGGCTGGACGGACCGGCGCGCGCCGTGTCGACGGGGCGGTGCAGCTCGCCGCCCGCGATGGCGCGGGCCACTCCGGCGGCGTAGGCCGGCTCGCCGCCCAGCTGCCCGAGCAAGCTGCGCGTCAGCGCCAGGCCGACCACGATGCACAGGAGGACCGCCAGGGCGCTGGCGGCCGTGATCAGGCCGCGCGTCTGGGCCGCCTCGGCATTGGCGGCCGTGCTGGCCGCCGCCGTGCGCGCCTGCAGCTTGGCGAGCAGGTCGCCGATGTCGGCCACGATCTGGCGGCGCAGGGGATTGCATTCCTCCGCCAGGAAGCGGCCGTAGCCCTCCATGTCCTGCGCGGCGCGGTAGGCGCGCGGGCGCTCCAGCGCGCCGGCCATGGCCAGCATGCCGGTCTTGACCTTCGCGTATTGCGCGTCGTCCTTGAGGAGGGGATCGAGGCGCGCCAGCGCGGCCAGGTAATCGGCCTTGCGCGCGTCGACCAGCGCCAGTTCCTGCTGCGCCGCGGCGTCGTCCTTGAAGATGTAGGCGTTGCGGGCCGCCATGCCGGTCTGGGCGAGCGCCTCGCGCGCCGCATACAGGGGCTCGAGCTCGGCGTTGCGGACCGCATCGGCGGCCTGAAGGGCGCCTTCGATGCTGTTCACGCGCGTGATGGCGAAGGCCGCCAGCATCAGGGTGACGGATAGGATCAGGGCGAACGCGGAGTACAGCCGGGTGGCGAGACTCCCATGTTGAAAAAAAGTCATGATAATGGGCGGGTTCAGGGGAATGACGAGGATTGGGTCATTGATGAAAACGCGTCAATTATGCATTGATCATTTCCACATGGCAATGTAATTTGATGAATTTGAGTGATATTTACATCAGCTAAGGCGCTCACGGAGGGCAAGCTCAGCCGTATCGTCAAATCGGCTATACTGAACAGTCACGCAGGCCCAATCATGCAGAACATCCCGACCGACGAGGACCCGGTCCTCACCACGACTGCCGCCGCCCAGATGCTTGGGGTAGCCACCAGCACCGTCCAGCTATGGATGGAGAGCGGCGCCATCGCCTCCTGGAAGACTCCCGGCGGCCACCGCCGCACCCGCCGCAGCGCGATCGAGGCGCTGCTGGCCAGGGCGGGCCCGGCCTCGGCGCTGCTCGGCGTGGAGCAGCCGCTCGCAGCCGTGGAGCCGGAATTCCTGCTGCAGGGAGGCGAAGCCTTTCCCACCGGTCCGGGCGAGGCGCGGCGCCTGCTGGCCCTGGCCGGCACCGGCTTGATCGACAGCGCGGAGGAAGAACGCTTCGACCGCATCGCGCGCCTTGCCGCGATCGTCACGGATTCGCCGATCGCCCTGGTCTCGCTGCTGACCGCGAAGCGCCAGTGGTTCAAGGCCAGGGTGGGGCTGGAGGCCCGCCAGACCCCGCGCGAATGGGCCTTCTGCTCCCACGCCATCCTCCACGACGGACCGTTCACCGTCGAAGACGCGACGGCGGACGAACGCTTCCGCGAGAATCCCCTGGTGCTGGCCCAGCCGCATATCCGTTTCTATGCGGGCGTGCCGGTGCGCGACCGCGACGGCTTGCCGATGGGAACCCTGTGCGTGATCGACCGCGAGCCGCGCAGGCTGCGCGCGGCCGAGCTGCAGGCGCTGCGCGACCTGGCCGAGATCGCGTCCCAGGAAATCCAGGGCAGGCAGGCCTGATTCGCTTCAGCCCGAGGTGCTTGCCGGCGGCGCCAGCCGCCACAGCTCGGTCGGCAGGGCGGGTGGTGCGTCCGGCTTGAAGAAAGCCGAGTCCTGGATGTGCGAGGTGGTCACGTAGAGCGCGCCGTCCGGCCCCTGGGTGAAGGTATCGGGCCAGCGCAGGCGCGCGTCCTGCACCACGATGCGCGCTTGCCCGCCCGGTCCCTGGCCGAGGTCGCGCAGCTTCACGGCATCTTCTTCGACGGCGGACAGCAGCATCTCGTTGGTTCCGCGCGGGATCAACAGGCCGTCCGAGACCCCGTTGCGCCCGTAGTCCTCGACCTTGCCGCCCACGTCCGCGCCGTGCATGCCCTCGCCGGTCAGGACCGCGGTGGGAATCCGGTACAGCGTGTCGCCCTTGATTGCCTGCCAGTACAGCCAGGCGCCGTCGTCGGACAGGGCGATGCCGTCGGCCGAGAATTCCACCCCGCGCCCGTCCGGGCGGCGCAGCTCTTTGCCGTCGGCGCTGACGTTCAGGCCCTTCTTCATCTGGGTCGACGGATGGCCGTCGAGCAGGCGCACCGTCTTGCCGCTGGCGATCTCGACCACCAGGATCGCGCCCACCACGCCCGAATCGGTGATGAAGGCATGCCGGCCGTCGTTCGAGAAGCGCACGTCGTTCAGGTAGGAGCCCTGGGGCGCCGCGTCCTCGCCGAAAGCGATGGTCTGGACCGCCTTGTCGCTCGCCAGTTCGATGCGCACCAGCTTGGCGCCGCCCGCCACCAGGTGGGCCTGGGCCGGCGCCGCCGGGTCCAGCACCCACAGGCTGCCGCGCCCGTCCGCGACCACGCTCTGCACGCATACCCAGTGTTCTTCCGGCGCCAGCTCGTCCTTGCGCGCGTTGCGCCAGGCGTTCCAGCGGCCGTCGGGGTAGGGACGCAGGGTGCCGTCCTTGTTCAGTTCCGCCACCGAGACGGCGCTGTCCTCGGTCCAGCGCGGGAAGTTGACGAAGATGCGGCCGTCTTCCGAGACGGAGACGCCGGTGACCTGGTGCTCGAAGCGGGCGACCTGTTCGATCGTCCATGGCTGGGTGGTGTCAGGCATGCTGTTCCTTTCGCGCGTTGGTGTTGCGGGACCGGTTGGCCGGCGGCTTCGGGGCCGCGGCGCGCTTCTGTTCTTCTTCCTGCTCATGGCGCAGGCGCTGCTGCAGCATGGCCACCACCGCCGCTTCCTCCGGCTGCAGCGCGTGCAGGTCCTCGCTCAGCTCCTGCTCGGTGCGTTCGCGCAGCACTTCCAGCACCGTGCCCTCGAGGTAGGCGTCCAGCACGGCCGGGTGGACATAGCACTTGCGGCAGATCGAGGGCGTATTGCCGAGCTTTTCCGCCACCGATTCGATGGCGCGCACGATGTTCTTCTTGGCCTGGGCTTCGGAGTCGAACTTCTCGAACTCCTGCAGCGCCAGCGCCGCCAGCACCGTGCCCGACCAGGTGCGGAAATCCTTGGCCGTGTATTCCTCGCCGGTGATGCTGCGCAGGTAGTCGTTGACGTCGCTGGAATCGATGCTGTGGGTTTCGCCTTCGTCGTCCACGTACTGGAACAGTTCCTGTCCAGGCAGGTCGCGGGCGCGCGCGATGATGCGCGCCAGGCGCCGGTCCTGCACCTTGACCTTGTGATAGACCCCGCTCTTGCCGCGGAAGCGGAACTCGACTTCGCTGCCGTCCACCTTCACGTGGCGGTTGCGCAGGGTGGTCAGGCCGAAGGACTTGTTGGTGCGCGCGTATTCCTCGTTTCCAACGCGCATCATGGTCGCTTCGAGCAGGTAGACGATGGTGGCCAGCACTTTTTCGCGCGGCAAGCCCGGCAGGCCGAGGGCGCGATCGACCTCGGCGCGGATGGCGGGCAGGGCCTGGCCGAACTTGAGCATGCGCTCGTACTTGACCTCGTCGCGGGTCGCGCGCCACTTCGGGTGGTAGCGGTATTGCTTGCGTCCCTTGGCGTCGCGGCCGGTGGCCTGCAGGTGGCCGTTGGCTTGCGGACAGATCCAGACCTCGGTCCAGGCCGGCGGGATGACCAGCGACTTGATGCGCGCCAGGGTTGCCTCGTCCTCGACCGGCTCGCCCTTGGCGTCGAGGTAGCGGAAGCCGTCGGCGCGCGGCTCGCGCCGGATGCCGGGCTTGTCGTCGTGTACGTAGCGCAGGCCGGCGGCGCGCGCGGCGGCGGGCGGGTCGGCAAGGGCGGTGGCGATGTCGCCGGGGGAATCGATGAGCATGACAAGGTCCGGATCTGATGAATTCCCGGCGATGCTACGCCGGGAATATGGATCGGACCGTTCGCGAAGTAACCTTGCGCGCGTGTGCCTGGGCGTTTGAGTAGCAGGCGCCGGCCGGCGCCCGCGCTCAGCCGCGCTGGCGGCGGCGCAGCGCCGCGCCCATGCCCAGCAGGGCCAGGCCCATCAGCGGCAGCGCCCCCGGTTCCGGCAGTACATAGGCCTGGCCCGGATCGTCCACGCGCGCGCCCAGGACATCCGTGCCGCCGTTCCAGCGGCGGTTGTAGTTGTAGCTGTTCTTGAAGCGCAGGTCGCGCGCACCGAGCGCGGTGTGGAAGTAATTCGAATTCAGGTGGTAGCTCCACAGCCCTTGCGCCGACATGTCGACCGAGGCGTAGGAATCGGCCTGGCCCGAGAAACCATTGCTGCTCGGGACGGTAGTGCCGACGATGGTGTTGAGCGGGTTGCCGACATCCATGCCGGTGTCGAAGAACAGGCGGGCGAGGAAGGTGCCCTGGGTATAGCCGTTGGCGCAGCTGTACCCGCAGCGCACGCCGGTGACGCTGGCGGCCAGCGTGGTCTTGCTCATGGTCGACAGGTCGCGCCAGTACAGGTCCATGTAGCCCCGGGTGGCCGGGAAGGGATTGGTGGCCGAGGGCGTGCCGCGTTCGATTCCGTAGAACATGCCAGTCACCTGGCCCCCGCTCAAGCCGTTGACGAAGAAGATGTCGCCGGTCGGGTCGATTTGGTCGTGCGGCGTGTTAACGCTGCCTTCTTCCATGGTCGTCATGATGAAGACGCCCCAATTGATCTCCTTCCCGTCGGTCCAGGTGCTGGCGCCGTTGATGGCAATCTGCTCCTGGCCCGAGTACTTCAGGTATGCAGGACCGGGTGGAAGCGCTGTCGCGGGAGCGGCGTGGGCGCCGCAGCTGAGGGCTGCGCCGGCGAGCAGGAAGGCGATGCGGTTTTTCATGGAGCGTCCTTTGGTAGGCGTTTGGGGGCTTGCCATGTATGTACCTAGCAAGCCCCATGCCACCTACCTGACGCCCAGACCCATCTCTTTGATTTTGATCAATCTTCGTGGTTCGCGGACGAGATCTATCCGAGAAGAATAGGTGTTACATCTTGTTTTTTGTAAAAAATGCCGACAGGTAAGCGGCAGGTCATCACGGCAAGCGCAGGGGGGCGGCCTCAGGCCTGCTCGGTGCGCGCCGCCACCTGGGCCAGCAGCTCGCTCAGCTCGACCGTGTTGACCGGCTTGACCATGTAATGGTCGAAGCCCGCCTGGCGCGCGGCGTCGCGGTCCTGCTGGCGCCCGTAGCCGGTGGCCGCCACCAGGGTGGACGCCGTGGTCTGGGGCAGGCGGCGCAGGCGCCGGGCCAGTTCGTTGCCGTCCATGTCCGGCAGGCCGATGTCGAGCAGGCAGACCTGGGGCGAGAAGACCTTGGCCACTTCGAGCGCGTCTTCGGCGCAGTAGGCGATCTCCACGTCGTGCCCGGCGGCGGCGAGGAAGAGGTTGAGGGTATGGGCGGCGTCCAGGTTGTCGTCCACCACCAGCACGCGTAGCGAGCCGGCGGGCGGGGCATCGGCCGGCCGCGGGGCGGCCGCGGGCCCTGCCTGGACCCCGGCCTGCGCGCCGGCCTGGGCATGGCGCGGCAGGCGCACTGTGAAGGTGCTGCCCTTGCCCAGGCCCGGGCTGCGCGCGCCCACGCTGCCGCCATGCAGCTCGACCAGGCTCTTGGCCAGGGCCAGGCCCAGTCCCAGTCCGCCCTGCGAGCGGTCGGGCGTGCGCTCGGCCTGGGTGAACAGGTCGAACACGCGCGCCACCAGGCCCGCTTCCATGCCGATACCGTCGTCGGTCACGCTCAGCACGTAGTCCTGGCCTTCTTCCTTGAGCTGCAGGGAGATGTGGCCGCCCTCCGGGGTGTACTTGGTGGCGTTGCCCAGCAGGTTGGCGACTACCTGCACCAGGCGCTTGTGGTCGCCCTTGACGCTGGCCGGGCTCTCCGGCAGCTCGAGCACCACCTTGTGGCGGCGCGCCGTGATCAGCGGGCGGATCTGCTCGGCCGCGTCGTCGACCACGTTGCGCAGGTCCAGCACCTGGGTCGACAGCGACACCAGCCCGCGCGTGACCCGCGAGACGTCGAGCAGGTCGTCCACCAGGCTGGTCATGTGCTCGACCTGGCGCGCGATGATGGCGCAGGTCTGGGTGATCTGGGCGTTGTCCGAGTGGAGCAGCTTGAGCAGGTGGGCGCCGGTGCTGATCGGCGCCAGCGGGTTGCGCAGCTCGTGCGCCAGCATCGCCAGGAATTCGTCCTTGCGCTGGTCGGCCGCGCGCAGCTCGCGCTCGGCCAGGCTGCGCGCCGCCTCTTTCTTTTGCAGGGTTTCGGCCATCTCGTCGAGCGCCTCGGCCAGGCGGCCGATTTCCTCGCGGCCGTATTCGATGCCGGTGCGGGCGTCCAGGTCGCCGGCGGCGATGCGGCGCGCGGTGGTCATCAGCTTGCGCACCCGCTGCACGATCAGCTTGTCGCCCGCCAGCCAGGCGGCCAGCAGGGCCAGCAGGGTGGTCGCGCCCAGGCCCAGCAGGGACATCAGCTGGGCTTCGCGCGCCACCTCGGTGATGGTCCCGGTGGGCACGCCGATGGTCACCGTGTACTCCGACAGCGAGGGCGGACCGACGCGGGCGAAGGCGTGCAGGCGCTCGACGCCGTCCTCGCCGCGCACCACCACCGCGCGCTGGTGCGGGCCGCGCATGGCGGCGCTCAGCGCCGGCGAGATCTTCTGGCCGAACCAGCGTTCCGGATCGGGCCGGCGCGAAATCAGGAGGCCGCTGGAATCGGCGGTCTCCAGGATCGAGCCGGGCGGCAGGTTGATGTCGTTGACGAACGTGTCCAGGCCGGCCAGGTCCATGGCCGCGAACACCACCGCCACCACCTGGCCGCGGCGGTCGATCACCGGGTAGGTCAGGTTGATGGTGTGCTTGCGGATCACGCGCCCGAACACGTAGTCGCCGGCGATGAAGCGCCGCTCCGAGACGGCGCGCTTGAAGTGGCGGCGGTCGCCCAGGTTCACCGGGTGCAGCATCGGCACCGCGCTGCAGGTGACGTCGCCGTTCATCTGGATCAGGCCGAAGTTGACATAGCCCTCGTTGCGGTCCAGGACATCGGCCAGCAGCGCGTTGCAGCGCGCGGGATCGCCCATCAGGTCGGGCACGCTGACCAGGTCGACCAGGATCTGGCGCGCGCGCTCGATCGATTGCGCCTCGTTGGCGGCGGCCAGGCTGGTCAGGCGCTTGAGGTTGTCCTCGGAGGCGCGGATCGCCGCTTCGCGCTCGCGCAGGCCGCCCAGCACCGTCACGATCGCGATCGGCGTGATCGCCAGCGCGACCAGCAGCATCAGCCTGCTGCGCAGGCTGTTCAGGCGGAAGCGGCCCAGCAGCGAACTCATTGCCGTCCCGGCCCGCCGGGCGGGCGCTCGCCCAGCATGCGCTCGCCGAAGGCGACGATGCGGCTTACGCCTTCGCTCAGGGTGGCCTCGTCGTCCGAGATGTAGCCAAGGCGGATGAAGCCCGGCACGCCCAGCGCCTCGCCGGGCATCACCGCGACCTTTTCCTGCTCCAGCAGGGCTTCCGCGAAGGCGATGGTATCGTGGGTAAGGGCGCGCACGTCGGCCCACAGGTAGGGGCCGGAGGCGGGCGCCGCCATCCGCATCCAGGGCACGCCGGCGACCTGGCCCACCACCATGTCGCGGCGCGCGCGGTAGTCTTCCAGCAGGGCGTGCAGGGTCCCGCTCTCGAAGGCGGCGACGGCCGCCAGCTGCGACAGCCAGGGCACCGCGGCGGTGACCGGCCCCTGCAGGTTCTGCATCGCCTCGACCAGGGGACGGGGCGCGACCGCGAAGCCGACCCGCCAGCCCATCATGGCGTAGCTCTGCGAGGCCGAGAACAGGGTCACCACGCCCAGCTCGCGCCAGTCGCACAGGCTGGCCAGGCTGGTATGGCCGCCTTCGAAGATCAGGTGCTCGTAGCTCTCGTCGGCGATCACCTGGGCGCCGGTGCGCAGGGCCCAGTCGCGCACGTGCTCCAGCTCCTGCCGGGTATATACCTTGCCGTTCGGGTTGTGCGGGTTGTTGATGACCAGGACCTTGACCGGCCCGAGCGCGTCCAGCACGGCCGGCGTCAGGGTGTCGGGCAGGTCGGCCACCACCAGCTTCAGGCCGAGCAGCCGGGCGCTGGCCAGGTAGGCGGGCCAGTAGGGGCGGAACACGGCCAGGCTGTCGCCCGGATCGGTCATCGCGTACAGGGCCTGGTAATAGGCTTGCTTGGCGCCGTTGGTGACGATGATTTCGCCGGGCGCGGCGTCGAAGCCGTTTTCGCGCCGCAGTTTGGCGCTCAGCGCTTCGCGGATGGGGAGCGCGCCGTGCACGTCGGAATACGGCATGGGCCGGTCGGCGTCGACGGCCTGGCGCACGGCGTCGCGCACGGGCGCCGGCGCCGGGAAATGGGAAATCGCGATCGACAGGTCGATGACCCGTTCGCCGGCGTGGCGCAGCGCGTCGGCGCGTCCATGCATGGCGGTCGTCGCCAGCGGGCGGGAATGCGCAATCCGGTCGGAGATCTTCATCGCTTCGCTCGATAGGTTGTTGCCGGCGCCAGTGCGCACCTGGACAGTGCAAGACACCGCCATTGCCGGATTGTACTAAATATTTGCGGATTGTCTCTATCGCACAGAAATGGTGCGAGGCATTTGGTTGACACTTCAACTATCCGCGCATGTAATATACGCGCAACACCAGAACGGGGAGCATGAATGAACATCGTGTGCGTAGGCGGCGGACCGGCGGGCCTGTACTTCGCCCTGCTGGCCAAAAAGCGTCATCCGGACTACCGGCTCACCGTCGTCGAGCGCAACCGTCCCAGCGACACCTTCGGCTGGGGCGTGGTGTTTTCCGACCAGACCCTGGGCCACCTGGCCCAGGCGGACGAGCCGAGCGCGCGCGAGATTCTGCAATCGTTTAATCACTGGGATGCGATCGACGTCCATTTCAAGGGCCGCACGGTCACCTCCGGCGGCCACGGCTTCTGCGGCATCGCCCGCAAGCGCCTGCTGAACATCCTGCAGGAACGCTGCCGCGCCCTGGGCGTGGAACTGGTGTTCGAGCAGGACGTGCGCGACGAGGCCGAGCTGGCGCGCCGCTACCAGGCCGACCTGATGGTCGCCTGCGACGGCGTCAACAGCGCGATCCGCCAGCGCCACGCCGAGGTGTTCCAGCCCGAAGCCGAGCCGCGCCTGTGCCGCTTCGTGTGGCTGGGCACGCGCAAGCGCTTCGACGCCTTCACCTTCGCCTTCGAGGAGACCGAGCACGGCTGGTTCCAGGCCCACGCCTACCAGTACGACGGCGCGACCTCGACCTTCATCGTCGAAACCCTGGAATCGACCTGGCGCGCGGCCGGACTGGAAGAGATGGACCAGCAGCAGGCGCTGGCTTTCTGCGAGCGCCTGTTCGCGCGCCACCTGGACGGCCACGCCCTGATGGCCAACGCCGCCCACCTGCGCGGCTCGGCGATGTGGATCCGCTTCCCGCGCCTGGCCTGCCGCAACTGGGTGCACCGCCTGGAGCTGGACGGGCGGCGGGTGCCGCTGGTGCTGATGGGCGACGCCGCCCACACCGCGCACTTCTCGATCGGTTCGGGCACCAAGCTGGCGCTGGAGGATGCGATCGAGCTGGCGGGCGCCCTGGACGGCGGGGACATGGATGCGGCCCTGGCCCGCTACCAGGACCTGCGCATGGTCGAGGTGCTCAAGCTGCAGAGCGCGGCGCGCAACTCGATGGAATGGTTCGAGAACGTGGCCCGCTACAGCGCGATGGAGGCCGGTCAGTTCGCCTACTCGCTGCTGACGCGCAGCCAGCGCCTGTCGCACGAGAACCTGCGCCTGCGCGACCCTGCCTACGTGGCCGGCTTCGAGCGCTGGTTCGCCGAACGCGCCGCGCGGGAAGCCGGGCTGCCGCCGCCGCAAGCCCCGGTGCCGCCCATGTTCACCCCGTATAAAGTACGCGGGGTGCTGCTCAAGAACCGGGTGGTGGTGTCGCCGATGGCCCAGTACTCGGCCGAGGACGGGACGGTGGGCGACTACCACCTGGCCCACCTGGGCGCGCGCGCCCTGGGCGGCGCCGCGCTGGTGATGGCCGAGATGACCTGCGTCTCGGCCGACGCCCGCATCACCCCGGCTTGCCCTGGCCTGTACACGCCGCAGCACACGGCGGCCTGGAAGCGCATCGTCGACTTCGTGCACGGCTCCACCGACGCGAAGATCGGGGTGCAGCTCGGCCATGCCGGCGCCAAGGGCTCGACCCGGGCGGCCTGGGACGGCATCGACCTGCCGCTGGAGTCGGGCAACTGGCCGCTGGTGGCGGCGTCCAGCCAGCAGTACATCGAAGGCGTGTCGCAGACCGCGCGCGCCGCCACCCTCGAGGACCTGGATCGCATCAAGCGCGACTTCGTGCGCGCCACCGAAGCCGCGGCGGACGCGGGCTTCGACTGGCTGGAGCTGCATTGCGCCCACGGCTACCTGCTCTCCAGCTTCATCTCGCCGCTGACCAACCGCCGCAGCGACGCCTACGGCGGCAGCCTGGAGAACCGCTGCCGCTTTCCGCTCGAAGTATTCGCGGCCGTGCGCGCCGCCTGGCCGCAGGACCGGCCGATCAGCGTGCGCGTCTCGGCCCACGACTGGGTCGAAGGCGGCATCCTGCCTTCCGACGCGGTCGAGATCGCGCGCCTGTTCAAGCAGGCCGGCGCCGACATGATCGACTGTTCCTCGGGCCAGGTCAGCAAGCTGGAAAAGCCGGTGTTCGGGCGCATGTTCCAGACCCCGTTCTCGGACCGCATCCGCAACGAGGCGGGCATCCCGACCATCGCCGTGGGCGCCATCTACGAGGCCGACCACGTCAACAGCATCATCGCCGCCGGGCGCGCCGACCTGTGCGCGGTGGCGCGTCCGCACCTGGCCAACCCGGCCTGGACCCTGCTGGAGGCCGCGCGCATCGGCTACACCGGCGCCGCGTGGCCGCGCCAGTACCGCGCCGGCAAGCTGCAGCTGGAGCGCAACTTGGAGCGCGAACGCGCGCTGCAGGCGGCCAATGCCGGCCTGAGCCCGCAGCAGGTGGCGGCGCGCCTTCTCGAAGGCTGAAACCCTTATCCATAGGAGTCATCCATGCACTATCTACCGGGCGAAGCGCACCGGCTGCCGGGCGGCCGCGCCAGCCTCAAAGGCCACCAGGCGCAGCACTTCCTGTTCGCGCTGGAGGGCGGCGTCGCCACCATCACGCTCAACCGCCCCGAGCGCAAGAATCCGCTGACCTTCGAGTCCTATGCCGAGCTGCGCGACCTGTTCCGCGCGCTGGCCTATGCCGACGACGTCAAGGCGCTGGTGATCACCGGCGCCGGCGAGAACTTCTGCTCGGGCGGCGACGTGCACGAGATCATCGGGCCGCTCACCAAACTGGACATGCCGGGCCTGCTCGCCTTCACGCGCATGACGGGCGACCTGGTGAAGGCCATGCGCGCTTGCCCGCAGCCGATCGTGGCGGCGGTGGACGGCGTGTGCGCCGGCGCCGGCGCGATCCTGGCCCTGGCCTCGGACCTGCGCTACGGCACCGCGCGCAGCCGCACGGCCTTCCTGTTCACCCGCGTGGGCCTGGCCGGCGCCGACATGGGCGCCTGCGCGCTGCTGCCGCGCCTGATCGGCCAGGGCCGCGCCGCCGAGCTGCTGTATTCGGGCCGGGCGCTGGGCGGTGAAGAGGGCGAGCGCTGGGGCTTCTTCAACCGCCTGTGCGAGCCGGACCAGGTGCTGGGCGAGGCCCAGGCCTTCGCCGCCAAGCTGGCGAATGGTCCCACCTTCGCCCACGGCATGACCAAGAAGATGCTGCAGCAGGAATGGAACATGGGCGTGGACGAAGCCATCGAGGCCGAGGCCCAGGCGCAGGCGATCTGCATGGCCACCAATGACTTCCACCGCGCTTACCACGCCTTCGTGGCCAAGCAGCAGCCGCAGTTCGAGGGGGATTGATGGAACGCCTCGACTATCTCGACTGGCCATTCTTCGAACCCCGCCACGGCGAGCTGGCGCGCGAACTCGATGCCTGGGCCGCGGCCCACCTCGACGGTGCGCACCGCCACGACGTGGACAGCGCCTGCCGTGGCCTGGTGAAGCGGCTGGGCCAGGCGGGCTGGCTGCGCCATGCCGTGGGCGGCGCGGCCCACGGGGGCGTGCGCGACAGCATCGACACCCGCGCCATCTGCCTGATCCGCGAAACCCTGGGCCGCCATGCGGGCCTGGCTGATTTCGCCTTCGCCATGCAAGGACTGGGCAGCGGCGCGATCTCGCTGTTCGGCACGGACGAACAGAAAGCGGCCTACCTGCCGCGCGTGGCGCGCGGCGAAGCGATCGCCGCGTTCGCGCTGTCCGAGCCGCAGGCCGGTTCCGATGTCGCCGCCATGCAGTGCGCGGCGCGGCGCGACGGCGACGACTGGGTGCTGGACGGCGAAAAGACCTGGATCTCGAACGGCGGCATCGCCGACTTCTATGTCGTGTTCGCGCGTACCGGCGATGGCGGCGGCGAGGGCGGACGAGGCGCCAAGGGCATCTCGGCCTTTATCGTCGACGCCGATGCGCCGGGCTTGCGGATCGCCGAGCGCATCGACGTGATCGCCCCGCACCCGCTGGCGCGCCTGTCCTTCGAAGGCTGCCGTGTTCCCGCTGCGCGCCTGGTCGGCGAGGAAGGGCAGGGCTTCAAGATCGCCATGGCCACCCTCGACGTGTTCCGTACTTCGGTGGCGGCGGCCGCGCTGGGCTTCGCACGGCGCGCGCTGGATGAAGCGCTGGCGCATGTCCGGGCGCGTCCGATGTTCGGCAAGACCCTGGCAGACTTCCAGCTGACCCAGGCCAAACTGGCCCAGATGGCGACCGACATCGATGCTTCTGCACTGCTGACCTACCGTGCGGCCTGGATGCGCGACCAGGGCCGCAAGGTGACGAAGGAAGCCGCGATGGCCAAGCTGACCGCGACCGAGTCCGCCCAGTGCGTGATCGACGCGGCGGTGCAGCTGTTCGGCGGCCAGGGCGTGCAGAGCGGGCGCATGGTGGAAAGCCTGTACCGCGAGATCCGCGCCCTGCGCATCTACGAGGGCGCGAGCGAAGTGCAGTTATTGATCGTGGCGCGGGAACTGCTTGCCGCGCAAAAGGAAAAATGATGATGGAGATCCTGCAGCCCGCAGACTGGGTGCGCCCGAAAGGCTATTCGAACGGTATCGCCGCATCCGGCCGTCAGGTCTTTGTGAGCGGCATGATTGGCTGGGACGCCGAAGGGCGCTTCCAGACCGACGATTTCGTCGGCCAGGCGCGCCAGGCGCTGGAGAATGTCGTGGCGGTGCTGCGCGAAGCCGGCGCCGGGCCCGAGCACATCGTGCGCATGACCTGGTACGTGGTCGACAAGCGCGAATACCTGGACGCCGGCGCGGCCCTGGGCGCGGCCTACCGCGACACCATCGGACGCCACTTCCCGGCCATGAGCGCCGTGCAAGTGAGCGCGCTGATGGAAGACCGGGCGCGGGTCGAGATCGAGGTGACCGCGGTCGTTCCCGATCAGGCTGGCTGACATTCTTTCGTTACGGAACATTCAATGGCTGCAGGGAGCTGCCGGACGGCGGAATGAGCGCCGCCGCGGGGGCGTTTCTGTTACGGTGGTTCCATCGACAAACGGAGCAGCCATGGATACCCAGATCGTACGCGTCATCGAAGAGATCGAGGACGCCGAGCGCGCCCGCAAGGCGCTGCTCGACGCCGGATTCGACCGCGACAGCATCGAGATCAGCCATACCGGCGACGAAGCCGGGCCCTCGGAGGCCAATTTCACGGTCGGCGATTCGCCCGCCGTGAAGGGCGGCACCGACTACAAGGACGTCTACACGCCCGGCCTGGAAATCGGCAAGTGCGTGATCACCGTCAGCGCGGCGGATCCGGCGCGCCTGGAACAGGCCGCCGCCATCCTCGAACAGCACGGCGCCAAGGACAACGATCCGGCGCACGCGGCGGCGCGCCGGAACGAAGCAAGCGGACTCAGGTCCAGCTGAGGTCGGTCTTCGACAGCGGCAGCTCGCGCACGCGCTTGCCGGTCGCCGCGAAGATCGCATTGCACACCGCCGGGGCCAGCGGCGGCAGGGCGGGCTCGCCCAGGCCCGTCACCGGATAGTCCGACTTGACGAAGTGCACTTCGATCTTGGCGGGCGCATCCGGCATGCGCAGCAGCTGGTAATCGTGGAAGTTGCTTTGCACGATGCGGCCCTTGTCGATGTTCAGCTCCGGGAACATCAGGGTCGACAGGCCGTCGATCACCGAACCCTCGACCTGGTTTTCCGCCCCGGACAGGTTGACGATCTGGGCGCCGATGTCGGTCGCCACCACCACCCGGTCGACCTTCAGCTTGCCGTCGCGCGAGACCGTGACCTCGGCCACCTGGGCCACGTAGCCGCGGTGGCTGAAGTGGAAGGCGAGGCCCTGGCCCTGGCCACGCGGGAACTTCTTCTTGCCCCAGCCGGCCTTGTCCGCCGCCGTCATGAGCACGGACTTCATGCGCGCCACGCTGTAGGGCTGGCCGCGCTCGCCGGTACCCGGCACCACGTCCTTGTCGCCCAGCAGTTCCAGGCGGAACTCGAGCGGATCGCGGCCGCCCGCATGGGCCAGCTCGTCGATGAAGCTGTGGAAGACCCAGGCGAACACGCAGCTGCCCGGCGCGCGCCACGGGCCCATCGGCACGCGGCATTCGAGGGCGGTCTGTTCGAGCTGGACATTGGGCAGCCAGCGGCCCGGGAATTCGTCGCCCGACAGGTTGCCGCCGCTGCCGGGCTGCAGCACGCTCTGGCCGTCGCGCTCGACGCGGTTGGCGAAGGTCACGAAATGGTTTTGCCAGGCCACCGCCTTGCCGGCCGCATCCACGCCGCCGCGCAGGAAGTGGAAGCCCCCCGGGCGGAAGTGGTCGTGCTGCAGGTCGTCCTCGCGGGTCCAGGTCAGCTTGACCGGGGCCTTCACTTTCTGTGCGATGGCGGTGGCTTCGACGATGAAGTCCGAGCTCAGGCGCCGGCCGAAACCGCCGCCGCTGCGGATGATGTGCAGCGTGATCTTTTCTTTCGGGATGTTGAACAGGCTCGTCACCAGGGCCTGGCCGGCGCCCGGGTTCTGGGTCGGCGCCCACAATTCCAGCGAACCGTCTTCCTTGAACCAGGCGGTGCAGTTCTGCGGCTCCATGCTGGCGTGCGAGATGAAGGGATAGCTGTAGGCCGCCTCGACGGTCTTGGCCGCGCCCTTGAGCGCCGCCGCCACGTCGCCGTCCTTGCGCTGGGTCAGCGTGCCCGGCTTGCTGCTCGCCGCTTTCGCCTGGGCCGTGAAATCGGCCCAGCTGTGGCCGGGGCCCGGACCTTCATCCCATTCCACTTCCAGGGCGCGGCGGGCGCGCATGGCGTTCCAGGTCGAGTTGGCGACGATCGCCACGCCCGGGCGCAGCGCGTTCAGGGCGCCGGCGCCGTCGACGATGAAGGCGTCCTTGACGCCCGGCATGGCGCGGATCGCGTCCAGGTTGGCGCGCAGCGCCTTGCCGCCGAATACCGGGCACTTGGCGTAGACGGCGTACAGCATGCCGGGAACCTGCACGTCGATGCCGAACAGGGGCTTGCCGCTGACGATGGCGGCATTGTCGACGCCGCCGATGCGCTTGCCCAGCAGCTTGAAAGCGGCCGGATCCTTCAGCACCACCTGGTCGGCAGCGGGCACCGGCAGCTTGCCGGCCGCCTCGGCCAGGGCGCCATAGCCCAGGCGGCGTTTCGTGGGCGTGTGCACGACGAAACCGCCGGCGGTCGCGCATTCGCCCGCCGGCGCCTTCCAGGCCTGGCTGGCGGCCTGGACCAGCATGGCGCGCACGGTGGCGCCAAGACGGCGGAAATCGTTGTAGTTGGTCGGGGTCGAGGTCGAGCCGCCCGCGCCCTGGCTGCCATAGGCCGGATCGAGGTCGCCCTGGACGATGCGCACATCCTTCCAGTCGACGTCGAGTTCCTCGGCGATCACCATGGGCAGCGAAGTCTTGATGCCCTGGCCGATCTCCGGCTGCTTCGAGATCAGGGTCACGCGGCCGTCGCGCGCGATGCGGATGAAGGCGTTGGGCACGAAGTCCGGGCCGGCCGGACCGGCCGGAGCGGCGCCGGCGGCGGCCGCCAGGACGCCCTCGGCCGACATGCCGAGCAGGAAGGCGCCGCCGAGGGCGCTGTTGCGCAGGAAGCCGCGACGCGAGGAAGAGAGTGGCGCGCTCATTTCTTGCCGTTTCCGGTGGCTGCGATCTCGGCCGCGCGGTGGATGCCGGCGCGGATGCGGGTGTAGGTGGCGCAGCGGCACAGGTTGCCCGCCATGGCCTCGTCGATCTGGGCGTCGCTCGGCTTGGGATGCTGCTTGAGCAGGGCGCAGGCGCTCATGATCTGGCCGGACTGGCAGTAGCCGCATTGCGGCACGTCCAGTTCTTGCCAGGCAAGCTGCAAGGGATGCCGGGCTTTCGCGTCCAGGCCTTCGATGGTGGTGATCTTTTGCTTGCCGACGCTCGAGACCGGCGTCAGGCAGGAGCGCGCCGGCACGCCGTCCAGGTGCACCGTGCAGGCCCCGCACTGGCCCAGGCCGCAGCCGTACTTGGTGCCGACCAGGCCCAGCGTGTCGCGCAAGGCCCACAGCAGCGGCGTATCCGGCTCGACGTCGACGGCCTGGGCTTGGCCATTGACCTGCAAGGTGTATTTACTCATGGCGAACTCTCGTGGTTATCAGGACATGGACTGAACAATCCACCATCCTAGCGGAAATCTGACGGCCTCGACAGTAGCGAAAAGCTGCACACAAAAGGCGTATTCTCGGTCGCTCGACCTAATAATGTGTAATACTTGGTTGTCGATCAGCCAACAGATGCAAATCCCATGCTTAAGCCTGGCTCACGCGTATCTGCACCGAACCTGAAGTTCCGTCTGGCTTGCGTGGCCGCTGCGCTGGTGTTCGTCACGACCCTGTTGGTTACCCTGTCGACCCTGTCCGTGGCCGAACGCGGCATGAAGGCGGTGATCGGCAACCAGCAGTTCACCATGCTGGCTGGGGCGGTGTCCTTCATGGACGACCGCATCAGCGACCGCGTGCGCCAGATCGAGGCGATGGCGGCGAACACGCCGCAGGCGGCCTTGCGCGACAACATGCTGATGCAGCAGTACCTCGACGTCCAGGCCCGCATGTGGGGCAACGACTACCTGAACTTCCTCACCCTGGCGCGCACCGGCGAGATGGTCGTGACCCTGCGTGAATTCCCGCCGGGCCGCAGCCTGAACGCCACCGGTGTCGACTATTTCGAGCGGGTGATGCGTACCCGGGCGAGCGTGATTTCGGAGCCGATCCTCAGCCGCCTGTCGGACAAGAACGTGGTGATTTTCGCGGCGCCGATCCGCAATGCGGACGGCGAAGTGGAACAGGTGCTGGTCGCCAGCGTGGACCTGCAGGGTTCAGGTTTCCTGCGCCAGATCGGCTCGCTCCGCCCGGGCAACTCGGGGTATCTCTACCTCATGACCGCGAAAGGCATCCTGATCGACCACCCGGAAAAAGATCGTGTGATGGAACATGTTAACGCTAAACCCGGTCTCAACACCGCCACCGAGCGCGCCTTGACAGGGTATGAAGGCTGGGTGGAGGGGCGCGGCAAGGATGGGCGCGAATCCATCTATGCGTTCAAGCGCCTGCGCACCACCGGCTGGATCCTGGCGGCGCGCTACCCGAGCGACGAGGCCTTCGCGCCGCTGGCCGAAATGCGCCGCAACGCCTTCTTCGGCGCGCTCGGCCTGGCGCTGGCCTCCGGGGTGCTGGCTTGGGTGCTGGTATTCCGGCTGCTGGGGCCGCTGGAGACCCTGCGCGACCAGGTCTGGGCGATTCGCCACGATGCCAGCGACATCGCGGTGCTGCGCGACGGCCGCAAGGACGAAATCGGCGAACTGGGGCGCGCCTTCTACGAGCTGATGGCGGAGCGCGAGACGTCCGAAGGGGACCGCAATGCGACCGAGAAGCGCTTGCGCACGATTGCGGACAACCTGCCGGTGCTGATTGCCTACCTCGACAGGGAGCGGCGTTTCGGCTTCGGCAACGCCACCTTCGAAAAGTGGTTCGACGTATCGCTGGCGCAGCTGGCCGGCATGACGGTGTCGGAACTGATGGGGCGCGAAGCCTATGCCCAGGTGCGGGACAAGCTCGACGAGGCCTTCGCCGGCCACAGTGTCACCTGCGAAGTGAAGCTGGATGTGCCCGGCGCGCCGCGCTATCTGCAGGGCACCTTCATTCCCGATCTCCAGCTGGACGGCACGGTCGCCGGCGTCTACGCCCTCATGCACGATGTAACCCATACCAAGGAAGTCGAGGAGCAGCTGGTGCAGCTGACCCGCATCGATACCCTGACCGGGATCGCCAACCGTCACATGTTCACCGAAACCCTGCAGCATGCCCTGGACCGGGCCCGGCGCAGCCGCAAGCCGCTGGCCCTGGCCTATCTCGACGTCGACCATTTCAAGCGCATCAACGACACCTATGGCCACGGCGTCGGCGACGAGGTGCTGAAGGAGTTCGCGCGACGCCTGACGGCGGGTGTGCGCAATACCGACACCCCGGCGCGCCTGTCGGGCGACGAATTCGTCGTGATCCTGGAGGAGATCTCGTCGCCGGCCGAGGCCGAACGCATCGCGGCCAAGATCGTGGCGACGATGCGGGTGCCGATCGACACCAGCAAGGGGCCGCTGCAGGCATCGAGCAGCGTCGGCATCGCCTTGTCGCACGCGGACCAGAACCAGGAAGAGTTGCTGGCGGCAGCCGACAGTGCGCTGTATGAGGCCAAGCGAAAGGGCAGGGACGGCTATGCGATCTTCGATGGAGACGCGACGCCAAAGGAGGGCCATCCGGCGTCGCCAGGTTTGGAGGCGCCGGGCAGGTGAAGGCTGAAACGGCCGGGCTGGCGGCGATGGGCCAGGATTGAACCTGGCTCCGAGTCACAAGCCCTGAGGATAGGTCTCCGGCGGCTCGTTCGAATGCCAGCCGCTGGTCGGATCGAGGGGCTCGACCGCCGTCGTGCGGTCGATGTGGATCACGGCGTCGAACTGGCGCGGCAGCTGGGCCATGAAGTAATGGCTCTGGCGCTCGGTGCGCGGGATATAGACCACGCCGATGGCGCGCTCGAGGCGTCCCTCCATCAGGGCGTCGCGCGCGGGACCGGGATCGCGCAGGGGCACATAGAAATTGCCCAGGCCGGTGCTGTGCAGCGTGTGCTCGTAGCTGCCCGGCAGGCCGGGGCGCACGTGCTTGTGCTCGGCCGGTCCGTCCCATTCCGAAGCAGCCGTGACCCGGCCGTCATAGGTCGAGAAGCCGATCAGGCAGGTGTCGGCGCCATAGGCTTTGCGCGCGAGTTCCCCCACGTTCCATTCGCCCATGCGCCCGATCTCGGTGGCGCGCGCATCGCCGATGTGCGAGTTGTGTTCCCAGACCACGATGCGGGCCGGCTTGCCGTCGCGCGAGAGGTGGCGCGCGAGCGCGTCCAGGGTCTCGGCCATGTGGCTGTCGCGCAGGTTCCAGGACGAGACCCGGCCGCGGAACATGGTGCGGTAGTATTCCTCGGCGTTCTTGACCAGGCGCGCATTCTGCTGGGCGCAGAAATACGCGTCCTCGGCCGCGATGCCGTCGCCCTGCATGTAGTCGAAGGCGCGCTGCTGGAGGTCGTGCAGGGCCGCCAGCACGCCCTGTTCGCAGGAGTCGCTCATGCCGAAGCTGGCCGCGTAGCCGTACTGCTGGCTGTCGCGGTCGTAGTGGTCGAAGCAGGCGTAGCGGCGGCGCGCCTCGCGCGCGGCTTCCGGGTCGACCTTGTCGAGGTAGCCGAGCACCTCGTGGATCGAGGTGAACAGGCTGTACAGGTCGAGTCCGTAGAAACCGGCCTTGGCCTGGCTGGCCTCGTTGCGCGCGCGCAGCCATTCCACGAAGTCGAGCACCGCGGTATTGCGCCACATCCAGGCCGGGAAGCGCTCGAAGCCGGACAGCGCCGCGCGCCCGTCGGCGTCGTGGCCTTCGCCGCGCACGTAGCGGTTGACCCGGTAGGCGTCCGGCCAGTCGGCCTCCACCGCCACGGCCGTGAAGCCTTTTTCCTCGATCAGGCGCTGGGTGATGCGGGCCCGCTCGGCGTAGAACTCATGCGTGCCGTGGGTCGCTTCGCCCAGCAGGACGAAGCGGGCGTTGCCCACCAGGTCGAGCAGGGCGTCATAGTCGCGCGCGCCGCCCGCGATCGGGACGGCTTGCGAGCGGATCGCATCGAGGGCGGTGTCGGTGATGATCGCCATGATGACTCAATGCAGGTAGCGGTCACCGGCGGGCGAGTGGGAGGACGTGTAGGGCGTCACGCCGCGCTCGATGAAGGACTTCATGCGCGCCAGGTCGTCGTCCATCTGGCGCTTGGGATCGGCGCCCAGCATGCGCGCCAGCCCGTGGCCGAGGGCGCCGCCCGGCGGCGTATAGGCCATGCGCACCGTGACCCGGGTGCCGCCGCGCACCGGCTCGAAACTCACCGCGCCTTCCTGCTCGATCTCCGAGCCCGGCTCGCTGCGCCAGGCCATGTGGTCGGGGCGCGCCTGCTCGGTCATGACGGCGTTCCACGAATATTCGCTGCCGCCCGGGCCCTTGACCACCCAGTGCGAACGGCGGTGGCCCAGGTCGTGCACCTCGCTCACGTGCGACATGAAGCGCGGAAAGTTGTCGTAGTTCGACCAGGCATCGTAGACCTCTTCGGGCGCGGCGGCGATCTCGATGGTTTTCTCGACCTCGATCCGGCTGCCCGAGGGTTGCCCGCGCACCATGGCGGCAAGACGCGCGCCGCCGCCGCTCCTGGCTAGCAGGGCCAGGGCGCCCAGGCCGAGCACCACGCCGAGCGGGGAACGGCGCGCCAGGCCGGTCAGGCCCAGCACCCCGCCGCCGAGCAGGGCGGAATTGGTGAGGGTGGGGCTGCGGTGGTCGAAGGCGTTGACCAGTTCGTCGAGCCAGCCGCGCGCCTGGCTCGCGGCTTCGCGCACCCGCGAGCGGGCGCGGTCCGCCTCGGCGTCCATGCGCGCATCCATGCGTCCCCGCGCTTCCCAGGTATTGCGTTCCAGTCGGTGCTCCAGCTCCCGGCTGCGCTCGCGCGACTCCTCGGCGGCGCTGGCGATCCGGCCGCGCGTGCGCGAGGCGGCGTCGGCGGCGCTGGAGGCAAGATCGTGCGCGGTGTCGGCGATCCGTTCGCCGGCGCGGGTCGCCATGGCGTCGGCGCGGGCGTAGGCGGCGGAAGCGCTGTCGCGCGCCGCGTTCAGGCTGGCGGTGGCGCTGCGCAGCAAGCCGCCGATGGCGTCGCCGGTATGCAGGCCGGCGTCGCGCACCGTGTGGGCGGCATAGGCGCGCCGGGCGCGCCCGCGTTCGGGGTCGAAGATATACATCAAGAGCGCACCGGCGGCGGCTGCGCCGATCCATTTACCCATGTCGCCCAGTTCCATCCGGCTGTCGGTCTTGATCTGTTTCATGTCGGCTCCTCTCGATTGGGTTGGGCCGGCGCTTTGCCTACTGGCCGGGCGTCCCTGCCCAGGCCTGCGCCAGCAAATCCTGCACTTCCTCGTCGCTCGTCTGGTCGAACTTGCGGTACCACTGGCCCACCGCCCGAAAGCGCGGCGGCGTCGCCAGGCAGACCACCTCGTCGACCTGTTCCTCCAGGCTGGCGACCGTGTCCGGCGCGCCCACCGGCGCGGCCACCACCAGCCGCTCCGGCGCCTGGTGGCGCGCCACTTCCACCGCCGCCTGCATCGTGGCGCCGGTGGCGATTCCGTCGTCGACCAGGATCACGGTGCGCCCGCGCAGCCGGGGCGGGGGACGCCCGCCGCGGTAGCGCCGCTCGCGCCGCGCCAGCTCCTGCTCCTCGCGCCGCGTGACCTCGTCGACTTCTTCCTGGGTCACGCCCATCAGCCCGGGCACCCCCGGCTGCAGCACGCGCACCCCGCCGCTGGCGATGGCGCCCATGGCGAATTCCTCCTGGCCCGGCAAGCCGAGCTTGCGCACCAGCATCAGGTCGAGCTCGGCATGCAGGGCCTGGGCCACCGGGAAGGCCACCGGCACGCCGCCGCGCGGCAGGGCCAGCACCAGGGTGTCGGGACCCGCATACTGCCGCAGCTGGCGTGCCAGCTGGCGGCCCGCGTGAGCGCGGTCGGTAAAGGCGTCGGTTTGCTGCATGCTGCGCCCGTCCTGAAAAATAAGAAGACCGCGTTGTTGTGCGGCTTCGCCGCAACGCGGTCTTGCGGGCCACCCGGCGGCGGCCCTCGGGTGGAGCCAGGCGCTTACTGGATGGTCAGGCGGCGCGCTTCGGCGCCCTGCTTTTTGGGCAGGGTCAACAGAAGGACGCCGTTCTCGAGCCTTGCCTGCGCCGTCGTATCGTCGACTTCCTGCGGCAGGGTGAAGCTGCGCATGAACTTGCGTGCGGTGCGTTCAGCATACACCACCGTTTCGCCCTCGCGGCGTTCGTTTGCCTGCCGGCATTCAGCCTCGATCTGTACGCGTCCGCCGTCGATACTGACCTTGACGTCCTCCTTCGCGACGCCGGGCAGGTCGGCCTGCACCTCATAGGTCTTGTCGGTTTCGGTGACGTTCACGCGTGGTGTGAGGGTCCCTTCCTCGCCCCAGCGCCCGCCTTGCGCGAGCGGCGCGAAGAAGTCCTCGAACATGGTCTCGACCATCCGGCCGAACTGGTCCTCGACCGAGCCCGGACGGTAGGCCGAGAGCGGCGAACCGCCTCTTCTCACGAGATTCATGATGGCCTCCGTTTGGTGAGGGACATGTGATGGACATGGCCGGCGGATGCCGGCACCTTCTTTATAGGGCAGCGGAGGGCAAGTTTCAAGCAGGGTGGACGGCATGCGTCCACCCGGGCATAAGCGCGCTCAGGAGAGCTGGCGGCGGTGGAAGCGCAGGTGGTCGGCGACGAAGGTCTGGATGAAGAAGTAGCCGTGGTCGTAGCCCGCGTGGCGGCGCAGTTCGAGTGGCTGGTCGGCCTGGGCGCAGGCTTGCTCGAAAGCTTCCGGGTACAGCTGCTCGGCCAGGAACTTGTCCGCCAGGCCCTGGTCGATCAGGATGCCGCCGGGGAAGGGCGCCTCGCGCCGGCCGGCCATCAGGGCGCTGGCGTCGTAGCGCGCCCAGGCCGCCTCGTCGGCGCCCAGGTAGCCGCCGAAGGCCTTCTTGCCCCAGGGGCAGCGGCTCGGCGCGGCGATCGGCGCGAAGGCGGACACCGAGCGGAACAGTGACGGATTGCGCAGCGCCATCACGAGGGCCCCATGGCCGCCCATGGAGTGGCCGAAGATGCCGGTGCGTTCCGGATCGGCCGGCAGCTGGGCCAGCACCAGCTCGCGCAGCTCCAGGATGTAGCTGTACATGCGGTAGTGGCGCGCCCACTCGCCCTCGCTGGCGTCGACATAGAAGCCGGCGCCCACGCCGAAGTCCCAGCTGTCGCTCTCGCCTGGCACGCCGGCGCCGCGCGGGCTGGTGTCCGGCGCGACCAGGATCAGGCCTTCCTCGGCCGCCACGCGCTGGGCGCCGGCCTTGATCATGAAGGTCTCTTCGGTGCAGGTCAGGCCGGCCAGGTAGAACAGCACCGGCAGGCGCTTGCCCTCGTGGCCGGGCGGCAGGTAGACGGAAAAGCGCATCGGCAGGCCGATGGCGCTGGAATCGTGGCGGTAGAAGCGCTGGACGCCGCCGAAGCAGGCGTGTTCGTTGAGGAGTTCGAGCATGATGTCGGCGGAAGTGGAGGAGAAGCTTTAGTATGCCGCGTTCATCACGATCTTGCCAGTTAGACCACGCCGAACGCTCCCAGCAGCGCTCCCGCGGCCAGCATCCACAGCAGGTGGATGCGGGTGCGCCAGATCACCACGCAGCTCCCCGCGGCCAGCAGCCACAGGGGCAGGTTGGCGCCGCCGCCGCCGGACGCGGCGAGCAGCCAGGCGGTGGACAGCAGCATGCCGATCACCAGCGGCCCCATGCCCTGCTTGAAGGCGCGCACGGCGCGCAGTTCGCGGTTACGGTGGCCCCATTGCGCCACCT
Source organism: Massilia sp. ZL223 (assembly GCF_018119395.1). Lineage (GTDB taxonomy): Bacteria > Pseudomonadota > Gammaproteobacteria > Burkholderiales > Burkholderiaceae_D > Telluria. Next base: position 31,629 of record NZ_JAGPWD010000048.1, read on the forward strand.
GGTAGGTGAAGATGGTCGAAGGCAGCATGATGCCGACCATGGTGACCGCCACGCCGAGGAAGGCGGCGGCGGTGCTGCCGGCGTTCAGGCCCACGTGCCAGCCCATCAGGGCCACGAACAGCACGTTCGGCCCCGGCGCGGCCTGGGCCAGGGCGATCGCCTCGTTGAACTGGGCCTGGGTCAGCCAGCCTTGCTGCTCCACCAGGTAGCGGTGCATCTCGCTCGAGGTCGAAATCGCGCCGCCCAGCGACATCAGGGACAGCATCAGGTAGTGGCCGAACAGGTCGATCCAGTCCTGCCAGGTCAGGACGATGTGATGGACGCTCATCGCAGCCCCCGCCACGCCAGCAGGCAGCCCAGGCCGCCGAGCGGGAACAGGACCCAGGTGAGCGGCACGCGCACCCAGGCCAGCAGCACGAAGGCGCAGGCGGCGATCGCGATGCCGAACACCAGGGGCACGGGATTGCGCGCCAGGGTGGCGGCCATGCGCAGGCCGGTGGCGGCGATCATGCCGGCCGAGACGGCGGCCATGCCGCGCAGGGCGCCGGCCACGTGCGGATTGTCCGCGAAGCGCGCATGCACCAGGGCCAGCAGCAGGACCACGACCAGCGGCACCGCCAGCAGGCCGGCCAGGGCGGTGAGGGCGCCGGCCAGGCCGAACCAGCGGGCGCCGAGCATCATCGCCAGGTTGACCACGTTCGGTCCCGGCATGATCTGGGCCACCGCCCAGTCCTCGATGAACTCTTCGTTGCTGAGCCAGCGGCGGCGGTCGACCACCTCGCGCTGGACGACCGCCAGCACGCCGCCGAAGCCTTGCAGGGCCAGGAGGGTGAAGGCGATGAAGAGGGCGGTCAGCGACGCGGGGCGCGGGCGCTCGGGGCTGGAACCTGGGACGGATGCGGGGATAGCGGAGGGTGAAGCGGTCATCCCGCCATTATGGCACGCCGTCCTTTCAGTCCGCTTTCAGCCGCCCGTGGATTCAGCCCCCGCCGATGCCGCGCATGACGCGGCCGCTGCCCCCGCATTCGGGACAGGGCTTGCCGTCGCCCAGCCGGCCGGTGCCGGCGCAGGCCTCGCAGATGTCCTCGCCGGCGCCGGGCGTGCCCGGTTCGGCTTCGTCGCCGGGGTTCAGGTCGGGATCGGGGTGCATGCTCATGGCGGACCTCCTGGACAGTGTGATAAGGCGATTGTAGGCAGGGACGGCGGAACGCGGCGCAACGCAGGCGGCGCCGGCGCCGGCGCATTTTCTCGCATCGCCTGCAGCACGATATGGATCTGGTATTGACTTCGTTAAACAGTACTGAATAATCGTGGGGCGGCAAATCACCCCACAGGAGGACTCTCGATGGGCCCATATCCCGCCCAAGCCAACTCGCCGGTTGCCGACTTCATGGAACAAAGGCGTGACCCGCGCCAGCGCGACATCGTCGCGCGCGGCATCGCGCTGATGCGCGAGTCCGGCATGCTCTGCGCCCTTGAATTCCTCAAACGCCATGCGGTCCGGTCGCAAGTGATCGAGCGGGTACTGCTCGATCCGCGGCACCGGAGCGTGGCTTGAACTGTCGGATTTTGGTAGTTTCCGCCATGCTGCTTATGCACAGGAATTGTGCACGCGGAAGTTTTTAAGGTCGCTATAAAAAATAGTGCGGGCCTTACGTAAGCCCTTGATTTTCGTGGTTAACCACACTGCCTTCCCAATAGGCAAATTGTTGAAACCCGCATGTTTGGCCGCGTTTGGCGTGTCAAGCCCCCGTTTTTCCACAGTGTTTTCCACAGACTTTGTGGATATCCGGAAAAGTTTAGATTTTTCCAATACTTAGGCCGCTTTGTGCATGTAAACCTTCACGACACATGCGCACTGAATCGTTCCTGTCTGAAATTCCCTCTTGCTGAACAGGACTGGATAAATGTACAGTATGGCATTTTCCAGCGCCGCCCACCAATGTCCGCCGTCCTCACGCCCACCAAAGACGATCCTTTCGCCGCGCTCAACCCCGAGCAGCGGGCGGCCGTCGAGCATGACATCGGCGCCGAAACGCCGCGTCCGCTGCTGGTGGTGGCCGGCGCGGGCTCGGGCAAGACGAATACGCTCGCGCATCGCGTAGCGCGCCTGATCCAGGCCGGCGCCGACCCGCAACGCATGCTGCTGCTGACATTTTCGCGCCGCGCCGCCAGCGAGATGACGCGCCGCGCCGGCGGCGTGCTGCAGCGCCTGCTCGGCAAGTCCGGCGCCCAGACCCAGGTCGACCTTCCCTGGGCCGGCACCTTCCACGCCGTGGGCGCGCGCCTGCTGCGCGAGTTCTCGGGCCGGATCGGCCTGGACGAATCCTTCACCATCCACGACCGCGGCGATTCGGAAGACCTGATGGGCCTGGTGCGCCACGAGATCGGCCTGTCGCAGACGGAAAAGCGCTTTCCGCTCAAGGGCACCTGCCTGTCGATCTACTCGCGGGTGGTGAACAGCCGCGCGCCGCTGGACGACGTGCTGCAAGCCTTCTTCCCCTGGTGCAGCGAGTGGGAGGCCCAGCTCAAGACCCTGTTCGGCGCCTACGTCGACGCCAAGCAGGAACAGAACGTGCTGGACTACGACGACTTGCTGCTGTTCTGGGCCGAGATGGCGGCCGATCCCGAGCTGGGCCCCGAGCTGGGCGCCTTGTTCGACCACGTGCTGGTCGACGAATACCAGGACACCAACCGCCTGCAGGCGTCCATCCTGGCCGGCATGAAGCCGAGCGGGCAGGGCGTGATGGTGGTGGGCGACGACGCCCAGTCCATCTATGCCTTCCGCGGGGCGACGGTGCGCAACATCCTCGACTTCCCGCAGCAGTTCAGCCAGCCGGCCCGCCTGATCACCCTGGAGCGCAATTACCGCTCCACCCAGCCTATCCTGGACGCCTCGAACGCCGTGATCGCGGGCGCGCTGGAGCGCCATGCCAAGACCCTGTGGACCGACAAGGCCTCCAGCATGAAGCCGCAGCTGGTTTTGATTCCCGACGAGGCCGAGCAGGCGCGCTGGGTCTGCAACCGGATCCTGGAGCAGCGCGAGGCCGGCGTCGCCCTGACCCAGCAGGCGGTGCTGTTCCGCGCCGCCAGCCACAGCGCGGCGCTGGAACTCGAACTCATGCGCCGCAATATTCCCTTCGTGAAGTTCGGCGGACTGAAGTTCCTGGAAGCGGCCCACATCAAGGATGTGCTGGCCGTGCTGCGCTTCGCCCAGAACCCGAGCGGGCGCCTGGCGGGCTTCCGCGTGGCCCAGCTGATCCCGGGCATCGGCCCGGCCACCGCCAGCCGCCTGCTCGATGCGGTGGGCGAAAGCACCGATCCGGCGGCGGCTTGCGAAGCCTTCGCGGTGCCGGCGCGCAGCAAGGAAGACTGGGACGCCTTCGTGGCCCTGTACCGGCGCCTGCGCACGCCCGGCCTGCGCTGGCCGGCGGACATCGAACTGGTCAAGCAATGGTATCTGCCGCACCTGGAACGCATGCACGACGATGCGCAAGTGCGCGCAGCCGACGTGGAGCAGCTGGCGGCGCTGGCGGGCGGCCATGGCAGCCGCGAAGCCTTCCTGGCCGAGATCACCCTCGACCCGCCGGAAGCGACCAGCGACCGCGCCGGCCCGCCGCTGCTGGACGAGGACTATGTGATCCTGTCGACCATCCATTCGGCCAAGGGCCAGGAATGGAAGTCCGTGCACGTGCTGAACGTGGTGGACGGCTGCATTCCCTCGGACATGAGCACCGGCAGCCAGGACGACATCGAGGAAGAGCGCCGCCTGCTCTACGTGGCCATGACGCGGGCGAAGGAGCACCTGCACCTGGTGGTGCCGAACCGTTTCTTCATCAAGCAGCAGGCGCAGATGGGCGACCGCCATGTGTATGCGGCCCGGACCCGCTTCATTACCCCGGCCATGCTCAAGCATTTCGAGGAATGCGCCTGGCTCAATGCCGAGCAGCGCGAGGTGCGCCGGCCGGTTCCGGAGAGCGTCCGCATGCTCGTGCGCGAGCGGGCCAGGAACGCGTGGAAATGACGAAAGATGACGGCAGATTGGCGACTTATCCCCGATTCATCATTTTTGTAGGACTGGACCGCATACGGATGAGCTGCTTATAAGTGGTGCACGTGCAAGTGACTGATTTTATTGGGCATTATTTTTGCCTGTAGAACGGGCATTTTGTTGAAACCCGCATCAGTAGTGCCCTTGCGGCTTGTCAAGTGCCGCTTTTCCACATACTTATCCACATTTCTTGTGGATAGGCCAAAAGCCTGAATGAAATCAGCCACTTAGCTTTCATTGTTGCGCTAGATCAAGCCCGGTCGCGGAGGCCAGCGCCTGCATGGCCGCGAGCGCGCCCATTTCCAGTGCGACGCCGTCGCGCACCTGCGCTTCGCGCGGATTGATCCGTACGACAGGCACGCCTTGCGATTCCGCGAAGCGGCGCACCGAGGGGATGTCCGTCCCCGCACCCAGTTCGATCACAGCGGGCCGCGTCACGCCCGCGCGCCAGGCCGCCAGGCGCTCGAACTGCGCGGCGGTCCGTGCATCGATCCAGGCGCCGTCGTAGAACATCAGGATATTCGGCCGGGCCAACGCGCCGCAGCGCGGGCAGTGCGGCAGCGGCGACACCAGCCGGCACTGCGCCGCATCGACCTGGGGCTGGAAGCCCTCGGCCGGCCAGATCGCGTCGCAGCAGGGCCGGGTGCACTGCAGGTGGTGGATCGAGCCGTGGCATTCCGCCACCTGGTCGTCCGCGAAACCGGCGCGTTGGAACTGCCCGTCGACATTGCTGGTGAAGACGAAGCTGCCGTGGGCCATGCGTTCGCCGAGGGCGCGCAGCAGCGCGAAGCCCGCATGGGGCAGGGTGCGTCGGTACAGGCCCAGGCGGTGGCCATAGAAACCCCAGGCCAGGCGCGGGTCGCTGTCGAAGGTGTCCGGACAGGCGATCTCGTGGAAGGACATCCTGCGCTGGGCGAGCGCCGGGTAGGCGCGCCAGAAGCCGGCGGCGCCGCGGAAGTCGGGCAGGCCGGAATCGACGCCGATGCCGGCGCCGGCCGCGATCAGGAGGCCGTCGGCGTCCCGCAGCAGCGCGGCGGCGCGCGCGATGGGCTCAAGCGGCGTGGACGGCATGCTTGAGGCGCTCGAGTTCGGCGAGGAAGCGTTCGCTCGCCAGGGCCGGCGGCCAGGGTTCCCACGGGCGGCAGCCGTAGCGCTCGGCCAACGGGTCGTCGGTCAGCACGGCGGCGCGGATCTTGAGGGTGCGGCGCACTTCGTCCATCGACCAGCCCGCCACGTGCACGGCCTCGGTGGCCGCCGCCAGGCGGTCGGCGCGCTTGTGCGCGGCATGCGAGCGCGCATCCCAGGCCGGCAGGCCGTAGCGCAGGAAGACCGCGTGCTCCAGGCGCCGGGTCAGGTCGCGGAAGGCCTCGCCCAGGAAGGGCTTGATGACCGAGATCGCATCGAAACCGAGCAGGCCTTCCTCGGCGTCGTGCAGCAGCTCGCGCAATTCCTCCAGGGGCGAGATGGCCGGGCCGGCGGCGCGGCGCAGCAGCATCACCGTGATCGAATGCTGGGCCACGGACAGCGGCAGGGGCCAGGCCGAGTGGCCGCCCCAGCGGTAGGTGCGGGCCAGGCCCAGGGCCAGGTCGGCGTCGTCCCAGTCGAAGGGCGTGGGATCGAGCAGGTCCAGCCGGCGCCCGGAGGGCATGCGGACCCAGGCACGCGTCGTGGCAAGGGCGGCCGGGTGGGATGGGTTGTGCATGTGTCGATTTTACACACGGCGACGCAGATTCTTCGCATAATTGATCCATGCAAACACGGTTCTTGCGTGGGCTCCTACACTGGGCCGGATGAGCGCAGCGGCGCGTGGCATGGAGGCGGCGATGAAAGAGACGATCGAATGCGACCTGCTGGTCGTGGGAGGCGGCATCAACGGCGTGGGCATCGCCCGCGATGCGGCCGGGCGCGGCCTGCGCGTGCTGCTGTGCGAGAAGGACGACCTGGGCGCGCACACGTCCTCCTCGTCCAGCAAGCTGATCCATGGTGGCCTGCGCTACCTGGAGCACCGCGAGTTCGGCCTGGTGCGCAAGGCGCTGCTGGAACGCGAGACCCTGCTGCGCAGCGCGCCCCACATCATGCGGCCGATGCGCTTCGTCATGCCCCAGGACGCCGGCCAGCGGCCCGCCTGGCTGATCCGCGCGGGGCTGTTCCTCTACGACCGTATGGCCCCGCGCGAATTCCTGCCGGCCTCGGAAACGGTCGAGCTGGGCGCGCACCGCGCCGGACAGCCCCTGAAACCCGAGTTTACGCGCGCCTTCGTGTATTCCGACGGCTGGGTGGACGATGCGCGCCTGGTGGTGCTGAACGCCATCGACGCGCGCGAACGCGGCGCCACCATCCTGCCGCGCACCCTGTGCAGCGAGCTCACGCGCCGCGTCGGCCACTGGGACGCCACCCTGGTCGCGGACGGCCGGCCGATCAAGGTGAAGGCGCGCGGCCTGGTGAATGCCGCCGGGCCGTGGGCCGGACGGCTGGCGCGCCAGGCCAATGCGGTGGCGCCGCACCGGAAGCTGCGCCTGATCAAGGGCAGCCACATCGTGGTGCCGCGCCTGTTCGACCACTCCTGCGCCTACCTGTTCCAGCATCCGGACGGGCGGGTGGTGTTCGCGATTCCCTACGAGGGCGCCTTCACCCTGATCGGCACCACCGACGTCGACTACGAGGGCGATCCGGGCGATGCGAGCATCGGCGCGCAGGAAAAGCGCTACCTGTGCGAGCTGGCCAACCGCTACTTCCGGCGCCAGCTCGAGCCGGAAGACGTGGTGTGGAGCTATTCGGGCGTGCGCCCGATCCTGGAGGACGAGGCCGAGAGCGCGGCCGCGGCGACGCGCGACTACTACCTGGAGCAGGATGCGGACGGGCCGCCGCTGCTGTCCGTCCTGGGCGGGAAGATCACGACCTATCGCAAGCTGGCCGAGCAGGTGCTGGACTGGATCGGGCCGGCCCTCGGGTGCGCCACGCCGGCCTGGACCGCGGGAGCGGTGCTGCCGGGCGGGGATTTGTTCGCCCCCGCGCCGGACAGCCGGGGCGTGCTGGAATTCGACCGCTGGGTGGCGGCCCTGCAGCGCCGCCATGCCTGGCTGCCGGCGCCGCTGGCGCTGCGCTATGCGCGCGCTTACGGGACGCGGGTGGAGCGGCTGATCGGGGCGGCGGTTTGCCTCGAGGACCTCGGGGCCGAGGTGGTGACGGGCTTGTACGAGGCGGAGCTGCGCTACCTGATGCGCGAGGAGTGGGCGCGGACGGCGGTGGATGTGCTGTGGCGGCGGACCAAGCTGGGCTTGCACCTGGCGCCGAGGTGCGCGGAGAAGGTGGAGGCGTGGATGGCGGAGCAGGGGAGTGCGGCGTTGGAGCCAGCCTAACCGCAAAATAGAACCGTGGGGGCCCCCCCCGGCCGGGGGGGGGGGGGGGGGGGGGGGGGGGCCAAGGGGGGGGGGATGA
>NZ_JAGPWD010000049.1 GCF_018119395.1 Massilia sp. ZL223
CTATTAACCCCTGCGCTTGGCCGCCAGCGCTCTCAGCGCCGCCACCAGCTCCTTGTTCTGCGCCGTCTCCGGCAAGGTCTCCGCCAGCTCTTCAAACGCCTGCACCGCCGTCGGCGGCAGCTCCAGGTTGCGCATCTGCGGCTTCTCGTCCACCGCGCGCGTCATCTGCACCTTCAGCCTGATCGACTCCACGCCCCAGCCGCGCTGCTGCAGGGTCGCCTGCAGCTTGGGCAGCATCTGCTTGAGCCTGGCCGCCAGCGCCGAGCTGGGCACGGCCAGCACCAGCACCGTCTCCTGGAAGGAAATCACGTCGCAGCCAGTGAACATGGCCGGCAGGGCCGCATGGCAGTCGGCCTGCAGGCGCGCCATCCGGTTCGCGGCCGGCAGCAGGCTCGCCATGCGATCGTTGCCGCGAAGAAAATCTGTCGCGACAAACGAGGTTTGGCGGTTCCTGGTACCGAAAATATGGAACGGACGCTGCTTGGAAGGAGGGGCGGACTGCATGCCCCGCAACATACCACAGCGGGCAAGGTTTGCAATGCCAGCCTAACAACGAGTGCTATTTGATAACATTCTTGGGTGCATGACTCTTGTTATCCTGCCCAACATCCCCAAGTGTGGCCGGATCGCATGATAAAATCAGTAGCTTTTTGCCATAGGCGGTCTTCGATGATTATCTATCTGATATCATCCCTGGCTCTTTTTTGCGGCGTATTTATTTAGAACACAGCATGTCATTCCTGACCCAGATTTTCGGCAGCCGTAACCAGCGTCTGCTCAAGCAATACCAAAAGACCGTGCGTCAGATCAACGCGCTCGAGCCGCAGATGGAAAAGCTGTCGGATGCCGAACTCCAGGCGAAGACACCTGAATTCAAGGACCGCCTCACCAAGGGCGAGACCCTGGACGACATCCTGCCGGAAGCCTTTGCCGTCTGCCGCGAAGCCGCCAAGCGCGTGCTCAAGATGCGCCACTTCGACGTGCAGCTGATCGGCGGCATGGTCCAGCACGAAGGCAAGATCTCGGAAATGGGCACCGGCGAGGGCAAGACCCTGACCGCGACCCTGGCCGTCTACCTGAATGCGCTGGCCGGCAAGGGCGTCCACGTCATCACCGTCAACGACTACCTGGCGCAGCGCGACGCCGAGCAGATGGGCCGCCTGTACGGCTGGCTGGGCCTCACCACCGGCGTGAACCTGTCCCAGCTCGACCACGACACCAAGCAGAAGGCCTACGCCTCGGACATCACCTACGGCACCAACAACGAGTTCGGCTTCGACTACCTGCGCGACAACATGGTCTACGACGCGCGCGAACGCGTGCAGCGCAGCCTGAACTATGCCCTGGTCGACGAAGTGGACTCGATCCTGATCGACGAAGCGCGTACCCCGCTGATCATCTCCGGCCAGGCCGAGAACCACACCGACCTGTACTACCGCATCAACGAAGTCCCGCCGCAGCTGACCCTGCAGATCGGCGAAGAGACTCCGGACGGCAAGGGCAAGATCGAAGTCCCGGGCGACTACACCAAGGACGAGAAGGCGCACACCGTGCTGCTGACCGAGGCCGGCCACGAGAAGGCCGAAGGCATCCTGACCAAGATGGGCCTGCTGCCGGAAGGCGCCTCGCTGTACGACGCCGCCAACATCACCCTGATCCACCACCTGTATGCGGCGCTGCGCGCCCACGTCCTGTACCACAAGGACCAGCACTACGTGGTGCAGAACAATGAAGTGGTGATCGTCGACGAATTCACCGGCCGCCTGATGACGGGCCGCCGCTGGTCGGACGGCCTGCACCAGGCCGTCGAAGCCAAGGAAGGCGTGCGCATCCAGAACGAGAACCAGACCCTGGCCTCGATCACCTTCCAGAACTACTTCCGCATGTACGCCAAGCTGGCCGGCATGACCGGTACGGCCGACACCGAAGCCTACGAATTCCAGGAGATCTACGGCCTCGAGACCGTGGTGGTGCCGCCGAACCGTCCGTCGCAGCGCAAGGACCGCCAGGACCAGGTCTACAAGACCTCGCAGGAGAAGTACAACGCGATGTTGAACGACATCCGCGACTGCTACGAGCGCGGCCAGCCGGTGCTGGTGGGCACCACCTCGATCGAGAATTCGGAACTGCTGTCCGGCATCCTGAACGGCGCCAAGCTGCCGCACAACGTGCTGAACGCGAAGCAGCACGCCCGCGAAGCGGAAATCATCGCCCAGGCCGGCCGTCCGAAGATGATCACCATCGCCACCAACATGGCGGGCCGCGGTACCGACATCGTCCTGGGCGGCAATGTCGAGAAGCAGATCCAGTTCATCGAGTCCGACGACAAGCTGTCGCCGGAAGAGAAGGCCTCCCAGGCCAAGCAGCTGCGCGACGAATGGCAGTCGCTGCACGACCACGTGGTCGGCGCCGGCGGCCTGCACATCATCGGTACCGAGCGCCACGAGTCGCGCCGGGTCGACAACCAGTTGCGCGGCCGTTCGGGCCGCCAGGGCGACCCGGGTTCCTCGCGCTTCTACCTGTGCCTGGACGACCCGCTGCTGCGCATCTTCGCCGGCGACCGCGTGCGCGCGATCATGGACCGCCTGAAGATGCCGGAAGGCGAACCGATCGAAGCCGGCATCGTGACCCGTTCGATCGAATCGGCCCAGCGCAAGGTCGAGGCCCGCAACTTCGACATCCGCAAGCAGCTGCTCGAATACGACGACGTCGCCAACGACCAGCGCAAGGTGATCTACACCCAGCGTAACGAACTGCTGGAATCGGCCGACATGTCGGAAATGATCGCCTCGCTGCGTACCGGCGTGTTCACCGACGTGGTGCGCACCTACGTGCCGGCCGAGTCGGTGGAAGAGCAGTGGGACATCAAGGCGCTCGAGTCGACCCTGTCGGGCGAGTGGAGCCTGGACGTGCCGCTGTCCCAGATGCTGCAGGACGATCCGAACCTGAACGACGATGACATCCTGGAACGCGTGCTGGCCGCGGCCGACGCCTCCTACGAGTCGAAAGTGGGCATCGTGGGCAAGGAAGCCTTCGGCGGCTTCGAGCGCAACGTCATGCTGCAGAGCGTGGACACCCACTGGCGCGAGCACCTCGCGGCGCTGGACCACCTGCGCCAGGGCATCCACCTGCGCGGCTACGCGCAGAAGAACCCGAAGCAGGAATACAAGCGCGAAGCCTTCGAGCTGTTCGGCAACATGCTGGACATGATCAAGAACGAAGTGATCCGCACCGTGATGACCGTGCGTATCCAGACCCGCGAGGAAGTCGAAGCGGCCGAAGCCGCGATGGCGGCCCAGGCGGCGCACCTGGAAAACATCAACTACCAGCACGCCGACTTCAATCCGTCGGCCGATCCGGCGGAACTGCTCAACCCGAACCCGGTGTCGGCCGGCGCGGCGCCGGTGGCCGCGGAAGACCACAGCACCTACATGGGCGTGAAGGTCGGCCGCAACGATCCTTGCCCTTGCGGCAGCGGGAAGAAGTTCAAGCAGTGCCACGGCAAGCTGGCGTAATAGCTGATCGTGTCATGTGAAAACGGCCGGAGTGATCCGGCCGTTTTTGTTTTGTGGGTCTGCCAGCACACCACCAGCGCCTCACCGCGCCCAATAATCCACCACCAGCGACTTCTCCAGGCATCCCCCCAAGGTCGACACAAAGCGCTGATGCTCCGGATGCACCAGATAAGCATCCCGATCCTCCACCGACGCGAACGACAGCGCGAAGCAATGCGAAAACCCGTCGTTCAGCCCCTCCGGACTGACGTTGGTCCCCCATTCCAGGTCAGCGACGCCGGGAATGGCCTCCTCGAGGCTTTCGAAATCCGACACGATGGCGTCGATCTGATCGGCGGATGCGCCGTCCTTGAACGAAAACAGGACGACATGGCGTAGTGGGGCGGAAAGATTGGCAGTCATGGCAGGCTCGCAAAGTGGGTGGAGGTTTGCGTGATGGTAGCGCCGCCCCGCGCTTCGGCGCGCCCAATAAAAAAGCCGCGGCCCGAATGGATGCCGCGGCAAAAGGGAAGCAGGCCCCAGGACGCTCAGGCTTCAGCGAGGCAGCGCTGTCGTCGGGGATGCATGATCTTGCGGGACGTCGCGCAGCGACTCCCAGCTCGGCAAGTTGTGCTTCAGCCGCTCGCGGCGGTACACGAAAGCCATGAACAAGCCGTAACACAGGCCGGCGCAGAGCGCCGTTGCCGTGCCCCTCAACAAGCTCGTGCCTTCACGGAACCAGACAATCGCCCACATGATCGTGCCCCAGAAAACGGCAAACCAGGCGCCGAACAAGGACGCTGCGGCGGCAAAGTCCATGAAGTGCGGAGGCCGGACCTGGATGCCCAGGTTCCACAGGAGCTGGAACGGAGGAGGGGTAAAGCGGTAGCGCTTGAGGCCGTGGCGCGACAGGACGGTGAAGGCGCGCGCTTTCTGGGTCTGGAAATCCATGGTGTCCAAGGTGGTTCGCAAGCCTCAAGCTTACCAAGCGCCTGGAGCAAGAAAATGCATGCATTGTCACCAAAAGCTATTCGATAGCAATAAGCGAGACGCCTGCGCGACCGCAATCGCCGACGATGGAAGCCTTCATTCGATCACGAGGCCATTATGTACCCGCACCTGGAATCCGCCGCGCTGCGCATCCTCTCCTTACCGCAAGACTTCGTGCGCCGCGCCCGCGCCGGCGTCGACGACCTGGGCCAGCCTGTCGAACCTCATCTCGCACAAGGAGGAGAACCGCTGCGCGACGCGCTGCGGCGCGCCGAGCCGGGCGAAGCGATCCTGCTCGCCAGCTACTGCCCCTTCACCCAGGCCGGACCCTACCGCGAATACGGCCCGGTCTTCCTGGCGGCGCAGGGAGAAGGCGCAGCGCAGCGCGCCTCCCTGCCGGTCGATGGGGAGATCCCCTACCTGGGCGCGAGCTTCGTGCTGCGCGCCTACAGCCGCGACGAGCGCATCGTCGACGCCCGCGTCAGCTCGCCCCAGGCGGCGGCCGCCGACCTGACTGCCTTCTTCGCGCGTGAGGACGTCGCCTTCGTGCTGGCCCGCTTCACCGCCTACGGCTGCTATGCGCTGCGCGTCGAGCGTTCCATGTCCGGCGGCGGCGACATCGCCTTGCGCAGGTAATCGAGCATGTCGTCGCCGATGCCGCTGCCCATGCGCAGCACGGGTTCGCTGGCGCTGGCCCGGCGGAAGGCTTCGACGGCGACCGGGTCGGTACCTACCATGTCCTGGAACATGCTCATCCAGCGCCGCGCCAGCGCCCGCGCCTCGGGGCCGCGCGCGTCGGGATCGCTCCCCATCTGCTCGCGCACCGCGCCGATCAGGCCGGGCCACTCGTGCCCGTGCTCTGCCTGGTGGCGCGCCATGCGCTCCAGGACCTCGGGCGCGAGGTAGCGCGCATACACGTCGCGCCGCAACTCGCCGATGGATGCCATCACATAGCCCATCAGTTCCGGCGAGACGCCGAACTGCTCCTGCATGGCCTGCTGTTCGCGCGCGGCCATCAGGTTGATGCGGCTGGCGAAGGCATCGTTGTGCGCGGTATCGCGCTGGAAGGCGTCCAGCCAGCGCTGGGCGAAGGACTTGGCGGCGCTCGAAGCCGGTGGAACTTGCGAACGCATCAGGCCCGTTCCCTGTTCGACCAATTGCCGCCAGTCGGCCTGCGCATCGGGATTGCTGAAAAAGGGAAGCTGCTCCAGTTCGTCCTTGGTGAAGTATTGTTCGTACACGGTCATCGTCTCCAACGTGGTGAGCCAGTCGGACAGTTCGGGCTTGGCCCCGCGCACCAGCTCGCCGCGCAGGCGCAGCAGCTGCCGGCGCATCTGCGTGGCGTCAAGGATCTGCCGGTCGACGGCGGCGAGCTGGCGCTCGACCACCGCCAGCGGCGAGGCGTCCGGACTGTCCAGGTAAAGGCCGATGTCGGCCAGGCTCATGCCGAGAACGCGCAGGGCCTGGATCTGCTGCAGCCTGGCCACGTCGTCACGGTCGTAGAGCCGGTAGCCGGCATCGGAACGCGCGGAAGGGCGGAGCAGCCCGATGCTGTCGTAATGGTGCAGCGTGCGCACAGTGAGGTGCGCGAGCGCGGCGAGTTCTCCTACTTTCAGCATGGGTCGGCTCCTTTCTTCAGCGTGGCGCCAGTGTCGACCCTCACGCGGCGTGAGGGTCAAGAGGGCGATGAACGCGAGATGATACCGCGCAGGCTTACCAGACCATCTTGTTCCAGGTGTTGTCGCCGACGATGCCGTCCGCGCCCAGGCCCTTGGAGGTCTGGAAGTTCTTGACCGCCGTGGCCGTGGCCGGGCCGAAGGCGCCGTCGACCGCGATGCCGGCGCCGCTTTCGTTCAGCTGGCTCTGCACCGCGCGCACCTTGGCGCCCGAGTCCCCCTGCTGGGTGAGGATGGTCAGCGCCGGCCAGGTCGCGTTGCCGACGATGCCGTCCGCACCCAGGCCGTGCGAGGATTGGAAGTTCTTCACCGCGGTCTGGGTGGCCGTGTCGAAGCTGGCGTTCACGGTGAGCGTATAGCCCCATTGCTGCAGCAGGTACTGGATGCTGCGCACCCGCTCGCCCGTATTGCCGTACTGGACCAGCGGCCAGGTCATGCTCGTGCCGCCGCTGCCGCTGCCCGCGACCAGCGATTTATAGCGCGGCCAGTCCCAGCCCGAACCCGGGTCGGTGTGGCTCTGGTTGGCGTAGTTGACGTGGCCCTTGACGTTGTACAGCGAGTCCGATGGCACCGCATTCCAGCCCGCGCCACCGTCGTAGACCTTCTGCGACAGCGAGCGCGAAGCCAGGATGTCGCGCGTGAGCGCGGCCGAGGCGTTGTACATGGCGCTGGTGTACCAGGTGCCGGGATCGTTGATGTAGCCCTCGTGCTCGATGCCGACAGTGTAGCCGTTCGAGGTCCCCACGTGCCATGCCTTGTCGGCCTCGCGCACCATCTGGGTCACTTGGCCGTCCGACGAACGGATGACGTAGTGGGCGCTGACGCCGGCGCTGCAGTTCTGGAACCAGGAGATCGAGCCCGCGTAGGAGCCCTGAGTGGTGTGCACGGTCACATGGCTGACGGCGGCGGTGCGGGCCGAATAATTGCAGCTGGCGGCCGGGTTCCAGATGGCGGGCGGATAGTCGGTCGAGGCGAGGGCCGGCTGTACGGACGCAGCAAGGCAGAGGCTTGCGAGCAAGCCGCGAAAGATAGTCTTCATGAGATTGTCTCCGTAGATGCTGCTTTATTTTTTATTCGGGGTGTCGGCGAAGTCGGGCGCCGAGATCTTCGGATCCGGCGTGCCGGTTTCGACCGTGATGCGGCGCGCGGACAGCTTCCTGAGCTTGTCCTTGCCGTAGATGCGCTCCATCTCGACATGGCGCTGGTTGATCTTGTACTGGTCGCTGCCGCGTCCCTGGCGGATCGCGGTATAGACCTCGTAGGAATAGATCTGCGCGATCTCGCGCTGCGGGATGCCGCTGTAGCGGGCCACGGCGTCTTCCCAGTCCTCGAGCGGGAAGGCGCGCGTCTTGCGGTTGCCGTACTGGGCGAGCAGGGCGGCGGCGGCGCGGATGTTGCTGCGGGTGTCGGAGGCGGCTTGCTCGGGCGTGACGCGGATCAGCGCCGCGCCTTGCGTCAGCGAGTGGCCGAAGTGCGGATCGTCGCGCAGTCCCATGATGCCGTAGCTGATCGGCATGCCGTGGTGCGATTCGACTTCGACCTCGGGCTCGCCGTTTTTCTTGAGCTGCCCCTTGGGCACGTGCGGGTGCCAGCGCGTCTCGGCATAGGCGATCGATTCGAGCAGCTCGACCGGGACATTGAACTCGTCGGACGCTGCCTTGAAGTACTGCTTGTACTGCTTCGCCGATACGCTCAGCTCGGCGGGTTTGCCGTCGGCGAACGCCAGCGGCGTCCCGGCAAGTCCGGCGCACAGCACGACGAGCAGCCGCGCCTTTACGGTTACCTTCATTGTTGTCTCCTGTTGTTGGTGTGGATGCCGGCCGGCGCACGGCTTGCCTGAACGGCCCGCCGAGTATATGCATGGTTTTCCGCGGGAAATCGTAAGGCTTTGATCCGCAACAAGAAAATGAACTAAGTTCAATTGTGCGCGGCTATAGCGGAAAACGTGCTTATGAACTGGGGTTAACGGCCCAAAAGCTAGAGCTATCGTTTGCACGGCCGTGCGGACAGAAATGCCGGGCGGACGGCACGCATGTCACTTTGGCAAACATGGGATTTCACAATGCGTCGTCATCGAACGACGTTTTCAGGCTCTTGCGGCAGAGAAGGGCGATCCGATGTTGTTATTGCTATTCGCCAAGGATAAATTGATATAACATCGTTAATTAAAAGTGATTAAAGTCAATCGCATTTCCTGTATAACAACATCTAAGATAACAACATCGATGGCAAAACATCTCACCGCCGCGCTTGCCCTGGCTGGCGCCGCCTCGGTCCAGGCCGCCCCGATCACCACCACCCAGACCATCAGCCTGGGAGAGCTGCTGACTTCCGGCCAGTCGGCCAATATCAGCTTCAACCTGAATTCGCAGCTGGCCCAGCTGGGCCGCGGCGCACAGGACATCCTTGAAGCCGACCTGATCGTGTACGGCTACTCGGATGCCCAGTACAACCAGAACAACGCGATGCCGTACAGCGGCTACGAGAACATGGGAACGTCGAGCCACACCGTCTACGTGCCCTATACCTATACCTACTACGTCGGCAACGGCTGTTACTACACCTGGCTCGGCAGCCGCCGGTGCGAAAGCTATTCCCCGGTGACGGGAACCGCCTACTACAGCTTCAATGTGACCGATACCTCCAGCGTGCGCTCGCGCGACATCGCCCATCGCGACACCGTGGCCGACACCATGCTGGTGGACGTTGCAGGCCAGCAGGGCAGCGACAGCGCCTCCACCACGAGTAACTCGGCAGGATCCTACGGCGCGCCGGTCTACGAGCGCACCGACGGCAGCTACCAGAACGGCTACCTCTACCGCTACGTGCGCGAGCGCGACACCTACGAAGCGATCTCGGGCGCGCTCGAAGTCGCGTTCCACCTGAATGCCGACGCGCTCAAGTCGCTCACGTCGGACGGTATCCTCGAGGCGCTGGTGTCCGCCCCGCTCGGCCAGTTCAGGCTGCAGACCGCTTCGCTGACCTATGTGACCGGCGACCCGTCCAGCGAGGTGCCGGAGCCGGGAACGCTGGGCCTGATGGCGGCGGCGGCCTTGGGCGCGGCTGCCGTGCGCCGCCGCAACAAGGCCTAAGGAGCACCGGTGTCCCTGTTCGCGCTGAATCCGGCCGCCACCCTGAGCGTCGAATGTACGCCGGCCGGCACCCAGGTGCTGGTGGTCGACGATTTCTACGCCGATCCGCAGGCGGTGCGGGCGGCTGCGCTCGCCGGCCGCTACGACGCGTCGACGGCCTACTACCCCGGCATGCACAGCGGCATCGACAGGGAAGAGACGGCCGCGCTGTTCGCTACGCTGACACGCATGTTCTCCTTGCTCGGCAACGTGCGTGCCGTGACGGACAGCATCTGGTCCGATTTCTCGATCGTTACGACACCGGCCGCTCAGATGCTGGCCAAGCAGAAGCACCCCCACGTCGATCCGGTGCCGCTCGCCGGGCTGGTCTACCTGAACGACGAGTACGAGGTCGGGACCGGTTTCTTCCGCCACCGGCCGACCGGCCTCGCCACCATGGTATCGCTCGAGGACGCGAAGCGCTACCAGGCCTGGCTGGACGAATTCGGCGAAGCGAGCCAGCCGGAAACCTATGCCGTCGGCGATGACGGTCCATGGGAGCGCGTGTACTCCCTGCGGGGCAAGTTCAACCGGCTGGTCATGTACGCGGGCAATGCCTTTCATGCGATCGACATGCGCGACGTGGCGGCTGCCCCGACCATGCGCCAGGCGCGCCTGACGCAACGCATCTTCGTCGGCGAAGTCGAGTAGCCGGCAGTATTTCTTTCTCAGTAGTTTGCACCATGATCCCCTTCAAGTCCCTCGTGATCGTCGGCGGCGGCACCGCTGGCTGGCTGGCCGCCACCTACCTGCAACGCGCCCTCGGCGCGAACCCGGCCCATCCCGTCAGCATCACCCTGATCGAATCGGAAGACATCTCCAGCATCGGTGTGGGCGAAGCGACCTTGCCATCGCTGCGCCAGACCCTGCGCACCATCGGTATTCCCGAAGCGGACCTGTTCGGACGAGCCGAAGCCACCTTGAAGAACGGCATCCGTTTCGTCGGCTGGCGCGAGGGCGGCGACGAGGCCGCGGGCGACCGCTACGACCATCCCTTCGACACGCCGATCGCCGCCGAGGGCTACTCGACCATGACGCACTGGCTGAACCTCAAGCAGCGCGGACTGATGCAGCAGCCTTTCACCGAAGTCGGGGTGGTGCAGCCGGCCCTGATGGACGCGATGCGCTCTCCCAAGCTCATGGCCTCGCCGGCGTATGACGCGCCGATCTCCTACGGCTACCACCTCGATGCGGTCCTGCTGGCGCATCTGCTGCGCGACGCGGGCATCCGCAACGGCGTGCGCCACGTCGTGGGCACGGTCGAACAGGTCGAGCTGAACGAGGCTGGCATTGCGGCGGTGCGGCTGAAGGATGGCGCGCGCCATGCCGCGGACTTCTTCATCGACTGCAGCGGCTTTTCTTCCTTGTTGCTGGGCAAGGCGCTGCAGGTGCCGTTCCAGTCCTATGGCGATACCCTGTTGTGCGACCGCGCGGTGGCCTGTCCGGTCGAGCACGAGAACCCGGGCGGCGCGCTGCGCAGCTACACGGTCTCGACCGCCCAGAAATCCGGCTGGACCTGGGACATCGACCTGCAGTCGCGCAAAGGCACCGGCTATGTCTACGCCTCGCGCTTCTGCTCGGATGACGAAGCGGCGGCCACCCTTGCTGCCTGCAACGCAGGCCGCAAGGCGATCGGCGAGCCGCGCGTGCTGCGCATGCGCGTCGGACGCCATGTCCGCGCCTGGGAAAAGAATTGCCTCGCGCTGGGCCTGTCCAGCGGCTTCATCGAACCGCTCGAGTCGACCGGCATCTACCTGATCGAGCATGCGCTGCAGCTGTGGCTCGACTACCTGCCGGTCAGGCCCGGCGCCCAGGCCGCCCGCGAGTGCTATAACGGACTGATGGCCGACCTGTACGACGAACTGCACGACTTCGTCCTGCTGCATTATGTGATTTCGCAGCGCCGGGATACGCCTTTCTGGCGCGCCTACACGGAAGAAGTGAAGCTGTCGGACCGGCTGCAGGCGCTGCTGGCCTTGTGGCGTGAAAAGCTGCCGAGTGCCACCGACATCAACCGGCATCTCTCGACCTTCGGCGCGCACAACTGGTTCTATATCCTGAGCGGCATGCGCCATCTGCCCGAGCATGGCAGCGCGCAGTCGCCCTTCATCCCGCCGGAGCACAGCCGCGCCGCGCTCGCACGCATCGAGAAGATCCGCGCCGCCGCCGTGGCGCAGTCGCCGTCGATGCGCGAGTACGCGCAGAAGATGCACGCCGCAGCGGCCAACGCCCCCCGTTCCTGAAGCCTCGGGGCCGCCCGGCTGCGGCCCCGTGCGCCCGTCATGGCGGCCACTGACGGTACAATAGCGTTTTCACCAATCTTTCCCGTGAGATCGCCATGGCCGTCAACTCCCCGCTGCCAGTCGCAGCCGACCTGAAACCCGTCAACGGCATTGAAATCGGCTACGCCGAAGCCGGCATCAAGAAGCCCAACCGCAAGGACATCCTGGTGATGAAGCTGGCGGAAGGCGCCACCGTGTCGGGCGTGTTCACCCTGAACCGCTTCTGCGCCGCGCCGGTGCAGGTCAGCAAGGCCAACCTGGAAGCCGTGAAGAACGGCGGCGCACCGATCCGCGCCCTGGTGGTCAACACCGGCAACGCCAACGCCGGCACCGGCGAGCTAGGGCTGGCCAACGCCCAGGCCACCTGCGCCGAACTGGCGGGCCTGCTCGGCCTGCAGCCGCAGCAGGTGCTGCCATTCTCCACCGGCGTGATCCTGGAACAGCTGCCGATCGAGAAGGTCAAGGCCGGCCTGCCGGCCGCCGTCGCCAAGCTCAAGGCCGACAACTGGTTCAACGCCGCCGAGGCGATCATGACCACCGACACCCAGCCGAAGGCGGCCTCGCGCACTGTCACCATCGGCGGCCACACGGTGACCCTGACCGGCATCAGCAAGGGCGCCGGCATGATCAAGCCGAACATGGCCACCATGCTCGGCTACGTCGCCTTCGACGCCAAGGTCGCCCAGCCCGTCCTCGATGAACTGGTCAGGCACGCGGCCGACCACTCGTTCAACAGCATCACCATCGACGGCGACACCTCGACCAACGATTCCTTCATGCTGATCGCCACCGGCGCGGGCGGCCTGGAGATCAAGGCCGCCAGCGGCGCCGAGTACGAGGCGCTGAAGGAAGCCGTCACCGAGATCTCGCGCAACCTGGCGCAGCAGATCATCCGCGACGGCGAAGGTGCGACCAAGTTCATGACCATCACGGTGGACGAAGGCCGCGACGTGGCCGAGTGCCGCAAGATCGCCTACGCCATCGCCCACTCGCCGCTGGTGAAGACCGCCTTCTTCGCGTCCGACCCGAACCTGGGCCGCATCCTGGCCGCGGTCGGCTATGCCGGCGTGGACGACCTCGACGTCACCAAACTCGACCTCTACCTGGATGACGTGTGGGTGGCCAAGAGCGGCGGCCGCAATCCGGACTACAAGGAAGAAGACGGCCAGCGCGTGATGAAGCAGGCCGAGATCACCGTGCGTGTGAAGCTGGCGCGCGGCGACGCCACCGCCACCGTCTGGACTTGCGACCTGTCGCACGACTACGTGTCGATCAACGCCGACTATCGTTCTTGACGGGTCGAACCGAGTAATGACACCGCTGGAACAGTTCCTGCACCGCGCCGAAGCCCTGCTGGCGCGCGTGGAGGCGGTGCTGCCGCCGCCCGTGCCGCGCGAACCGGACTGGAAGCGCAGCTTCGCCTTCCGCTGGCGCAAGCGCACCAATGGTGGGGGTAAATATTTGCAGCCGGTGCTGCACGCCTCCACCATCCGCCTCGAGGACCTGCAGCACGTGGAGGCGCAGAAGCGCCAGATCGAGCAGAACACGCGCCAGTTCGTCACGCGCCGCCCGGCCAACAACGTGCTGCTCACCGGCGCGCGCGGCACCGGCAAGTCCTCGCTCATCAAGGCCTGTTTGAACGGTTTTGCGGACCAGGGCCTGCGCCTGATCGAGGTCGACAAGGAAGACCTGGCGGACCTGCCGGACATCGTCGACCTGGTGGCGGGACGGCCGGAGCGCTTCGTGATCTTCTGCGACGACCTGTCCTTCGAAGAGGGCGAGGCGGGCTACAAGGCGCTGAAGGTGGCGCTGGACGGCAGCGTCAGCGCGCAGTCGGACAATGTCCTGATCTATGCGACCTCGAACCGGCGCCACCTGATGCCGGAAAAAATGTCGGACAACGCGGGCTACCGCCACGGCGAGGACGGCGACCTGCATCCGGGCGAGACGGTGGAAGAGAAGATCTCGCTGTCGGAGCGTTTCGGCCTGTGGCTCTCCTTCTATCCGTTCCGCCAGGACGACTACCTGGACATCGTGGGCCACTGGCTGGCCAGCTTCGGCTGCACGCCGGAACAGATCGAGGGCGCCCGTGCGCAAGCCCTGCAATGGGCCCTGCAGCGCGGTTCCCGTTCGGGCCGCGTGGCCTGGCAATTTGCGAAGGACTATGCCGGCAAACTGCCGGATCCAGAAACGAATGAGTGAAGTAAAAGCAAAGGCGCGGCCGGTGGATGTCGCGGTCGGCATCCTGATGCGTCCCAACGGCGACGTGCTGCTCGGCCAGCGGCCGGAAGGCAAGCCCTATGCGGGCTACTGGGAATTCCCGGGCGGGAAAGTCGAGGCGGGCGAGGATATCTTCGTGGCGCTGCAGCGCGAGTTCGTCGAGGAACTCGGCGTGCAGGTGATCGAAGGCGAGCCCTGGTGCTGCGTCGAGCACGTCTACGAGCACGCCCACGTGCGCCTGTATTTCTACATCTGCCGCGAGTGGGCGGGCGAGCCGCAAAGCCTGGAGGGCCAGGCCTTCGCATGGCAGGGCGCCTACAGCGTCAGCCCGCTGCTGCCGGCCACCATCCCGCTGCTCGAATGGCTCGACCGGGTGCGCTATCCCTCTCACACTTAAGGACCTGAAGTGAAAGTCATCATCCTCGGCAGTGGCGTCATCGGAACCGCATCGGCGTATTTCCTGGCCAAGGCCGGGCATGATGTCACGGTGGTCGACCGCCAGCCCGGCGCCGGCATGGAAACCAGTTTCGGCAACGCCGGCGAAATCTCGCCCGGCTACGCCACGCCCTGGGCGGGACCGGGAGTGCCGCTCAAGGCCCTCAAATGGCTGACGATGCAGCACAGCCCCCTGGTGATCCGTCCGCGCATGGACCCGGCGCAGTGGCGCTGGATCCTGCAAATGCTGGGCAACTGCAATCACCGCAGCTACCAGGTCAACAAGGGCCGCATGGTGCGCCTGGCCGAGTACAGCCGCGACGTGCTGGTCCAGCTGCGCAAGGACACCGGCATCGCCTACGATGAGCGCAGCAAGGGCACGCTGCAGCTGTTCCGCACCCAGAAACAGTTCGAGGGCTCCGCCACCGACATCGAGGTGCTGCAGCAATACGGCGTGCCCTACAAGCTGCTCGAGCCGGGCGGCTGCGAGCAGTACGAGCCGGCGCTGGCGCGGGTGAGCGGCAAGTTCGTGGGCGGCCTGCTGCTGCCGAACGACGAGACCGGGGACTGCTTCAAGTTCACCCAGGCCCTGGCGGGCATGGCGAAAGCGCTGGGCGTGAAGTTCGAGCACGAGGTCAGGATCGAGCGCCTGGTCACGGAGGGCGACCGCGTCAGCGGCGTGATCACTTCCAAGGGCGAGCTCAAGGCGGACCAGTTCGTGCTGGCGCTGGGCAGCTATTCGCCGCTGATGCTCAAGCAGATCGGCATCCACATACCCGTGTATCCGGTGAAGGGCTATTCGATCACGGTGCCGATCACGGACGCATCCGGGGCGCCGGAATCGACGGTGATGGACGAGAGCTTCAAGGTGGCGATCACGCGCCTGGGCGACCGCATCCGCGTCGGCGGCACGGCGGAGCTGAGCGGCTACGACCTGCGCCTGCACCAGGCGCGCCGCGACACGCTGGAGCATTCGGTGACCAGCCTGTTCCCGGACGGCGGCGACGTCTCGAAAGCCTCGTTCTGGTGCGGCCTGCGGCCAATGACGCCGGACGGCACGCCGGTGGTGGGGCCGACGCCGTATCGCAACCTGTTCCTCAATACGGGGCACGGGACCCTGGGGTGGACCATGGCGTGCGGGTCGGGAAGGGTGCTGGCTGACCTGCTGTCGGGAAGGCAGCCGGAGATCGGGCTGGAAGGCTTGTTCATGGATCGGTACGGGCGGCGGAACAAGCCGGTGGTGGTGCCGCAGGGGATTCGGGTTGGGGCGTGAGCCGCGCCACTGTATCCAACAACCGTTAGCCCCAAGACCGTCGTTCCGGCGAAGGCCGGAACCTAAGTTCTTCGCGTAGCCACCTGCCCTAAACGTAGCGGGTGTGCGAACAAACTTGGGTTCCGGCCTTCGCCGGAACGACGGTTTTGTGGCTGGGGGTCATATTGAAGCGGTTGCGGTCGTCAGGTATGCAGCAAGCGCCCACCCGCAAACGACCAGTTCTCCCAGCCCACCTCCTTAAAGATCACCATCACATTCTCCGGCTCCATCCCCGCGTCGCGCAGCTTGTTCATCAGTTCCGCCAGCAGCTTCTTCTTGACCTTCACGCTGCGCCCCACCGACCACAGGATCTCGATCAGCACGAAGTCGTCGTTACGCGAAGTATGCAAATCCGGATAGTCCGGCCCGAAACGGAAATCGGCGGCGTCGAGTTCGAACACGCGCTGAAACTGGTCGGTGGCGGGTACGCCCACCGCCACCAGGGCGTGGTGGACGCTGTCGAACACGGTGTTCTTGAACTCGGCGGTCTTGGGCTTGCGGACGGTAATCGAAACGAGCGGCATGACGATCCTTTCACATTGATACGAACCAGCGCCAGGCGTGCACAGAAGGAGGAGGAAGCGATAGGCGCGCCGCGCATGCGCCCGTCAGTCGTCCGACGGCTTGTCTTGCGGGTCGGTCGGTGCGCCGCCGGGGATCGTGTACTTCTCCTCGGCCCAGGCGCCCAGGTCGATCTGCTTGCAGCGTTCGGAACAGAACGGGCGGAACTTGTTGGCCGGGATCCACTCGACCTTCTTGCCGCAGGTAGGGCAGGAAACAACAGTCATGGCACTAGAAATTACAAAGAGTTAAATCGAAAGGCACGTCTTCTTCCAGGGGCTTCGGCTTGAGGTCGCCGTCCTGGGTGGTGAAGCGTACCCACAGCATATACTTGTTGGCCGAGATTTCGGGAATTGCGCCAAGCGACTCGTCCAGGGTCAGGCGCAGCATCTGGTAGACCTTCCCCTGCAGCATCTGCTGGTAGCTGCCGGCGGTGGCGATCATCTTGACCGGGCGCCCCGAGTCGCGCAGCAGGCGCAGCACCAACGACAGCGCGTCGAACAGCGGCGCCAGCGGTGCGAACCAGTTCATGATGTCGGCATGGCGCTGCTCGGACGGGCGCTGTTGCCAGGCGTAGTAGGAGGGCAGGTCGAATTCGCAGGCGCCGCCCGGGATGATGGTGCGGCCGCGGATGCTCATCAGCCATTCGTTGTCGCGCACGTTCTGACCGGTCTTGCCCTGGCTCGCCACCAGCGCGCTGCTCACCTGGTCCAGTTCGGTCAGCACGGCGTCGAGCATCTCGGCGGCGACGGCGGGGTTGCTGCGGTAGGCCAGCAGGCTTTGCTTCTGGCGCTCGAGTTCCTGCAGCAGGTCGGACTTCAGGTCGGCGCGTCCCGCCACTTCGAGCATGTCGAAGATGGTCGCCAGCGCCACATGGTGCTGCATCGGGTGTTCCTGATGCACAAAGAACTTGAACTTCTCGTACAGGTCCTCCAGCCGCAACAACGTGCGAATCCGCTCGTTGAAAGGATATTCGTAGACGATCAAAATGACATTCCCTTGAATGTAGGCTGGCTGGCAACCCCGTGATTCTGAACCATGATGCGTAAAATTACAAATCCTGCATTGATCTTGTTACATTATCTTGCTATAGGACAGATACTGCGCATGTAAACGCTCCACCTGGGGCCGCAATTCGTCCAGTCCTTCGTCGTTATTGATGACGTCGTCGGCTGCCGCCAGCCGCTGCGCGCGGGTGACCTGGGCCGCCATGATCGCGCGCACCTGCTCGGCGCTCAGGCCGCTGCGCGTCATGACACGCGCCACTTGCGTGTCTTCGGAGCAGTCAATTGCCAGCACGCGGGTGACGCGTTCGCGCCAGGTACCCGACTCGATCAGCAGGGGCACCACGAAGATCGTATAGGTCCCGGTGGCGATGGCCGCTGCCGCCGCGGTGGCGTCCCGGATGCGCGGATGCAGGATGGCTTCCAGGCGGGCGCGGGCGGTGGCGTCGGAAAACACCAGGGCGCGCATCTTTGCCCGGTCGAGCGCGCCATCCGGCGTGGCGAACTCCTCGCCGAACTCGGCCAGCAGGGCCGGCATCGCGGCCCCGTGCGGCGCGGTCAGGGAGTGGGCGATCTGGTCGGTGTCGATCACCGAAGCGCCGAGCTCCGCGAACATGTCGGCCACGGTGGTCTTGCCGCACCCGATGCCGCCGGTGAGGCCGACCGAGAACGCCTTGTCCATCTCAGGCAACCAGGCTCTGGGTGAAGCGGCTCAGCTGCTCGCCGTAGAACAGGGCGATCAGGCCGGCGGCCGCCAGGTAGGGGCCGAAGGGGATCGGCTTGTCGCGCCCGCGCTTGGCGAACAGGATCAGGCTGATGCCGACCACGGCGCCGACGATCGAGGACAGCAGGATGATGGTCGGCAGCATGGCCCAGCCGAGCCAAGCGCCGAGGGCGGCCAGCAGCTTGAAGTCGCCGTAGCCCATGCCTTCCTTGCCGGTCACCAGCTTGAACAGCCAGTACACCGCCCACAGCACCAGGTAGCCGGCCGCCGCGCCGATCACGGCGTCCTGCAGCGGCACGAAGGTGCCGTTGATATTGACGAGCAGGCCGGCCCACAGCAGCGGATAGGTGAGGTCGTCCGGCAGCAGCTGGGTGTCGAAGTCGATGAAGGTCATCGCGATCAGCAGCCAGGCGAACAGCAGGGTCGCCAGGCCCATCGCGCCGCTGCCGAAGGTCCAGACCAGCAGGCCGGAAACGATGGCGGTGAACAGTTCGATGGCCGGGTAGCGCGCCGAGATCGGGGTCTTGCAGGAACTGCACTTGCCGCGCAGGGCCAGCCAGCTGATGACCGGGATGTTTTCCATCGCCGTGATCTGGTGGCCGCAATGGCCGCAGCGCGAGCGCGGCACCATCAGGTTGAAACGTTCCGTGTGCGGCGGCTCCTTGCCGGTCTCCGCCGCCACATAGTTGTCGGACTCGCGCTGCATCATGGCGGGAATCCGGTAGATGACCACGTTCAGGAAACTGCCGACGAGCAGTCCGAACAGGGCTGCCGCGAGCGCGGCGCCGAGGGTGGCCGGGGGCGCGAAGAAAAGGGATTCCAGGGGCATGGCGTGTCAGTCCGAAAAAAGATTCCTTACATCAACCTTATTGTAGGGGGTTTCCGTGCTTTGGCGAAGGCGAAAGGCCCGACTTTTCGCGCTGATTGTGCAGATTGCACGCGATTGTGGCGGATCATGGCCCCCAGGCGGCGCGCCGTTACGCTGAAAGGCCCCCTGGATCACAGCCCACAGCCCGCCGCTTGCCTGAATCAGCCATGGCCTCGCCGACCTTCACCTTCCTGAATCACGCCAGTTTCATGGTGCGCACCGAGTCCGCGCTGCTGCTGGCCGACCCCTGGCTGGAAGGCACGGTGCTGGACGGGGCCTGGAGCCTGGCCGATCCGTCCACCAGCAGCGCCGCCCTGATCGCCGAACTCAACAGCTGCGGCCTGCCGGTCTACGTATGGTGCTCGCGCGCCACGCCCGACCGTCTCTCGCTGCCCTTCCTGCGCAGTTTCAAGGCGGATTTTCGCGGCATCGCCACCTTCCTGTACCGCCAGGGAAGGGACTGGCGCCTGGCCGACGAGCTGCGCCGCCAGCGGCTGGCCCTGGCCGAGTGTAAAGACGGGCAGCCGCTGGCGCTGGGGAAGGACTTGCGCCTGACCGCCTTCGCCAACGGCGACGCCGACTCCTGGTGCCTGGTCCAGGCCGGCCGCCGCAGCATTCTCCACCTGGGGGAGCGGGCCCTGGGCACGCGCGCCGCCTGCGCCAGGGCCGCCGTGCAGCTGCGCCGGCGCGCTGCGCGCATCGACCTGCTGCTGTCGGGCTTCGCCGACATGGCCTGGTGCGGCAACCCGGACCAGTTCGCCCTGCGCGAGGAAGCGGCCGCGAAGGGGATCGCCCGGCTGGCGCTGCAGATCGAGGTATTCCGGCCGCGCCTGGTGGTGCCGGTGGCCGCGTTCGCGCGTTTCGCGCGCGCCGACAACGCCTGGCTCAACCATGGACGGCGCAGCCCGGCCGGGGTGGTCGACGCGCCGCAGCTGGAAACTGCGCGTCCGCTGATCCGCTTCCTTGCGCCCGGCGGCGCCATCGACCTGGAACAGGACAGCGCCGCCAGCCTGGGCGCGCGCAGCGAGGCGGCGCTGGCGCACTGGAGCGCCTGCTGGCGCGCGGCGCCGGCACCCTTGCCGCGCCCGCCAGATGCGGGCCTGGCGGAGCTGCGTGCCGCATTCCAGAAATACCGCGAGCGCGCCGGCGCCAGCCTGCACGGGCTGCCCCGCCTGCTGGAGACGGTGGGGGCGCTGCGCCCGCTGGCGATCCAGCTGGCCGATGCACGGCAGACGGTGGAACTGTCGTACCGAAGGGGCTTCCGGCTGCTGGCGCGCGATGGCCCGGCGGACGTGGCGATGTGTTCCGGCACTGTCCTCAAGCTTCTGAAGGCGGAGGACGGGTTCGACACGGCCTGGGCGGGCGGCTGCTTCTGGGAGCTGCGTCCAGGCGGTCGGCCGGCCTTCGCGCGCTTCTTCCTGCCGCAGCGGATGGCGCGGCGCGGGCTGGACCGGCGCCGGCCCCTCGCCATGGCGCGGCTCATGCTGCGCGCTGTGCTGGCCAGGATGGCGCGCGAAGTCCAGGCGGCGCTGCGCTGAGTCCGCTCCTCCATCGGGTGGAGGCGGGCGGCGCAGGTATGATGTCGCTTTTCGCTGGACGACATCCATGGCAAACGACGAACGACTTACTCCCGACGCCCTGGCTGCCCTGCGCGACCGCTTCCAGCACCAATCGCGCAAGGCCCAGGCTTATTACACCGTCATGCACGAAGTCCGCCGCATCGTCTCCGGCGACGACGCGGCGAATGCGTGGATGAACCAGTCGCTGGGCGCGTTCGAGGGCAAGACTCCGGCTGAGCTGGTCGGAGAAGGGCGCGAGCTGGAGGTCCTTGCGCATGTACGCGGCCTCAAGGCTGGCGCCTGACATGTGGGTCACCGGCGCTGGCGCCATCTGTGTGTTGGATGCGAACGCCATCGCCGTTCTTGCCGAACTGGCGACGCGTTATCAAGATGACAGGATAAGATGGTGTGCATCGGTCGCGGCGCCTGTCCAATAATTGGCAAGGAGTAAGGATGAAGCCACGACGCTTATTCCAAGGGCCAGCCGCGGCGCTGTTCATGCCGTTTCTCCTTTTCCTGGTGCTGGTCAGCCTGTGCGCCTTCATCCAATTCGAAGGACGGACATCATCGGGCCGTGTGCGCCCCTTGGCCTGCTGTACATCCCCGTCATGGTGAGCGCCATGCTGGGCGGATGGCGGCAGGCGGTCTTCGCTTCGGGCCTGTCGCTCATTGCCGCGCCCCTTTTGCTGGAACCGCAGCTCACATTTATTGTCGACCGTAAGGATGCGCAGGGCGCCGACGCCGTGTTCGCCGTGGTGTGCTGATTCACCGGCATGGTGGCGGGAGCGCTGAACGGCACGAGAGATGAAGTTAGTCATTTTCCTGACGCTGCAGGAAAGCGAGCACACCGTTCCTCCAGACTTACGCAAAGCTATCCGTAGTTGGCTTCGCGGCTAGATTCCTGCTTCACCGGGACCGGTTTCGTCCCGCGCTCGCGCGCAGAACCAGCGCCTTCCCCTCCACAGGCAGTCACGGTAGAACTTACCGCAATATGCTTCAAGTTAAGAGCCGCATTGACGTCTCGCTCGTGTGCCGTTCCGCAGCCCGGGCAGGACCAGCGGCGGATCGCCAGGCCGAGCGTTTCGAGCCGGTAGCCGCAACTCGAACATAGCTTGCTGCTCGGGTACCACCGATCCGCCACGACGAGCCGGCCGCCGCGCCAGGCAGTCTTGTATTCCAGTTGGCGGCGCAGCTCGTAGAAACTCATATCTGCGAGCGCCCGCGCCAGGCGCCCGTTGGCCAACATGCCCTTGACGTTCAAGTCCTCGATACCGATCGTGTGAAAGCGGCGCGCAATGTTAGTACTCAGCCGGTGCAAGCTGTCACGGCGGATGTTGCCGATGCAGGCATGCAGGCGCGCCAACTTCTTCTTCGCCTTGACGCGGTTGCGTGAACCTTTCACCTTGCGTGCCAGGCCGCGCGACAAGCGGCGCAGGCGCGGCAGCAGGGTGCGCAATGCCTTCGGTCCTTCGAACTTCTCGCCGGTCGACAGGGTCGCCAGCGTTGAGACCCCGAGCTCCACCCCGACCTCGCCTTGGTTTTCGGCTCGCGGCAGGGACAATTCAAGGGTGTCGACGGTGATGCTGGCGTACCAGTAATCGGCCATGCGGGAAATCGAGGCCGATACAATCCGGCCGGTGAAACGCAGGGCTTCGCGCATGCGGATCCAACCCAGCTTCGGGATGCGGATCCGCTCGTCCTCGACCCGGAACTGGTCGTTGCTCAAAGCAAAACGGTCGTTACGGCCCTTGCGGCGGAAGCTGGGATAGCGGGCGCGCTTGTTAAAGAAATTATCGAAGGCGCGGCCCAGCTGCATGATCGCCATCTGGGGTGCATTCTTGGTCACTCCCAGCATCCAGGGAAACTGTACGCGCTTGATGGTATTGAGCTGGCGTCGCAGCGCCGCTTCGGACGGCTTGGGCAGCGATGGATCAGCCTTGCAGGCTGCGTACTGTTTGCCCCACTCGGCCAGGGCCCAATTGTAGGCGAAGCGCGCCACGCCAGCCGCGCGGGAAAGGTACGTCGCCTGGACATTATTGGGATCGAGCCGGATGCGATGCGCTACGAACATTGCGCCTCCAAATGACAGCGTTGCCCGCTA
Source organism: Massilia sp. ZL223 (assembly GCF_018119395.1). GTDB lineage: Bacteria > Pseudomonadota > Gammaproteobacteria > Burkholderiales > Burkholderiaceae_D > Telluria. The sequence continues at coordinate 22,358 of NZ_JAGPWD010000049.1, forward strand.
CCGCATTCGGCTACAGCTACATCGTGACCGATCATCGTCCCGGTAACAGCGTCGTACAGTGCGCCCGAAGACCATGGACCGGTGTTGGCGGAAGCGGATTTCCTCATAATTATGAGACCGTTTAGCCTTAGCGAAGTTCCGGATTGACGCGCTCGAGTTCAGGACGTCACCCAGCATCGGCATCAGCATGTATCCCAACGACGGCAGCGATCTCGACACCTTGATCGACACGCCGACGCGGCGATGTACCACGCCAAGAATGCCGGTCGGAATATTCAGCGCGGAATGCACCCCGCCTGCATCGAATTCGAAGTGATCGAGAGCGCCGTAATGAGCGATGTGGAAGAGGCCGCGAAGATGCTCGAGCGCCTCAGGCGCGAAGGCGTGAGCATCGCGCTCGGCAAGAAGCTGGGCATGACCGTCATCGCGGAAGGGATCGAGTCGCAGGCGGCCATCGAGCTGCTGGCCGGGATCGGGAGCGACCTCGGCCAGGGTTACTTCATCAGCAAACCCATCCGCGCCGACAGGCTGGTCGAATGGTATTACCAGGCGCATTACAAGACGCTGTCCACCTAGCGGGTGGTGCGCCAGGCTTCCACATATGGCTTCCGGTAATGAGTCATCGACAAAAACTTATCGTCGACTTGCCTGATCGATGAGTAAAGAAACAATAATCGTTACCGAAAAAACTAGATTTGAAGAATTTTTGATCTACATCAAGAGTCTTGCTTGATAGCAAAAAATCCACGCCCTACATTATTGCCTATAGTGAATTTTTGTAGACGATTTTGCAAATAATTGTGAAAGCTTGGCAAGCTTTCTCCAGGCGGATGTATTGGAAATGAGCGACTCGAGTTCGGCAACAGCTTCAGCCGCCTCCCGGCCAGTCCGGCAGGCGGCTCCTTGTCCCAACCAGGGACATGTTCTTCTCTTCGGTGTCCTGGCGCCGGCCGTGACCGGCACTGCGCCTCCAGTCTCGATGGGTTCCCTGATCCCCGGCTGGTAAGCGCGCAAGCCGGTTGGTGTAACGCCGACCGGCTTGCAGGCACCGCGCGCTTTTCCTCCAGCTTTGTACATGCCCGGCATCGCCGGGCTGCATCGCCACGCGCGCAGCACATGTGATGCCTCGGTAATGCGAGGCGTTGTCCAACGATGTCATCTCCACCCGGCCGCCCGAACGCAGCCGGGTCGTCCCTCGCACGCCCTGCGGCACGCGGGACCCGCACCACCTCGACATAGGAATAAAGGCAAATCTGGTATGGTAGACAATCTGCACCCCGCAAGCGCAACAACGGGAACCTGGCTGGACGGCGCGGTCGACACCATCGCACGCGAGATCGGGCTCGACCAGCAGGAAGTGGCCGCGCGCATGGCCTTCCTCGAACTGGGCGAACAGGATCATTCCCTCCTGCGCGACCTGCACGAGCTGGTCGACCACGACATCGAGACGTTTTCCGACAGCTTCTATGCGCATATCCTGAGCTTCGACGCATTGCGTTCCCTGGTCAGGAACGAGGATACGGTCACCCGGCTGAAGCATGCCCAGGCCGCCTATTTCCGCAGCCTGACGGCGGGCGTGTACGACGAAAACTATATCCGCGAACGCCTGCGGGTAGGATTGGTTCACCAGCGCGTCGGCCTGGAACCGAAATGGTACATCGGCGCCTACCGCAAGTACCTGGCCGAGATGAGCGACCTGCTGTGGGAACGGCACCGCGCCGAGCCGGAGCGCTTCAAGGCCGCCATCAACAGCGTTCTCAAGGTTGTATGCCTGGACATGGGCCTGGCCCTCGACACCTATGCGCATGCCGACCAGCGCAGCGTGGTCCAGCACCAGAATTACCTGGAACAGGTGATCGACGGAATGCCGGCAGGCCTGATCGTGGTCGATGCCGCGCACCGCATCCGCTCCATGAACACGACCATGCAGGACATGCTCGGCATCCCGCAAGATGCCCTCGAATCGCTGCCGCCGCTCGAATCGCTGATCCCGGCGCCGGAGCTGTCGGAGCGCATGGCCGCGGCCCTCGCGTCCGGCGCACCCCAGGACGGCGTGGTCGTTCCCATCGATGGGCATGCCGAGGGGGTGCGTTACCTCGAATGCAATATCCGACGCACGCGCCAGGAGGACAAGCAGATCCTCCTGCTGATCTGCCAGGACATCACGTTCAAGCGCCACGCCCGCCTGCGCCTGCAGGAAAGCGAGGAATTCTTCCGGCTGACCTTCACCCAGGCCGCGGTGGGCATTGCCCTGTTGTCGCGCGAAGGCCGTTTCGTGCGGGTCAACCGCAAGCTCACCAAGATCGTCGGCTATACCGAGATCGAATTGCTGCAGCGCTTCATCCACCAGATCACGCATCCGGACGACCTGCTGGACGACCGTGTCCTGGTCCGCAAGCTCATCGACGGCGAGATCCGCGACTTCCAGCGCGAGACGCGCTACGTGGCGAAGGGCGGACGTCCGATCTGGGTGGCGGTCAGCGCATCGGCGATGCGCGAGGCCCTCAGCGGCGAGCTGCGGCTGATCGTCGCCGTGGAGGATATCTCCCGCCGGAAGCAGGCCGAGGAGGCCCTGGTGCGCATGGCCAACCACGACGTGCTGACCGGCTTGCCGAATCGCGCCCTGCTGCAGGACCGGCTGGCGCATGCGATCTCGCAGGCCCAGCGCATGCAGCGCCAGGTCGGGGTGATGTTCATCGACCTGGACCGCTTCAAGCACGTCAACGATAGTCTCGGCCACGAGGCCGGCGACCAGATGATCATCGAGATCGCGCGCAGGCTGGCGACCAGCCTGCGCGAGAGCGACACGGTGGCGCGCCAGGGCGGCGACGAGTTCGTGGTGGTGCTGCCCGACCTGGGCAGCCCGGCCGATGCCGCGCTGGTCGCGCAGAAGCTCCTGGCGGAACTGTTCCAGCCCCTGACCTTGTGCGGCACCGAGCTGTTCCCGACCGGGAGCATCGGCATCGCGATCTATCCGCGCGACGGCCAGGACTGCAATACCCTGCTCAAGGCGGCCGACAGCGCCATGTACCGGTCCAAGGCCAGCGGCGGCAACCATTTCGACTTCTATACCGCGGACATGGGCGTCCACGCCGAGGAGCACCTGCACGTCGAAGCCAGGCTGCAGCGGGCGCTGCAGCGCGGTGAATTCGCGTTGCATTACCAGCCCCAGGTCGACGCCGCCAGCGGGCGCATCATCGGCCTGGAAGCGCTGCTGCGCTGGGAAGGGGAGGGCAAGGACGGACTGTCGCCGGCGGACGTCATCCCGCTGGCGGAGGAAACCGGCCTGATCGTGCCGATCGGCGAGTGGGTGCTGGCGACGGCAATGCGCCAGCTGGCCGCCTTCCAGCGCATGGGCCTGGGAGAGCTGCGCATGAGCGTCAACGTCTCGGCACGCCAGCTGCAGCAGCAGGACATGGCGGCGCAAGTGGAAAGCCTGCTGGCGCAGACCGGCTGCGCTCCGTCTTCGCTGACCCTGGAAATCGCCGAAACCCTGCTGATGGACAGCGTTGGCACGCCGGCCGAGACCATGGCGCGGCTGTCGGAAATGGGAGTGCGGCTGGCTATCGACGACTTCTGCGCGGGCTATTCGAGCCTGGCCAACCTCAGGCGCTTCCCGATCGGCAGCCTGAAGATCGACCGCTCCTTCATCTCCGACATCGCCACCAACGACGACACCGCCGCCATCGTCAAGGCCGTGATCGCGCTGGCCGACGCGATGAAGCTGGACGTGACCGCCGTGGGCGTCGAGAGCGCTGGCCAGCAGGCGATCCTGGAAGCGCACGGATGCCGGCGCATGCAGGGCTACCGCTTCGGGCCGCCGATGGCCGCGGCCGAGATCGAAGCGCTGCTGCTGTCCCGGCAAGCGGACGTGGCCGCATGATGCCGCTCGTGCGCCGCATTCCCAGCACGACGCGCCTGCTTGTCCTGACCGGCCTGCTCGCCGTGCTGACGGCCTGGCTGGCCCAGGGCAACGCGGCCATGCTGCCCTGGTCTCCGCGCTGGTATCTTCCGGTTCACTTTGGAGCGGAGCTGTTCTCGATCGTGGTCGCGATGCTGGTCTTCGTGATCGGCGGGCACAGCGTCGACGGACGGATTCCGGCCACGGTGGCGCTGCTGTCGCCGGCCGCACTGGCGGTCGGGCTGCTCGACATCGGACACCTGCTGTCGATGCCCGGCATGCCCGGTCTCGCGCGGCCGGCGTCGGTTGCCGACGGCCTTGCGTTCTGGCTACTGGCGCGCGGCGCCGGCGCGGTGCTGCTGCTGGCGGCGGCCCTGGTCCCGCCCGGATACGCGGTCGGGCGCCGCGGCTATCGCTGGGGCGTGCTGTGCGCGCTCGCGCTGGCCGCCGGCGGCTACTGGCTGGTGCTGGCGCGTCCAGGGCTGATCCCCGCCACCTTCGTGCCCGGACAAGGCCCGAGCGCGTTCAAGGTCCATGCCGAGTACGCCCTGACGGCCCTGAACGCCTGCGCGGCCATGGTCCTGCTGGCGCGCGCGCGCCGCACGCACGCGCGCGCCGACCGCTACCTCGCGGCCGGGGCGGCGATCATGGGGCTGAGCGGCGTGAGCTTCACCCTTTACCTGGCCCCCGACGACGTGTTCAACATGGTCGGGCATGCGTACAAGGCGATTGCCTACTTGTGCCTGCACCGGGCCATCTTCGTCGATGTGGTCCAGGCGCCGTACCGCCGGCTGCGCATGTCGGAGCAATGGCTGGCGGAGAGCAGGAACGAGTTCCGCAGCCTGATGGAATGCGCGCCGGATGCAATCCTGCTGTCGGGCGCCGAGGGACGCGTGAGCATGATGAATGCGCGCGCTGAAGAGCTGTTCGGCGTCGGGCGCGCGGTGGCGGCCGGACTGCCGCTGGAGCTGCTCCTGCCGCCGGCAGAGGGAGAGGACGAGATGCGCTGCCGCCGCCTCTACGGTCCGTCCTTCCCGGCCGAGGTGAGGCGCGCGGCGACGCCGGACGGGCAGCAGATCGCCATCGTGCGCGACCTGTCGGAACGCCGCCGCCTGGAGCGCGCCCTGGTCGAGCAGCTCGCCTACGATGCGCTGACCGGGCTGCCGAACCGGCACCGCGTGCTCGAGATGCTGGGCGACGCGATCGGCGCGGCGCGCCAGGAGAGACGCACGCTGGCGGTGCTGGTGCTCGACATCGACGCGTTCAGGAAGATCAACAGCAATTATGGCTGGGCCAGCGGCGACCAGGTGCTGCACGAATGCGTGGCGCGGATCGCGCCGCGCCTGGGCACGGGAGACGCCCTCGCGCGCCAGGGGGGCAACGAGTTCATCGTCGTGCAAAAACATTCCAGCCGCGAGGCCGCGGCGGCGCTTGCCGACTCGCTGCTGGACTGCATGCGCGCGCCCTTCCTGCTGGACGGACAACGCGCCCTGCTGTCGGCCAGCGTCGGCATCGCCGTCCTGCCGCCCGGTCCCTGCACGCCCTCGCAACTGGTGCAGATGGCGCAGCTGGCGATGGCCGACGCCCGCAGCCATGGCGCGGCGCGGATCAGCTTCCACACGGCCGAAATGGCCAGGAGCATCCGCGAGCGGATCGAGCTGGAAGCCATGCTGTCCCATGCCCTCGAGCGCGGCCAGCTGGTGCTGCAGTACCAGCCGCGCATCAGCCTCGGGGGCAGCCAGGTGGTCGGAATCGAAGCCCTGGTGCGCTGGCGCCACCCGGTGCTGGGCCTGGTGCCGCCGGCCCGCTTCATTCCGCTGGCGGAAGAAACCGGCATGATCGAGGAAATCGACCTCTGGGTGCTGCGCGAAGCCTGCACCCGCGCCGCCGCATGGCATGCCGAAGGCCTGCCGCTGGGGCGGGTATCGGTCAACCTGTCGGCACGCAAGTTCCAGCAGGCCGGCCTGGCGCAGCGGGTGCGCAGGGTGCTGGAGGACAGCGGCCTCGATCCGGCGCGGCTGGAGCTCGAGATTACCGAAAGCACGGTGATGCAGGACACCGAGGATGCGGCCGCGGTGCTGCGCTCGCTGAAGGCGCTCGGCGTCACCCTGTCCATCGACGATTTCGGTACCGGCTATTCGTCGCTGAGCTACCTGAAGCGCTTCCCGCTCGACGTGCTGAAGATCGACCGCTCCTTCGTAAAGGACGTGGTCGGCGATCCCAACGACGCCGCCATCACGCGCGCCATCATCGCCCTGGCGCATGGCCTGAACCTGGAAGCGGTGGCGGAAGGGGTGGAAACGGCCGAGCAGGCGAACTTCCTGAAGGACAACGGCTGCGACGAGATCCAGGGCTATTACTACAGCCCGCCCGTATGGCCGGAACAGCTGACCCACTTCCTGTTGTCGGAATTCCAGGACCTGGCGGGCTAGGGACCGGGACGCCGCCGCTTTCATTACCTCGATGACTTTTACGATACCAACAACATGCTAAACAACCTCACCATCAGATCGCGCCTGGTTTTCCTGACCGGCTTCCTTTCCTTCCAGCTGGTCGTCGGCGCCGTTATCGGCCTGGTCAGCCTGGGCATGGCGAACGACGCCATGCGCTCGATCTACGCGGACCGGCTGGTCCCATTGGGACAGCTGGACCGCATCATCCGCCTGCTGAACATCAACCAGATGGATGTCGCCAAGTCCATCGTGGCCGATCCGGCGGCGGCAGGCCGCAACCTGGATGAGATCGAGGCCAACATCCAGACCATTTCCAGGACCTGGGAAGCCTACATGGGCACCTACCTGACCGACGAGGAAAGGCGGCTCGCCGAGCAGTTCAGGCAGCATCGAAGCCGCTTCGTGGACGAGGGCCTGCAGCCCGCCGTGGCGGCGCTGCGCGCCGGCGACACGCAGCTGGCGACCGCGATCATGAACGGGAAAATGACCGACCTGTTCGTCCCGGTGCGCCGGAGCATCGACGCGCTGATCGAATTGCAGCTCAAGGTGGCGCACAGCGAATACGAGACCTCGCAGACGCTGTACCGCTACGTGTTCATCAGCTGCATCGCAGGTGTCGTGTTCGGCGTCGTGCTGGCGCTCGGCCTCGGCCTCTGGATTACCCGTTCGATCTCCAGGCCCCTGGACGCGGCGGTCAGGATCGCCGGCAGCGTGGCGGCGGGCGACCTGAGCCAGCGGATCGAGGTCGGGTCGGCCAACGAGATCGGCCAGCTCATGCAGGCCTTGAAGGACATGAACGGGGGACTGGCCGACATCGTGTCGCGGGTAAGGACGGGCGCCGACAGCATGGCCACCGCCTCGAACCAGATCGCGGCGGGCAACCAGGACCTGTCGTCCCGCACCGAAGAACAGGCATCCTCGCTGGAAGAGACGGCAGCCTCCATGGAAGAACTGACCTCGACGGTCAGGCAGAACGCCGACAATGCGAAGCACGCCAGCCAGCTCGCGGCCTCGGCATCCGGCATCGCGCTCCAGGGCGGCGAGGTCGTGGCGCGGGTGGTCCACACGATGGATGGCATCAGTGCGTCGTCCAGGAAGATAGGCGACATCATCGCCGTGATCGACAGCATCGCCTTCCAGACGAACATCCTCGCCCTGAATGCTGCCGTGGAAGCAGCCCGGGCCGGCGAGCAGGGCAGGGGATTCGCGGTGGTCGCGTCGGAAGTGCGGAACCTGGCCCAGCGCTCCGCCTCCGCCGCCAGGGAGATCAAGAGCCTGATCGAACACTCGGCGGAGCAGGTGGACGCCGGCGGCAGGCTGGTCGCCCAGGCGGGGGCCACCATGCAGGAGATCGTCGACAGCGTACGGCGGGTGACCGACATCATGGCCGAGATCAGCGCCGCCAGCCAGGAACAAAGCGCCGGGATCGAACAGGTCAACCGGGCCATCGCGCAGATGGACCAGGTCACCCAGCAGAATGCCGCCCTGGTCGAGGAAGCCGCCGGCGCGGCCGAGTCGCTGCAGAGCCAGGCGGCCGGCCTGTCGCAGGTGGTGAGCGTGTTCCAGCTGCATGCGGCGCCAGGCCGCCAGGAAGTCCTGGCCGCGCCGCGCTCCGGCCAGCCGGCGCGGCTGGCCATGGGCGGCGCCGCGCCGGACGCATGGCCTCGCTAGTTCAGACCACCGAACCCAGCTTGAAGATCGGCAGGTACATGGCCACCACCAGGCCGCCGATCAGCACGCCCAGGATCACCATGATCAGCGGCTCCATCAGCGAGGACAGGGCGGCCACCGCCTCGTCCACTTCGGCCTCGAAGAAGTCCGCCACCTTGCCCAGCATGGCGTCGAGCGCACCCGATTCCTCGCCGATCTGGACCATCTGGGTGACCAAGCTCGGGAACACGTCCGTGTTCTGCATCGCCATGGTCAGGCTGGTGCCGGTGCTGACCTCGGTCTGGATCTTGCGCGTGGCGTCCAGGTAGACCGCGTTGCCCGAGGCGCCGCCGACCGAGTCCAGTGCTTCCACCAGCGGCACGCCGGCCGCGAACATGGTCGACAGGGTGCGGGTCCAGCGCGCGATGGTCGCCTTGCGGACCACCGGCCCGAAGATCGGGATGCGCAGCAGGATCCGGTCCATGGCCTGCTGCATCTTGAGCGAGCGGCGCCAGGCCTGGAAGAAGAAATAGATGGTGCCGAAGATGCCGCCGAAGATCAGGTACCACCAGCTGACGAAGAATTCCGAGATCGCCATCACCATCAGGGTTGGGGCCGGCAAGTCGGCGCCGAAGCTCTGGAATACCGACTTGAAGGCCGGCACCACCCAGATCATGATCACGGCCGTGACCACGAAGGCGATCGCCAGGATCGAGATCGGGTAGGTCAGGGCCGACTTGATCTTGCTCTTCAGGGCCAGCGTCTTTTCCTTGTAGATCGCCAGACGGGTCAGGAGGTCTTCGAGAATGCCCGCCTGTTCGCCCGCGCCCACCAGGTTGCAGAACAGCGGGTCGAAATACACCGGGTACTTGCGGAAAGCGTTGTTCAGGCTGGTGCCGGTCTCGACGTCGGCGCGCAGGTCCAGGATCAGCTTGGACATCGACGGGTTGGCGTGGCCCTTGCCGACGATGTCGAAAGACTGCAGCAGCGGCACGCCGGCCTTCATCATGGTCGCCAGCTGGCGCGTGAACATGGTCAGGTCCTTGTCGGTGATCTTCTTGCCGGCGCGGTAGACCTTTTTCTTGACCTTGGTGACCATGATGCCCTGGCGGCGCAGGGTCACGTTGACGATCGCCTCGCCGCCTGCGCGCAGCTCGCCGCGCACGGTCTTGCCGGTCTTGTCCTTGCCTTCCCAGGCATAGACCTGCTCCTTGACCTGGGCGCCGGCGCGGCTGCGGGTGGGTGCGGAAGTTGCCATATGATTCCTATTCGTTGGTGCAGCCAAGCACTTCCTCGAGGCTGGTCAGTCCTTGTTTCACTTTCATCAGGCCCGAGCGGCGCAGCGAGTTCACGCCGTCCTTCTCGGCCTGTTCGGCGATCTGCATCGAGTTGCCGTGCGCCAGGATCAGCGCCTCGATGGCCGGGCTGATCGGCATGATCTGGTAGATGCCGACCCGGCCCTTGTAGCCGGAGCCCAGGCAGCGGTCGCAGCCCACCGGGCCGTAGGGTTTCCACGAGCCGTCGATGTCGCTCTCGCGGTAGCCGGCCGCCAGCAGGGCCTCATGGCCGATCTCCATCGGCTGCTTGCAGGTGCAGAGGCGGCGCGCCAGGCGCTGGGCGGTGATCATGATCACCGACGAGGCGATGTTGAACGGGGCCACGCCCATGTTCATCAGGCGCGTCAGGGTCGAGGGCGCATCGTTGGTGTGCAGGGTCGAGAACACCATGTGGCCGGTCTGGGCGGCCTTGATCGCGATGTCGGCGGTCTCCAGGTCGCGGATCTCGCCGACCATGATGATGTCCGGATCCTGGCGCAGGAAGGATTTCAGCGCCACCGGGAAGGTCAGGCCGGCCCGGTCGTTGACGTTGACCTGGTTCACGCCGGGCAGGTTGATCTCGGCCGGGTCTTCCGCGGTCGAGATGTTGATGCCCGGCTTGTTCAGCAGGTTCAGGCAGCTGTACAGCGACACCGTCTTGCCCGAGCCGGTCGGACCGGTCACCAGCACCATGCCGTAGGGGCGGGTGATGGCGTCCAGCAGCAGCGCCTTCTGGTCCGGATCGTAGCCGAGCGCGTCGATGCCCATCTGCGCCTGGGTGGCGTCGAGGATACGCATGACCGTCTTCTCGCCGAACAGGGTGGGCAGGGTGCTGACGCGGAAGTCGATGGTGCGGGTCGGCGACAGGATCAGGCGCATGCGGCCGTCCTGCGGCACGCGCTTTTCCGCGATGTCCAGGCGCGCCAGCACCTTGATGCGCGAGACCAGTTTTTCGCGGATCGACAGCGGCGGCGTGGCATGGTCGCGCAGCACGCCGTCCACGCGCATGCGGATCCGGTAATACTTTTCGTAGGGCTCGAAGTGGATGTCCGAGGCGCCCACCTGCACCGCGTCCATCAGGATCTTGTTCAGGAAGCGCACGATCGGCGCGTCCTCGACCTCGTTGGCGCCGGTGTCCACCGCCGCCGGCGCTTCCTCGTCGGCGAACTCGATGTCGGCTTCCTCGCCGGCCAGTTCGTTCAGGCTCTGCTCGGCGCTCTTGGACAGGTTGGCCAGCAGGGCCAGCAGGGCGTCGTGGGGCACGATCACCGGCTCGACCGAGGCTTCGCTCTGGAACTTGATCTGGTCCAGGGCCTGGCTGTTGGTCGGGTCGGACAGGGCCACCGACATCTTGTTGCCGCGCTTGGCCAGCGCGATCACGCGCTGCGCCTGCATCAGCTTGCTGTCGATGGCGGTGGAGGGCAGCATGTCCGGCGCGAAAGCCGACAGGTCGAGCAGCGGGTAGCCGAAGGTTTCGGAGCAGAACACGGCCAGCGAACGCGCATCGATGGCGCCGCTGGCGAGCAGGGTGTCGATGAAGGCGCACTTGTCGGCGGCCGATTTCTTTTGCAGCGTGTCCGCCTGCGCCGTGTTCAGGCGGCCCGCCTGGACCAGCGCGCGCGCCAAACCCGACAACGGCGTGCCTGTGGTCGTATTGGGGATGACTGCTGCCATAGAGAACCGTGCGGAGCCGTGGTTTTAAGGAAAACAACAAAGGCGCCGGGTGGGCACGACCCACCGGCGGACTCTCTGGATGATGCCTACAGGCATCAAATTTGTAAAGTATTTGCTGTGCATGAGATGCGTCCACGCCACGTAGACGAATTGGCACGGCTGCGCGCCCCGGCAGGATCGCTCAGAATGGCAGCAGGCGCCTTGATGCGGCTGGGCGCAGCAGTTTGACAACCTTGATGGCCTGGTTCTGCACCTGGACCACTTCGATCACGCAGGGACCGATCTTGAGCGAGATCGGCGCTTCCGGGATGTCCTGCAGCTGTTCCAGCAGCAGGCCGTTGATGGTCTTGGGGCCGTCCAGGGGCAGGGACAGGCCGAGTTGCTTGTTGATGTCGCGCAGCGGAGTACTGCCTTCCAGCAGGCATTCGCCCTTGGCGTTCCAGGCGACGGCCTCGCGCGCGCTGCCCGGCATGGAGGTGGTGAAGCTGCCGATCATTTCCTCGATGATATCGTCGAGCGTGACCAGGCCCTGCACTTCGCCGTATTCGTCGACGATGATGCCCATGCGTTCGCGCTGTTCCTGGAATTGCTGGAGCTGGTCGAGGGCGCCGGTGTCCCGGGGGATGAAATAGGGTGCGACCAGCAGTTCGCGCAGGTGGTCCGTGGTGAGCTCCTCGACTTCGCGCAGCAGGCCGACGGCCTTGCGCACGTGCAGGATGCCGACGATGCGGTTGATTTCGCCTTCGTAGACCGGCAGCTTGTTGTGGTAGCAGGTGGTCAGTTCGTCCAGGATGCTTTCGATGGGTGCGGCCAGGTTCAGGGCTTCGATCTGGGTGCGCGGGATCATGATGTCGTCGACCGTGACCGATTCCAGGTCGAACAGGTTGAGCAGGATGCTGCGGTGCTTCTGTGGGACGAAGTTGCCGCTTTCCAGCACGATGGAGCGCAATTCCTCGGGCGACAGGCGGTTCTGCGGGGCGTCTTCGCCGGTGCGGATGCGGAACAGGCGCAGCAGGGCGCGCACGAACAGGTTGACGAAGCCGACCACCGGCTTGGCCAGGCGCAGCAGGGCCTGCAGCGGCAGGCTGGTGGCCATGGCGATGGGTTCGGGATAGGTGGCGCCGATGATCTTGGGCGCCACTTCGGCGAACACGATCAGCAGGAAGGCGACCAGCGCGGCCGCGGCGGTGATCACGCTTTCCTCGTTGCCGTAGATGTCGATCGCGACCACGGTGACCAGGGCGGCGGCCATGGCGTTGAGCAGGATATTGGCGATCAGGACCAGCGACAGGAAGCGGTCGGTGCGCGCCAGCAGCCACAAGGTGGTGAGGGCGCCGCGGTTGCCGCCTTCGGCCAGGTGGCGCAGGCGGTATTTATTGGACGCCATCAGGGCCGTTTCGGCCATGGCGAAGAAGGCGGACAGCAGGATCAGGATGGCGAGTGCGAGGACGAGCACCCAGAGGGGGATGGTATCCAAGGCTTACTGGGGAGTAGCGGGCAGGGGAGTTGATTCTAGGGCAAGAGTTGGGGTGGTGCAAGCGGGGGGCTCGTGGTGTGCATGGGACCCAAGTTTCTCGGAACAGCCCCAACAATAAAAAAGCCGCCTGAGAGGC